>JBFHVZ010000284.1:0-4270 GCA_041589295.1 Pseudomonadales bacterium
GCCAACCCCAGCCGGTGTGCCGGTGATCACCACGTCGCCAGCTTCGAGTGTAAAAAACTGGCTGATGTAGCTGACGAGTTTTGGGATGCTGGTCAGCATCATGGTGGAATCACCGTCTTGTTTAAGCTCGCCATTACGTTCTAAGCGAATGGCGATTTTGTTTTTATTGCTGAGGTTTTCTAACGGCGTCCATTTGGATAACGGGCATGCGCCATCAAATGCTTTTGCCATTTCCCATGGTTGGCCTTTTTCTTTCAATTTGCTTTGTACATCGCGCAGCGTTAAATCCAACGCCACGCCCACGTGGGAAACATGACCCCATGCTTCGGCTTCACTGATCTTGCTGGCGGTTTTAGCAATGAGCACCGCGATTTCCACTTCGTGATGTACCTCGCCTTGATCTTGCGGAATGGCAAACGGCGTTTCTAAGGCAACCGCTGCGGTGGCGGGCTTGATAAACAACAAGGGCGACTTGGGGATTTCGTTACCTAACTCTTTTGCGTGCTCGGCATAGTTACGGCCAACACAGACAATTTTGCCAAGGGTTAGGTTAAGGGATTCGTTGGAAGTGGTTTTATGGGAGAACATTTCTTAGCTCAACGCAGTACGGGAGACGGAAGATGCTTATTATGCTTTTGTGAAGTTGTAGGAGTCGAGCCCCGCTCGCGACCACGATAACCTTGATTACTCATAAGTCGTGTCGATGGTGAATACGTTTAATTAAATATATTCACCATCGTTGCTCAAGGATTTAATCATCGCTTTTGGTATCGCGAGCAGGGCTCGACTCCTACAGGTTTGGCTTTCGTCCTTGTAGCGTTTGCGGCGATGCTATAACAAGGCGGAGTGCTTATGAGAAACCGGAGTTTAGTTTACTAAATGAGGATTTCGAGTAAGCACTCCAACGCAGTTAGAGCAAGCAAGCTAGCTACAGGTCGATGACTTTACCCGGATTCATCACATTCTTCGGATCAAACACCGCTTTCAACGCACGCATGTATTCGATTTCTTCTTTAGAACGGGTGTATTCCAAATACGGTTTCTTGGTCATGCCCACGCCGTGTTCGGCAGACACTGAGCCTTTGTATTTTTCAACAATTTCAAATACCCAGGTGCTGACCTTGGCGCATTTTTCGAAGAACTCTTCTTTTGGCAATGCGTCTGGCTTCAGAATGTTTAGGTGCAGGTTGCCGTCGCCAATGTGACCGAACCAGATGATTTCGAAGTCTGGGTATTCTTTATTAACCACTTCTTCGATTTCACGCAAAAACGGCGGCACTTTGGAAACCACAACAGAGATGTCGTTTTTGTAGGGTGTCCATTCAGCGATGGTTTCAGAAATATCTTCACGCAGACGCCACAGGTTTTTCGCTTGGGTTTCGCTTTGAGAAATCACTCCGTCCAGCACCCAGCCTTTTTCCACGCAGTGCTCGAAGATTTCCATGGCGCAATCCACATCGGCATCGGTCAGGGCTTCGAATTCGATCAATGCGTAGTATTCAGCTTCGGTCTCGAACGGTGCTGGCACATCGCCACGGGCGATGACTTTACTCATGGCCTTGTGGGAGAAAAATTCAAACGCGGTTAAATCCATTTTGCCTTGGTAAGCGTGCAGCACGTCCATGATGGCTTCGAATTCAGGTACACCTAATACCAATACATTTAGGTTTTTGGGTGTGCGCGTGAGACGCATGGTGGCTTCGGTGATGATGCCTAGTGTGCCTTCGCCGCCGATGAACAACTGACGCATGTCGTAGCCAGTGTTGTTTTTCACTAGGTCTTTGTTCAGTTCAAGAATGTCGCCTTTACCAGTGACGACTTTTAGACCGGCAACCCAATCGCGGGTCATGCCGTATTTGATAACCTTGATGCCACCGGCATTAGTGCCGATGTTGCCGCCGATTTGGCTAGACCCTGCTGAGGCAAAATCCACTGGATAGTACAGGCCGTTTTCTTCGGCGAAGTTTTGCAGTTGTTCGGTAATGACCCCAGCGCCACAGCGTACGGTACGGTCAATGGCGTTGAAATCGCTCAAGCTGTTCATGTGATCAAGGGCAACCACTACTTCGCCGTTGGCGGCGACGGCGCCTGCGCTCAAACCGGTACGACCGCCAGATGGCACGATGGCGAATTCTAGTTCGTTGGCGGCTTTAACGATGTCGGCCACTTGCTCAGTGGTTTTTGGGAAGGTGATGGCCAAAGGCTTGGGCGCGTAAATTTTGGTCCAGTCTTTACCAAAGGTTTCCAGGGAGTCGGCATCGGTCTTGACCTTATCTTCACCAACAATGGTTTGCAGGCGGCTGATGATCTGTTCCGGGCTAATACTTGAGCTCATGTTTGGATTCCAATATGAAAGGGATGCAATTGAAGTTGCATACTTTTCGCTGCTGATGGGGCTTTTTTCAAAGGCCGCTATGATACCATACGCGCCTTAAAATTATGCAGGTTGATTGATTTTCGGGCTGTGATCCCTCGATCACCCACCTGAGCGTCGGTTAGCGAATACTTACTACGGGTCTAATATAGATGACTGATACTTCTCTAGATAAAAGCAAAATCCGCATTCTGCTGTTGGAAGGCGTGCACCAGTCCGCTCTGGATACCCTGAACTCCGCAGGTTACACCAACATTGAGTACATCAAGACTGCACTGGCAGGCGATGAACTTAAGGCCAAAATCAAGGATGCACACTTTGTGGGTATCCGTTCTCGTACTCAGTTGACCGAAGACGTGTTTGAAGCGGCTGAGAAACTGATCGGTGTAGGCTGTTTCTGTATCGGTACTAACCAAGTTGACCTGCAAGCAGCGGCGAAGCGCGGTATTCCTGTGTTTAACGCGCCTTACTCTAACACCCGTTCCGTTGCTGAATTGGTATTGGGTGAAGCCATCCTGATGCTGCGCGGCATTCCAGAGAAGAACGCGTCTTGTCACCGTGGTGGCTGGATTAAGTCTGCGGTAGGCAGCTATGAAATCCGTGGTAAAAACCTAGGCATCGTGGGTTACGGCAGCATCGGTACTCAGCTGTCTGTTTTGGCCGAAGGTCTGGGTATGAAGGTTTACTTCTACGATGTTGTGACCAAATTGCCTTTGGGTAACGCGACACAAGTAGAAAGCATGGATGAACTGTTGGCTATGTCTGACATCGTGTCTTTGCACGTGCCAGAAACGGGCGACACCAAAAACATGATGGGCGCTGAGCAGTTTGCCAAAATGAAAGCTGGTAGCCTGTTCATCAACGCGGCTCGTGGTACCGTTGTCGACATTCCTGCTTTGGCAGAAGCCATCAAGAGCGGTCACATCGGCGGCGCAGCTATCGACGTGTTCCCAGTGGAACCAAAAGGTAACGATGACGAATTCGTTTCTGAATTGCGTGGTCTAGACAATGTGATCCTGACGCCGCACATCGGTGGTTCTACCCAAGAAGCACAAGCGAACATTGGTAAAGAAGTGGGCGAGAAGATCGCTACTTACTCTGACACAGGTACGACCTTGTCAGCGGTTAACTTCCCTGAGGTGGCGTTGCCACAACACGGTAAGTTCCACCGTATTCTGCACATTCACAAAAACCAGCCAGGCGTGTTGAATGCCATCAACACCATCTTTGCTGAAAACAACATCAACATTCTTGGCCAGTTCCTTCAAACGACTGCGGACATCGGCTATGTTGTTATCGACGTTGAAGCCTCTGCAGGTGAATTAGCGTTGGAAAAAGTGAAAGAAGTAGAAGGCACCATTCGCGCGCGCGTGTTGTTCTAACTTCTTGGTCGGACGTCAGGCGACTGACGTCGGATGCTAAAAAATCCCAATCTGTTTTGCAGATTGGGATTTTTTTATGTCTTTAAAAATAAAAAAACCGCGATCATTTCTGATCACGGTTTTTAATCAGCACAAGACGTCAGTCACCCGACGTCCGACTGCCTCATTAGATGTCTGCAATAGACTTCAATGGGTAGTTCGCTGGCAATGGACCTTCTGCAACACCAGTGTCGATTGCTGCTTGAGCTACTGCGGTAGATACCGCGCCCAGCAAGCGAGTGTCGACAGCTTTAGGGATGATGTAGTCTTTGCCGAATTCCAAAGAATCCAGACCGTATGCATCCAGAACTTCCTGAGTAACAGGCTCTTTCGCCAAGTCAGCCAGTGCTTTAGCAGCAGCCAGTTTCATTTCTTCGTTGATGCGGGTAGCACGAACGTCTAATGCACCACGGAAGATGAATGGGAAGCCCAGTACGTTGTTAACTTGGTTTGGGAAGTCAGAACGACCAGTGGC
>JBFHVZ010000285.1:0-4171 GCA_041589295.1 Pseudomonadales bacterium
AGTAGGCCTAGGACTTGGTATTCCCTACGGTTTATTGGGTGTGAATGTGGAGTTTCCGTCTGCCAACGCTTTTTCAATCTCGGCAGGCGCTGGTGTTTGTTTCGCTAAGCCAGCTATCGCAGTTGGTGCTCACCTTACCGCACCAGAGAGTGTCGGTGCGCTTAGACCCCGTATGAGCTTTTATTACAGCAATGCGGTGGCTGCGTTAGAAATCTGTGAATTTAGTTTTTACAGCGACAGTGAATGTGAGATTGAACAATTCCCTGGCACTGCATTTGGATTCGGCTTTGTAGCAAATCACTTTCACTTCGAATTGTTATTTGCTAATTCCCCTGCATTTGAAGACCGTAAAAACGAGCTAGAAGAAGACGGCGCAGGTGAACTAGAAAGCGAAAATAATATTGCTCTCACACTTGCTTATCGCTTCTAAATAAAAAATCTCCAGCCGATTAAATCGACTGGGGATTTTTTCATGTTTTGCTATGCCGATTGCTTTGCAACTACACGGTTTGGCTTACGCGCGTTGGCGTTTCATCTTTTGAAATTTCAGATCGTTCTTTTTGATCCATTTTCATTAGCAAGGTCGGCAAGAATAAGAAATCCACGATTAACGCTATGGCAATGGTCATGGCCGTCATCAAGCCCATATCGGCATTCATTTTAAACGTCGATAATGCGAGCACACCAAAACCACATACCAGAACAATAGTTGTCACCAATAGTGCCACCGCCACGGTATGGAATGCATAACGTACGGCTTCTTCACTGCTGTAACCTTTTTCGCGACGGGCACGTAAATATTTCGCTAAGAAATGAACCGTATCATCCACGACGATACCGAGTGTCATACCAGCAGCCGTGGCGAGACTCATACCGATTTCACCCACCATTAACCCCCAAGCACCAAAGGCCAAAGCGGCTGGAATTAGATTAGGGGCCAAACTCATGATACCAATGCGCAATGAGCGCAACGCCAAGATTAGAATAAAGCTAATTAATACCAACGCCAGCATAGTGCCGCCCACCATGGAATTAACATTGCGCTGTCCAATGTGGCTAAACATCAAGCCCGGGCTTGCACCGTACACCTCCATGTAGGGTAATTCTTTTTCTAGCCACTCACTAATGCGTTGCTCTAATCCCAGCATGGTTTTTGTGCTTTGGTTTTCGAATGTGGCCACTACACGGGTCGCAGACTTATTGGTATCTAACTGGTCGTTTAGGTCTAAACCAAATGGCAAAGACAATTCATACAGCAGCAAGTATTGCGACGCCAAGTCACGCTGATCTGGCAATTTATACCAAGTCTCATCATCGGCATGCATGCTTTTATTTAAGCGTTTAAATGTATCGGTAATGGTGCTGACGTGTTGCACTTCTGGCTGGCTACGCAGCCAATTAGCAAAGCGTTCGGTATCAATTAAAAATTGAGGTTCGCTGATACCGCCCTTTTCTTTAACACCTAACGAATACTCAATATTGTAAACACTGATTAAGTTCTCGTTGCCATAGTCACTGGCAATACGGAAGTCTACGGTTTCGTCAAAATATTCAACAAAGTTATCGTTGATTTCGTTACGGGGAATCATCGCAACCAAACCGACTGTGAGCACAATGGTACCGGCAAACAAAGGTTTGCGCTGCGCAATAACAAAATCAGCAAGTTTATCCATGGCACCGTAATGACGTTGACCTTCTTCTACCACTGCTACTTTCATCGGCAAAATAGCCGCAAGCGCCGGTAAAAAAGTCACAGATAAAACAAATGCGATGGTCACGCCCATGGCGACGACATTACCCAGTGTGTGGAATGGCGGCGCTTCCGAAAAATTCATAGTTAAAAAGCCAATAGCCGTCGTCACACTGGTAATTAACACCGGCATAAAGTTAATGCGCACACTTTCGGCAATGGCGTCATGTTTACTCATGCCATGAAGCATATTTTGCCGCATGGTAACCAACAGGTGTACCGCATCGGCAACCGCCATGGTTAATATTATCGTAGGTGCACTCGCGACTGGTGGGCTGATGACCGCGCCAAACCAGCCTGTGAGGCCCATGGCCGATATAATGGAAAACAGTATTACCAACAGAGTATTAAAGGTGCCGCTGATTGAGCGTAGTAAAATAGCTAATGTGACCAGCACCACCAAAAACATAAGCGGTACTAAGGTCATCATGTCTACTTGGGAAGCTTCCGAGAACGCATTATTCATCATCACCATGCCGGTGAGTTTAATGTCGTAACCTGGGTAATCGGCTTTGAATTGATCTCTCAATTCGCGCGCCGCGGCTACAAGCTCTGGCGTTTCGTTGGCTGATTCATGGGGTAGCAATGCTGTAACGTTTACTGCGGTCACATGACCTTCAGGACTGACCAAGCGTTTAACTAACTGAGGTTCATTGGTCGATACGGTACGAATGGTTTGTAAACGTTCCTCTGTTAAATCAGCTGGGTCTAGAATCAAATCCTCTACAACCAGTTCATCTTCATCAGCCACGGTGTGTTGGTAGTTGGAAAGAGAATCAACACGAGACGTAAAGGGTAGCTGCCAAGCCGCATCGGTTAGTTCGAACACGAGCTTCATGGTTGTCTCATCAAAGACGTCGCCATCTTCGGGAATCACCATGAAAAGAATATTGTCGGTTTTGGTATAGGTGTTTTGCAGAGCATCAAATGCTTGTAGCTGAGGATTCCCTTCTGCAAAAAAGACTCTGTAGTTGGTATCAAGACTCAGTCGTGAAGCGCCAGTCGCGGCTAAAAATATCAACGCAATGCTGATCAGTACGACAAGATAGCGCCATCGTACCATGGCCTTTGAAAATTGATCGATCACTTAGATTCCCTCTAACAGTTTTTTGTTCGGCGTCGCTCTAGGTTCTGCAATCTAACCTAATTTTCGCGGATGGCCAGCTCTTTTTCTCGAACGCACTGTTTATATCGTGATGCATCTCAGTGATCACAACCTGCTATGTGCTATGCTGCGGTCTTCTTATTTACACACGTCGAATTTTTTATGGGCAGCTCTACCCCAGATAACGTGCAATTGCATTTGCGCGAGTTCGATTTTGATTTCACAGCGCAGCCGTTTCCTTGGCTTGGAACTGTACATCAGTGCCATTTTTTTCACGCGCTTTCGGTTTTTATACCGACCCTTGAGCGATACGTCAGCACCAATATTCAACAACAACTAAATGACATTTCCGATAACACACTGCACGAACAAGGTAGAACGTTTGTGCAACAAGAGTTACGTCATGCTTACGTACACAACCAATGTAATGACGTTTTGTTTAAGCAGTATCCAGCATTGAAAAAACTTCAATCATGGTATGGGTCCCTATTGGGGTGGATAGACCGACTTGCTTCGCGCGCCTTTAGTGCTTCTATACCTGCTTGCTTTGAGCATTTTACTGCCAATATCAGTCGGGATGTTTTGACCAACCCAGAGAAATGGACAAAGGGTTTGAACAATGATGCCGTGCGCTTTTTGCATTGGCACTGCCTAGAGGAGCTCGAACACCAAGCTGTTTGTTTCGACGTTTATCATCATACTTACCGCCAACCTAAGCGACTTTGGTTTTATTTATTTTTTCTATGGGTGCCATTAACAACAGTAGGAATTTTTTCAGTGCAGGCTTATTTGCTGTTTAAAGATAAGCAATTAAAAAAGCCGAAGCAGTGGTGGAAATTCCTCGTGTTTTGCAAGCAGTCTTCCCGCTTGTTTTACGCTGGAATTTCGAAATACCTAAGAGAAGACATGACTCTATGGACCGAGCAGGATTTGGAGTTGTATCTTAAAAACACCCACTCACAACCTATACGCAACTCTGCAAACACAAATCGCAAGCACGGCTAAGCCAATATTCTTGGTGGTTTTAATTGTTAACGGTTTGTGACTTTAAACTTGAGTTGAATCTTGAATTGAATGTTGAATTAGATGGCATAAAAAAAGGAGAGCAAGCCACTGCTGTCCCACAGTTTTATCGTCATATCGCGAACCTCATCTGAGGTTCGCTTACCTTCGTTTTAAATTGATCCGGTTGAAGTAGAGCCTTAAGCGTTTTTCGTTCAAACAAACTCACTTGAAATACCCGCATCATGCGTAAAACCGTCCATCCAGCTTTGGCGCTGTGCCTTGCAATTGAGACCAACAGGTAAACAATCATC
>JBFHVZ010000286.1:0-4139 GCA_041589295.1 Pseudomonadales bacterium
AAGGATTGGTGGTTCAGGGTCTGGGGCCCGAACGAGCTGGTCGACGCCGGGATCGGCAAGCGCGACGGCTGGTTCCTTAAGTCCAGCGACAAGTGGCACGGCTTCGGCAAGCTCGCCAACGGCTTCAACCTGCTCGACCCGCCATGGAAATCCACTTGGGTATGGCGGCTAAAGGTCTAGGCGAGAAAATCGACGCCATGATCAAGCAGCAAAAAGCCGTTGCCGAAGTTCGTGAGTTCCTAGCTAAGATTTACAACCACAGTGATGAAGTAAACCAAGAAGACTTGGATAGCTTCTCCGATACGGAAATCTTAGAACTGGCCAACAACCTGCGTAAGGGTGTGCCTATGGCAACACCAGCCTTCGACGGTGCCAAAGAAGCCGAAATTAAGGAAATGCTGCGTTTAGCGGAAATTCCAGATTCTGGTCAGGTAACCTTGTTCGACGGCCGTACTGGCGACAAATTTGATCGCCCAGTGACCGTGGGTTACATGTACATGCTGAAACTGAACCACTTGGTGGATGATAAGATGCACGCCCGTTCGACCGGTTCGTACAGCCTTGTTACTCAGCAGCCTCTGGGCGGTAAAGCTCAGTTCGGTGGTCAGCGTTTCGGTGAGATGGAAGTGTGGGCACTGGAAGCATACGGTGCTGCATACACCCTGCAAGAAATGCTAACCGTGAAGTCCGATGACGTGACCGGTCGTACCAAGATGTATAAAAACATCGTGGACGGTGATCATCGTATGGAGCCGGGTATGCCAGAGTCCTTTAACGTATTGGTTAAAGAGATCCGTTCTTTGGGTATCGATATCGAACTCGAAAACGAATAAGGCAAACCCTATTCAAATAAAGGCGCGGGTTGGTGGCAACCCGCGATTTATGAACTCCGCCCAGGAGCTAAAGGCAGATGAAAGACTTATTAAATTTGCTTCGCAAAGAGTCTCAGGCAGAAGAATTCGATTCGATTCGAATCGGCCTGGCTTCGCCGGATATGATCCGTTCATGGTCATTCGGTGAGGTAAAAAAACCCGAAACGATTAACTACCGTACGTTCAAACCAGAACGTGACGGCCTTTTCTGTGCCCGTATTTTCGGCCCAGTAAAAGACTATGAGTGCTTGTGTGGTAAGTACAAGCGCCTTAAGCACCGTGGTGTGATCTGTGAAAAATGTGGCGTAGAAGTGACTCTGGCGAAAGTTCGCCGTGAGCGCATGGGTCACATTGAACTGGCAAGCCCAGTGGCACACATCTGGTTCTTGAAGTCACTGCCTTCTCGTATCGGCTTAATGCTGGATATGACACTGCGTGACATCGAACGCATCCTTTACTACGAGTCATTCGTTGTTGTTGATCCTGGCATGACCACGCTGGAAAAAGGTCAATTGCTGAACGATGAGCAGTACTACGAAGCCATCGAAGAATTCGGCGATGAGTTCGAAGCCAAAATGGGTGCTGAAGCCATTCAAGCCCTGTTGGTCGACATTGATTTGGAAGACGAAGTGAACATGCTTCGTGAAGAAATTCCAAACACCAACTCTGAAACCAAATTGAAGAAGATTTCTAAGCGTTTGAAACTGCTAGAAGCCTTCTTGAAATCCGGTAACGATCCTAAGTGGATGATCATGACAGTACTACCAGTACTGCCACCTGATTTGCGTCCATTGGTTCCGTTGGATGGCGGCCGTTTCGCCACGTCCGACCTGAACGATCTGTACCGTCGCGTTATTAACCGTAATAACCGTTTGAAGCGCCTGTTGGAGCTAAACGCGCCTGACATCATCGTGCGCAACGAAAAACGTATGTTACAAGAAGCCGTAGACGCGTTGCTGGACAACGGTCGTCGCGGTCGCGCTATCACGGGTTCTAACAAGCGTCCTCTGAAATCTTTGGCTGACATGATCAAAGGTAAACAAGGTCGTTTCCGTCAGAACCTATTGGGTAAGCGTGTTGACTACTCAGGCCGTTCTGTAATCACCGTAGGTCCATACCTGCGTCTGCATCAGTGTGGTCTGCCGAAGAAAATGGCGTTGGAATTATTCAAGCCGTTCATCTTCTCTAAACTAGAACACCGTGGTTTGGCCACGACCATCAAAGCTGCGAAGAAGATGGTTGAGCGTGAAGAGCCTATCGTTTGGGACATCCTAGACGAAGTGATTCGCGAACACCCAGTGATGCTGAACCGTGCACCTACATTGCACCGTTTGGGTATCCAAGCATTCGAACCTTTGTTGATTGAAGGTAAAGCGATTCAGCTGCACCCATTGGTGTGTGCGGCCTATAACGCCGACTTCGACGGTGACCAGATGGCGGTTCACGTGCCTCTGACCACCGAAGCTCAGTTAGAAGCACGCGCGTTGATGATGTCTACCAACAACGTACTGTCGCCAGCGAACGGTGATCCAATCATCGTACCGTCACAGGACGTTGTATTGGGTCTGTACTACATGACCCGTGACCGCGTAAACGCAATTGGCGAAGGTTTAATCTTCTCTGATATCGACGAAGTGATGCGCGCTTACCGCACTGGTCAAGCTGAACTGCACGCTCGCGTTAAAGTACGTATTACCGAAACTTTGTACGACGAAGAAGGCAACGAAGTAACCACCACTGAAGTGAAAGACACTACAGTAGGTCGTGCTATTTTGTTCAACATCGTACCAAAGGGTTTGCCATACGAATTGGTTAACCAAGCGATGAAGAAAAAAGCGATTTCCCGCTTGTTGGATACCGCTTACCGTAACTGTGGTCTGAAAGACACGGTTATCTTCGCTGACCAAGTTATGTATACCGGTTTCTCTTACGCCACTAAATCTGGCTCTTCTATCGGTGTTAACGACTTCGTTATCCCCGATGCTAAAGCAGAGATCATCGGCGATGCAGAGCGTCAAGTTAAAGAGATCGAAGACCAATTTGCGTCCGGTCTGGTAACTCAAGGCGAAAAATACAACAAGGTTGTGGATATCTGGTCTCGTGCCAACGAATTGGTTGCGAAGGCGATGATGGACAACCTAGGTACCGACGAAGTTGAAGATCGTGAAGGTAACATTGTTGACCAAGAATCTTTCAACAGCGTGTACATGATGGCCGACTCCGGTGCTCGTGGTAGCCCGGCACAGATCCGTCAGTTGGCCGGTATGCGTGGTCTGATGGCGAAGCCGGACGGCTCCATCATCGAGACGCCGATTACCGCTAACTTCCGTGAAGGTCTGTCGGTAATGCAGTACTTCACCTCAACCCACGGTGCGCGTAAAGGTTTGGCCGATACCGCATTGAAGACCGCAAACTCCGGTTACTTGACGCGTCGTCTGGTAGACGTTGCGCAAGACGTGGTGGTAACAGAAGACGACTGTGGTACCACAGAAGGTCTGATGATGACGCCATTGATCGAAGGCGGTGACGTGGTTGTGCCATTGGGTGGTCGTATCCTAGGTCGTGTATTGGCCGAAGATGTAATCAAACCAGGTACGGACGACGAAGTGGTTGCACCAGCGGGCACCCTGATCGACGAGAAATGGGTCGACATTATTGAAGGTGCTAGCGTGGACGAACTGCGTGTACGCTCTCCGATCACCTGTACCACTAAGTTCGGTATTTGTGCGGCGTGTTACGGCCGTGATTTGGCTCGTGGCCACATCGTTAACCAAGGTGAGTCTGTGGGTGTTATCGCAGCTCAGTCCATCGGTGAGCCGGGTACACAGCTGACCATGCGTACGTTCCACATCGGTGGTGCGGCATCGCGTGCAACAGCTGTGGACAGCGTACAAGTGAAGAACTCAGGTACCGTACGTCTACACAACATGAAGACGGTAGAGCGCGAAGACGGTGCTTTGGTCTTGGTATCTCGTTCTAGCTCCATCGCCATTGCCGATGAATTCGGTCGTGAGCGCGAGTTGTACAAGTTGCCATACGGTGCGGTTGTAACCTCTAAAGACGGTGCTTCGGTTGAAGCGGGTCAGAAGATCGCAACCTGGGATCCGCACACGCACCCAATCATCACCGAGGTAGGTGGTCGTATTGAGTTCGTTGGCCTAGAAGACAACATCACCATTACACGTCAAACCGACGAGCTGACTGGTTTGTCTACCATTCAGGTAATGGATCCAGCCGCTCGTCCAGCAGCGGGTAAAGACATTCGCC
>JBFHVZ010000287.1:0-4119 GCA_041589295.1 Pseudomonadales bacterium
AGTTGGGGAGCTGTAACGGACTGTTAAGAATTGATACAGACGTACTATTTGTGGCGAATGAGTGGGCCAGTGGGCTACACGGTAAATCCGCCGTTGGCCGGTTCAGAATCATCGGGCGGTGTCAGTGGCACCTTGATGGTAAACGTCACCCCGTGCCCCAGTTCAGACTCTACCTCAATGCGTCCTCCCAGTTTTTGCGTGATCATATTGTACGTCATGTACATGCCTAAGCCTGTGCCACCCGAGCCCCGTTTGGTGGTGTAAAAGGGGTCAAAAATCTTCGCCTTGGTGGCGGCGTCCATACCTACGCCATCGTCCTTAAATACAAGCCTTAAACTTTCATTGTCGGTGCGAATGTCGGCGCGTATATCAATGTTGCCCTGTTTTTCTGGAAAGGCGTGATTAATACAGTTCATCACCATGTTACTGATGATGTGGTAGTAGGTGCCGGGATAACTTCTAAGCGTTAGGTTGTCGTCCATGTGTAAATGAATGTTGACCTGAGTTTGTTTCAACTTGGGTTTGAGTGTCATCAACACTTCTTCAATGTGTTGTTTTAAATTGAACTCGGTTAACTCTTCTACCGATTGGTCCACAGCGACGCGTTTGAAGGTGGTGACCAATTCGCTGGCCTTAAACAAGTTGGCTTCGATTAAGCTAATAGCGTCTTCGGTTTGTCCTAGATATTGTTCAAAATCCGACGTTTTTACTTTTTTCGCATCGAACAGTTCTTTGATGTGTTTAAAGTTTTCTTTGCTAAAACTTAATGCGGTTATGGAGTTGCCTAACGGGGTATTAATTTCATGGGCAACGCCAGCAACCAATTGCCCTAGCGATGCCATTTTCTCGGCCATGATCAGTTGCTGTTGTGCTTCTACTAAATCGGCGGTGCGGTCTTTTACTTTTTGTTCCAAGGTTTCGTTGGCGGTTTTTAAATCTTGAGAGGTGGTTTTGATGGTGTCCATCATGTCGTTAAAGGCGCCAGCTAATGTACTCAGTTCATTTTGGCCGCTTAAATGCACTTTGGCGTCTAGGTCACCCTGTTCCACCGATTTCACACTGGATAGCATGACTTTTAGTGGCGATTGCAAGGTGTAATTTATTAACAAATACATGGCCAGCGCAGTGACCAATAACACCACTAATGTAATCACAGAAAGCCGAGTAATAAGCAATAAAGTACGAATTTGTAAGTTTTCAGTGGAGGTTAAGGCCATCACTTTAAAATAGCTGTCGTTAAAACTGGGAATACCTAATTTGACCTCAGAAAACACAAAGGGTCTGTCTTCAAGCTGTAAGTTGTAACCGGACTTTTGTAGGGAATATAAGTCGATGCTGGAAACCCAAACATGATCGTTATCGGCAATAGCTAACTCGGTGCCAATCTGTTCACCAATTTGTTGTAAGCCCTCTTGTGATGGCAGCATTACGCCCACGACCAAGGCGCTGTATTGGTACTCTGCTTGCCATGTTGCCGGATTTGATAGTGCCAATGAAATCGCCGACCACATACCTATGCTGAGTTCGTCATGGCTGAGTTGAATTGAGCGACCAGAAAAGTATTTGTCTTTTGGAATGGACTGTAAGTAGTCCTTAGCGGTTTCTTCAATTTGCGGAATGCGTAAGCGGTCGTAAAAATAGTCCGCTTCGTGCTGGTAAATGGAGCTGACATCGAACAGCTGATCGTCGTAATTCAGTTCGGATATGGGAATGCGATACACCGAAAATTTTGGCTGATCGCTTTTTTCGTAATAGCGATAAAGCCACAGGTGTTCGTAATCAATCACCATTGACAGTAAACGTGTGTGTGGCGAAAACTGATCGAACGGTGCCAAATGGTAAATCGACAATTGTGATAAACCGTATTGCGGTAGCAGTGTGATTAACGCATTGGCCAGTTGAATTTGGCTTTGCAGGTAATAGTTGTTTTCCGATTCGGGAATGGGCTTGCCAATACTGCTTGGGTCTTCGACGTATAGTGGGCCATTGGTGGTGAGTAGGGTAAGGCTTTCGGCAATCAGTTGGTTTAGTTCCACATTTGAAATGGCGGTATGAGCGCGTCGAACTTGACCCTCGTATTCGGTTTTAAATAAGCGTGCAGCACTGTGTGTGCGTTCGTATACCAGCTCTTCTAGATCATTATAAGATTGCAGGCCGATCAAGGCCGCAACGCCGATGGAAAACACCGCGAAGGACAGAATTACCAACGCCATGATCTGTCGACTGATGCTGCGGCTAATCCACATGCAGTTTCCTCGTCGCCTTCATCATCGGCCCAGATGGCGGATTGCTATGACTCAGCGTTTGAGTGGCCGCCATTGCTTGATGGCCTCTTCATAAGGCAGGGTTTTAGGTGTTTCTCTGGGGCGTTCTGCCTTGGGCGCGCCAGGTTGGCTCAACCAATGCTCACGGCTTGAGACCTTATTGAGCTTGGGTGCGTATTTAATGTTTTTAAGGCTCGCCATGATGTTGTCCTGCTCACGGGCAATGTTGTCCATGGCTTGTTGTGGCGTTAGCTTGCCATCAATGGCTTGGTCCAAATTGGGCCACCACACGCGAAATAACAACGGATAGTGAGGTACGTTCAGGCCGGTATCGGTCCAGTGATTGACACCGTCGCTTTGGAAAAACTCAATTAAGCCCCCGTACCTGTGCTTGTTCGCTTGCACCCAGTCGGTTTTGAGGGTGCTGTGACGCACAGGAGTACCACCCACCTTAAACTTGGCTAATGCAGCGGATTTACTCACGCAAAACTGTGCCCATAACCAAGCAGCGGCGCGTTTGCCGCCTTTGGTGTCTTTGGGAATGGTCCAGCTGCCTGCGTCTTGATATCCCACTTTCATGCCTTCTTCCCAATATCTGCCATGGGGGGTGGGCGCCACGCGCCATACAGGGTGGCCCTTAGCGTCGAGCATGTCACCTTGATTAAATGCAGGCTCGCTGAGCCACAGGGTGTAAAGAAAAATTTGCTGCGCAACATGGCCACTGGCCGAGGTGATGTTGTTGTCCAAAAACGTGCCTGAACGGGCTTCTGGTGGTGAGTATTTGGCGAGCCAATCAATGTAGGTTTGCAGAGCATATATGGCAGCGGGACCATTAGTTGCGCCGCCGCGCTCGACGCTGGAGCCCCGTGGAATGCGATTAACCGTGCGGATGCCCCATTCATCGACCGGTGAGCCGTTGGGCAAGCCTTTATCGCCAGCCCCTGCAATGGAAAGCCAAGCGTCGGTAAAGCGCCAGCCTAAACTGGGGGACTTTTTACCAAAGTCCATGTGGCCATAGACCTTGCGACCATCCACGGGGGTTTTGGTAAAAAACTCGGCGATGTCTTCATAGGCTGCAAAGTTGACCGGCACACCTAGGTCATAGCCTTTGCCTTTGCCGTACTTGGCCTCGGTGAAGGCCTTAAACTGGGCCTGAATGTCTTTGCGAGTAAACCAGTCATGGCGAAACCAATACAAATTGGCAAATTGCTGGTCGGGCAGTTGTAACTGGTTGCCCTCGTAATCTTGGCCAAATTGCAGGTTGATGAAATCGTCTAGGTCTAAATAGGGGTTGGTGTAGGTGCGACCTTCGGCCTTCATGTATTGAGTCAGGTTTACCACCCCTTGTACGCGGGCGTGGGTGCCTATGTGGTCGGCGTCGTTGATGTAGATGTCATATAGATGGGTACCTTGGCTCATTTGCTTAAAGATGGCCTCGACCACGGCACCTTCGCCTAATATGTCGAACTTGATGTTGATACCCGTGAGGTTTTTAAAGTGTTTGGCCAGTACGTCCCGTTCCCACCTGTGGGTCGGAATGTCCTCGCTGACGACGGTGATGGTTTTGTTGCGAAACGGCACGCTTTTCTGCCGGAACCATTCCAGCTCTTTGCGCATATCCGCTTTGCTGAGGGCGCTATCCCCCAAATCTTGAATGATGCTGTCGATGGTCACATCGCCCTTGGCCATGACGCTAAATGACAGGGCCATGGTTAGCAACGTGAGCCACCGCAGAGGCTTGATGAACAGGGTTGGTAATGTAATGGGACGCTTCATGGGAAAGACCTTCACTTACTCAGATTAACCATAGTAAGCGGGGGTCGATCCCACAAGTTGCGGGGCCTGAATATCAGGC
>JBFHVZ010000288.1:0-4090 GCA_041589295.1 Pseudomonadales bacterium
AACGCCGTAGCCGAAGTCCGTACTCACCTACTGCCCCACCATTTGCTCGATTTACTGCAATCCCTAGAACAGCATCATGGCCGGGTGCGTCAGCGCCATTGGGGCGAGCGCACACTAGACCTCGACTTACTGCTCTATAACAACAGCCAAATCCGCACCCCCAGACTGACAGTGCCGCACCCCTATATGCTGGAACGCAGTTTTGTATTGTATCCACTGGCTGAATTAACACCGACGCTAACCCTGCCAACTGGGCAGCATTTGCAACAATGCCTGACCCATGTACCGAATGATCTGTTTCCCTGCCCTGACGATATAAAAGGCAATTGACTTCCCCCATCCAGATCAGGACCATACGCGATCTATTTACTGGAACGAGTGTTTTATGAGCATCACGACCATCAGCACACTGCATAAAAAGAAGCAGGCCAAGGAAAAGTTCGCGGTATTGACCGCCTACGACGCCACCTTTGCCCATCTGGCCAGTGAAGCCGGCGTCGACGTGCTGCTTGTAGGTGACTCACTGGGTATGGTGCTGCAAGGCAAAGATTCCACCGTACCGGTCACGCTTGACGAAATGTGTTACCACACCGCTGCCGTGGCCCGAGGCAATCAAGGTGCGTTGATCATGGCAGACATGCCGTTTATGACCTACGCCACACCTGAAGCCGCCATGTTAAATGCCGCCGAGCTCATGCAAGCCGGTGCTCAAATGGTCAAACTAGAAGGTGGTGAATGGTTGGTGGACACCGTTGCGCAATTAGCGGAACGCGGCGTGCCGGTCTGCGCGCACCTTGGTCTGACACCTCAGTACGTACACAAATTTGGCGGCTATAAAGTACAAGGCCGTGACGATGCCGCCGCACAACAAATGGTGGCCGATACACAAGCCATGGAAGCCGCAGGTGCAGACATGTTGTTGCTAGAGTGCGTACCGTCAGAATTGGCTAAGCGCATTACCGACGCCGTCAATGTGCCCGTAGTCGGCATTGGCGCAGGTGCCGATACCGACGCACAAGTGCTGGTGTGTTACGACATGCTCGGCATGAACCCTGGGCATATTCCCAAGTTTGTTAAAAATTACATGATCGATGGTCGCACCATCGCTCAAGCCATGGCCGCCTATGCCGATGAAGTGAAGAACGGTCAATTTCCTCAGCCCGAACATGGATTCAGTGCATGAACACCGTAAGAACGTTAGTTGAACTGCGTGACGCTGTGCGCAATGCGCGCCGTCAAGGCAAACGAGTGGGGTTTGTTCCCACCATGGGTAACCTGCATGCAGGTCACATGAGCCTAGTGGATAAAGCCATGCGTCAATGTGAATTCGTTGTCGCCAGCATTTTCGTTAATCCGCTGCAGTTTAACGATAAAGACGATCTGGCTCGTTATCCGCGCACACTGGCTGCCGACCAAATTCATTTAGAAGATCACGGTTGCGACTTGTTGTTCTTCCCATCCGTCGAAGAAATGTACCCCAACGGCCAAGACGCCCAATCCCGCGTATCAGTACCCGATGTGTCCGAAGGCCTTTGCGGCGAAGCACGTCCGGGCCACTTTGACGGCGTCGCCACCGTGGTGACCAAGCTATTTAATATGGTTCAGCCCGACATGGCGTTCTTCGGTGAAAAAGATTTTCAGCAATTGGCTGTCATTCGCAAAATGGTCGCGGACCTGTGCATGCCCATCGAGGTCGTGGGTGTGGAAACCTGTCGCGAAGAAGATGGCTTGGCCATGAGTTCACGTAACGGCTACCTCACGCCAGACGAACGTCAACAAGCCGCGCACATGCCAAAAGCCTTGTTGACCATTGTGGATGCACTGAAAGCCGGACAGAAAAACTTCGACAAACTATGTCAGGACGCTCGCGACTATTTGCTCGCACAAGGTTTTAGTCCTGACTATGTGGAAATTTATAACAGCAATACGCTTAAACCTGCACAAGCCGACGACACAGAATTAACCGTGTTAGGCGCTGCATTTTTGGGCAAGGCCAGACTTATCGACAATATGTCGGTGCAAGTGAGTGCCGACCAAGCAGACACACAACCGACAAAATCGGTGGAAACTGCTTAATAAGTAGCCAAACTTTAGATCATGTCAGCCAGATAGATGCATTGCGTCATTGATTCTGGCTCGAACGGTCTTTATTTTGCTGCCCGTATTTAAACCGTACATATGGCCGCCTTGGCGTTGAATCACTAGGACGATTCGGGCATACTCCCGCATCGCCTCGCCAGGCCAACACAAGAGACTCCCAGCAATTAAGCTCACTTGCGGGACAGCTCAAAAGTGAAAACTGGGTTAAAGGTTGTGACTATGCAATCCATTATGCTTAAAGCCAAGTTACATCAAGCTCGCGTCACCCACGCGGTTCTTGAATACGAAGGCTCGTGCGCCATCGACGGAAACCTGCTGGATATGGCTGGAATTCGTGAGTATGAGCAGATCCAAATTTACAACATTGAAAATGGCCAGCGCTTCACCACTTACGCGATTCGCGGTGAAGAAGGCAGCGGCATCATTTCTGTTAACGGTGCCGCAGCGCATTTGGCAGAAGTGGGTCAGCGTGTGATTATTTGCGCTTACGCCAACTACACAGAAGCAGAACTGGCTAACTTCAAGCCTCGTCTAATTTATATGACAGAAGGTAACGAAGTCAGCCACGCTTCAAACGCAATCCCTGTT
Organism: Pseudomonadales bacterium; assembly: GCA_041589295.1. GTDB lineage: Bacteria > Pseudomonadota > Gammaproteobacteria > Pseudomonadales > Oceanobacteraceae > Bermanella. The sequence goes on from JBFHVZ010000288.1 coordinate 2,689, forward strand.
CAAGTGGCTTAAGTTAGCTACCTGACATTGCGTATGCTCTGTTTTTAAGCCCGTTGGTGTTTCACCAGCGGGCTTTCCTTTTTCTACGTCCGCGTTTCTTTTCTGCATCTTCTACCAACCGACGTCAACCCAACTCAATGGGACTAATCGGCAATCACTGACAACGAACGCCGTCGGCTAATGCTCGGTGCGCCGAAAACAAGCTGGTATACTCCGTGCTGCATTTCTACCTACTTAAAACTTAGACAGAATCGGTAAGGGACCCATGCCCAGCACTTTGACCCAACTGGAGAGTTGGCAACAGCTTCACCAGCATTATCAAGACACCAAAGACTTGCACATGCGTGAGCTGTTTAATACAGACCCGCAACGCTTTAACCGCTTTTCCATGAGCGCGGCAGGTCTAACGTTGGACTACTCCAAAAACCGCATTACTGACAAGACCCTCGCACTGCTTACCAAGCTGGCGCAAGAACGCGATATCCAAGAACACATCGAAGCCATGTTCAATGGCGAGCAAATTAACCAGTCGGAAGGCCGCGCGGTGTTGCACACGGCGCTGCGCAATTTTTCTGATCGCCCAGTTTATGTAGACGGCCAGGATGTCATGCCCATGGTGCGCGACACCATGCAGCGCATGGAACACTTTTGCTGGCAAATTCGTCGTAACCAATGGCGAGGCTACACCAACCAGCCGTTTACCGATGTGGTAAGTATTGGCATCGGCGGTTCGTTCTTAGGCCCTAAACTGGCGTCTGTGGCGCTTAAGCCATACTGGGACGCCAAAATTAAATGTCACTATCTTGCCAACATTGATGGCTCGCACATTACCGAAATTCTCAAGCACCTGAACCCAGAAACCACTTTGTTCATCGTGCAATCCAAATCCTTCGGCACACAAGAAACCCTGAAAAATGCATTGGCCTGCCGTAAATGGTTCTTGCAAAACGGCGGACAAGAAAAAGACTTGGGCAAACACTTTGCGGCGGTGTCGGCCAATGTCGAAAAGGCCATGGCCTTTGGTATTAAAGAAGAAAATATTTTCCCAATGTGGGACTGGGTAGGCGGTCGCTACTCGCTATGGTCCGCCATTGGTTTGCCATTGGCATTGACCATCGGCATTGATAATTTCCGCGACGTATTGCGCGGCGCCCATGCCATGGACGAACACTTCCGCACCGCCCCCATCGAAAAGAACATGCCCATTCTGATGGCCCTGTTAGGCACTTGGTATGTGAATTTTTACGGTGTGCGCTCTCATGCGGTGTTACCTTACGACCATTATCTGCGTGGTTTGCCGGCTCACCTACAGCAGTTGGACATGGAAAGTAACGGTAAATCCGTTGATTTATCCGGCGCAGAAACCGACTACGATACCGGCCCGATCATTTGGGGAGGTGTG
>JBFHVZ010000289.1:0-4085 GCA_041589295.1 Pseudomonadales bacterium
AACCCAACCCGCGTTGGTGTGATCAATATATTGAAACTTATGGGTGCCAATATTGAGCTGCAGAATGAGCGTGAGGTGGGCGGAGAACCTGTTGCTGATATTCGCGTGCGCTCAGCTCAACTAAAAGGCATTCAAATTCCAGAAGATCAGGTGCCGCTGGCCATTGATGAGTTCCCAGCCATTTTCATTGCCGCAGCCTGTGCGGAGGGTGAGACAGTTTTAACAGGCGCCGAAGAGCTTCGCGTCAAAGAAAGCGACCGAATTCAAGCCATGGTAGATGGTCTAAAAGTTCTAGGTGTAAATGCTCAAGGCACACCTGACGGAGCGATCATTCAAGGCTTTGGTGGACAAGGTTGTTTTGGTGGTGGCGAGATCGTGACTCACCATGATCATCGCATTGCAATGTCCTTCGCGGTTGCATCTTTGCGGGCTTCTGAATCCATCAAAATATTAGACTGCGCAAATGTGGCAACTAGTTTCCCAGGATTTGTGGAGCTGGCAAAAAATTCAGGGCTGAATGTCGAGATAGAACAATAATGTAGGTCGGACTTTAGTCCGACGGTTATGTCGGGCTAAAGCCCGACCTACAAAGGAATTACTATGACTGAAACGAAAACCCCCGTCCTGACCATCGACGGCCCAGGCGGTGCGGGCAAGGGTACAATTTGCCATTTGGTCGCCCAGCAGCTTGGCTGGCACTTGCTTGATAGTGGTGCTTTATACAGGCTAACAGCGCTCGCAGCGAGAAAGCACGGAGTTGATATAGCTAACGAAGAGGCTATTGAGGTACTGGCCAAGCACCTTGATGTTCAGTTTAAGCCGGTGAAATCGGGTCATGTTGTCACTATTTTAGAAGGTGAAGATGTCTCCTTGGATATCCGGACGGAGGAAGTGGGGGCCTTAGCGTCTAAAGTCGCTGCATATCCGAAAGTACGCTTGGCGCTGTTGGCTCGCCAACGAGACTTTGCTCAAGCTCCAGGGCTTGTCGCAGACGGTCGTGATATGGGGACAGAGGTGTTTCCGCAGGCCGAGGTAAAGATTTACCTAACGGCGTCGGCTGAAGAGCGGGCTCTAAGACGCTTTAAACAGTTGAAAGAAAAGGGTGTTGAGGCTAAAATCGAGGACTTACTGGCTGATATTCAGGCCCGCGATGATCGCGACATGAATCGCGAAGTGGCGCCACTAAAGCCAGCTTTGGATGCTCTTGTAGTCGAGAGCACCAAAATGACCATAGAGCAGGTGCTTGATGTGGTCATGACTGAGTTGAAATCCAAAGAGTTGGTTTAGGCTCAACCTACACATGTAGGAGCGCACCCTGTGCGCGATAATTGATTTAAAAATAATCCTCAGCTACCTCGCCAGATTAGGTTGCTGGGGATTTTATTATTAACAGACCCGTGCACTGGCAGTGCGGCTTATCAAGATACCATTAGGTAAATTAATGTCTGAATCTTTTGCTGAATTATTTGAAGAATCCTTAAACGAACTGGATATGCAACAGGGCTCCATCGTAAGCGGTGTAGTTGTTGATATCGATTCTGACTGGGTAATCGTTAACGCTGGCCTGAAATCTGAAGCCGTTATTCCTCGTGCTCAGTTCCTAGACGACAAAGGCGAGCTAGAAGTTAAAATTGGCGATGAAGTTCCAGTTGCTCTAGAAGCAGTTGAAGATGGTTTCGGCGAAACCAAGCTGTCTCGTGAAAAAGCTAAGCGTGCTGAAAGCTGGAAAGAACTGGAAAAAGCCTTCGAAGCAGAAGAAGTGGTTACCGGTGTTATCAATGGTAAGGTAAAAGGTGGTTTCACTGTTGATGTGGCAACCATCCGCGCGTTCCTGCCAGGTTCTTTGGTGGATGTTCGTCCAGTGCGCGATACCGCTCACTTGGAAGGTAAAGAATTAGAATTCAAAGTGATCAAGCTTGATCAGAAGCGCAACAACGTTGTTGTTTCTCGTCGCGCTGTTCTTGAATCAGCAAACAGCCAAGAGCGTGAAGAGCTGTTGGCCAACCTGCAAGAAGGTCAAGAAGTTGTTGGTATCGTTAAGAACCTGACTGACTACGGTGCGTTCGTAGATCTGGGCGGTGTTGACGGCTTGCTGCACATCACTGACATGGCTTGGAAGCGTATTAAGCACCCATCTGAAATCGTAAACGTGGGTGATGAGATTCAAGTTAAAGTATTGAAGTTCGATCGTGATCGTAACCGCGTATCTCTAGGCCTGAAGCAATTGGGTGAAGATCCATGGGTTGCTATCAAAGCTCGTTACCCTGAGAACACCAAGGTGACTGCGAAAGTTACCAATCTGACTGACTACGGCTGTTTCGCTGAGCTGGAAGAAGGTGTTGAAGGTTTGGTTCACGTATCTGAAATGGATTGGACCAACAAAAACATCCACCCATCAAAAGTGGTTCAAGTGGGTGATGAAGTTGAAGTTATGGTTCTGGATATCGACGAAGAGCGTCGTCGTATTTCTCTGGGTATTAAGCAGTGTCAAGCTAACCCATGGGAAGAGTTTTCTGGCCAATTCAACAAAGGCGACAAAATCTCCGGTAAGATTAAGTCAATCACTGACTTCGGTATCTTTATCGGCCTAGATGGCGGTATCGACGGTCTGGTTCACTTGTCTGACATTTCTTGGAACGAAACTGGCGAAGAAGCGGTTCGTAACTACAAGAAAGGCGACGAATTGGAAACCATCATTCTGTCTATCGATCCAGAGCGTGAGCGTATCTCTCTAGGCGTTAAACAGCTTGAGCGTGACCCATTCGCTGAATTCGTTGCAGAAAATGATAAAGGCACCATCGTTACTGGTAAAGTAATCGAAGTTGATGCTAAAGGCGCTGTAATCGAAATCGCTGAAGGTGTTGAGGCAACTTTGAAAGCTTCTGAAATCAGCCGTGACCGTGTAGAAGATGCGCGTAACGTACTGAAAGAAGGCGACGAAGTAGAAGCTAAGATCATCATCGTTGACCGTAAAAACCGCAACATAGCTTTGTCTGTGAAGAGCAAAGACGAAGTTGACGAAAAAGAAGCCATGAAAGCACTACGTGAAAAAGAAGTAGAAGCCGCTGGCCCAACTACGATCGGTGATCTGATCAAGGAACAGCTGAAGACTCAGAACGACTAATATGTTGGAGGCCGCACGGCCGATACATTGATTGTTCTGTAGGAGTGAGCCATGCTCGCGACTCCTCGGTTAAAAGCCCTGATGTGAATACATTGGGGCTTTTTTTGTTTGTGAGGTTGCATTGTGGGACCTAGCCCACGGGTCCTGACTGTGAGGTAGGTGTAGTGGGTGTTGTGAATGATATGCTGTAGTAGATCTGTTTGAGTGAGTCATGCTAGCAACTGTTCCGTTGAGGGTGGGGATGTACAAGTGTTAGGTCTTTCTATCGGTTGTCCAGAAGGTGTTTATTAATTTGGAGCATGACTGGAGTTATGTTGGTGGTATTGAATCGGAGCGTGATGCGACGAGTAAACCCGAAAAAAGAGTCAGACTTCGCCTTAATTGATTAAAGTATTAAACTCCGGATAAAACCGTATTAAAATCAGCGGGTTAGCTTGTGAATCAGTGCGAAATCAGGCATTGTTAGCGGCGCGAGGCTAGGGATGCCGTCCTACGAACAATAAGAGTTCTCTAGCGTGGACTGAAAAGCTGCAAGAGACCCGTTATGACCAAATCAGAATTGATCGAGCGCATAACTGCGCGGCATCCCAATTTGCCAGCCAAAGACATTGAGCTGGCTGTCAAAACTATTCTCGACACCATGTCCCAAGCCCTCTCCCAAGGGGAGCGAATAGAAATTCGCGGCTTTGGAAGTTTTTCGCTGCATTACCGTTCCCCTAGAACAGGGCGTAACCCGAAAACGGGTGAAGCCGTTGAGCTTCGCGGAAAATATGTGCCTCATTTTAAACCGGGTAAAGAACTGCGAGAGCAGGTGAATGAGCAGAGTTAGCTTCTAGTTAAAAATTGTCGTAGCTTAGGGTTTTTGGTTTATCCTCTTTTTGATTTGGCTCGTAAGGCTGAAAATGAATGGTTGTTTCTTATGAAGATATTGGTTACAGGCGGAGCTGGATTTATTGGTTCA
>JBFHVZ010000290.1:0-4078 GCA_041589295.1 Pseudomonadales bacterium
AGCTAGAAGCTAGAAGCTAGAAGCTAGAAGCTAGAAGCTAGAAGCTAGAAGCTAGAAGCTAGAAGCTAGAAGCTAGGCAGATGGTTTTGCTGCCAGCTTCCGGCGTCAAGCTTCAAGCCGGATTTATTTCTCACCTGAGGTTCGGAGACCGCGTCCCATGACTGACGTTATCCATGTTGGGATAAACCCCAACAAATGCACCAGTCGTAGGTCGCGGCTTCAGCCCGACACTTGTGGGTATTAGCGCGACGTCCGACCGCCGTTCTCAAGCTTCAAGCCAAATAAATTTTACGCTTTCACTTTTTTCATATTCTGCAGCGCGATCAAATTTACCGCCCAGTAAGCTACCGCGATTAACGCGGCAGACATGAACAAAAAGCCAAACGCAAAACCGTTTAATGCGGCCGCTGCGGGTACTTCTAAACCGTGGGCTAAGCCATGAAATACTGCAAAGCCCGTCATACCCCAAGCGCCTAACGCGCTAATCACCTGAGATTTTTTCACCGCCAGCGCAATCCCAACAAATCCAGCCGCAGCCAAAATGGATGCGCTAATCGCTAATTCAATGGTGCCAGATGCAATACCATGCACTCCGGCGTGCGCCGCATAAAAACCGATGGCCATTAAACTGATAAACGCAACGGGCACGACAAAGCGTTGCTTGCCGGTTAAGCGTGCACTCAACAATCCAACCGCCAACAGCGCCAATAAGTGATCGAGACCTAGCAGTGGATGCAAAACACCACTGACCAAGCCGGTCAGCATACTGGTTGCTTCATGACCGGGATGCGCAATGGCCATTGCTGGTAGCAGTGCAGCTAGGAATGCGATTATTTTTTTCATCTCTTTATCCTTTTTAATTCTCAGCAATCTAATAAATCTTATACGGAGCGCGTTGATTGAACGCTTGCTTTATCGTGATCTACTTGATGACCTGGAACCATCTGATCTAAAATCGGCTCAATGGATGCGCGTTTTTCCAACATGCCTTGATCGATAATAAAGCGAATAATTTCCGCAATGCCTTTGGTGGTTTCAACGTTGGCTAACACAAAAGGTTTATCGCCGCGCATTTTCTTTGTGTCACGATCCATAATTTCTAACGACGCGCCTACGTGTTCGGCGATGTCTACCTTGTTGATAATCAATAGGTCAGACTTAGTAATCCCAGGGCCACCTTTACGCGGAATTTTATCCCCCGCGCAAACGTCAATCACATACAACGTCAGGTCCGACAGTTCAGGGCTGAATGTGGCCGACAGGTTATCACCACCACTTTCTACCAACACCATTTCCAAACCATCGTGTTTATCTTGCAGCTCTTTAACTGCTGCCAAGTTCATGGACGCATCTTCACGAATAGCCGTATGCGGGCAACCGCCGGTTTCGACACCCAAGATACGATCTTCAGTTAGCGCGCCTTTGCGAATTAAAAACTGCGCGTCTTCTTTAGTGTAAATGTCGTTAGTAACCACGGCGATGTTGTAATGATCGCGCATGGTTTGACAGACTTTTTCTAACAGGGCGGTTTTGCCGGAGCCGACGGGGCCGCCGATGCCTACTCTTAATACTTGCTTTGCCATTGTTAACTTCCTACTTATCTATAGCTGTAGGAGTCGCACCCTGTGCGCGATATCATTAGACTCATTAAATCGCTACGAAACGATAGTGCTTGCTTTAAATTAGATGCTTCACCATCTTTACGTAAAGATTAAAATTAGATTTTCGGTATCGCGAGCAGGGCTCGACTCCTACATTATTTTTTTGACTCACGATCTAAACAATCGTGAATACTGTTGTTCATGTAACGACGAAGCCATGGCCAAGCCCATAAGGCCTGTGCCAATTTCATCGTCTTTAATTAATCGGGCTTGTTCACACACGTTGACCATTTGTGGAATCAAGTTACGTAAAATGGTTTGTCCGTCGGTTTGCCCCATGGGCATGGCCTTACTGGCCGCAGCAATTTGGTTTTCACACCAACTCCAAACGAAACCGAGCAGGGCTGTGTATTCATCTATGTTATGGCACACAGACGCTAAGCTACTCATGGCGACGACTGTCGGTTGCTTTAATTCATTAACCATTTGCGCACGCCATGTAATTTTCTCGCGCTCGCTTTCGATTTCGCTGTCACACTTACTGCTGTGTTGGTCATCGCATTGACTGCTACATTGACCGAGGTGCCATTGTGCGTACGCACTGCCCACTTGTACGTCTTCCATATACAGCTCTTTGGTTTCGCGAAACGCTAATAGGGTTTCGTTCCAGTGTTGTACAACGTCAAGTTGTTTTTGCGACCAAGCACGATGCATCCGCAAAAAAATGGGCAAGTCCAATTGGCCCAAACCGTCATTTAAATTTTGCTGCAACCAAGCTTGAACATCGTCGCGGTTTTTACACCAGCCAGCGTCTAACGCATATTCCAACCCTTGCGAATATGCAAACGCACCGATAGGCAAAGCAGGGCTGGAAATATGCAGCAAGGACAAAATGCTTGCGGCACTTATTCCACTTGATTTCTGATCAGACAAATTAGTGGTGGTGTCCATGACTATGTCCGTCGTGGTGGTGGTCATCGTCGTGATGATGATGATGGCCATGGGAATGACCTTCACCCGGAGCATAAGCACCGTTCTCCGGTTCAAATGGTGCTTCTTCTTTTGTCACATGAATACCCAAGCCATGCAGCATGTCATCCAACACGTAGTCTTCTTGATAACGTAAAAAGCCTTCACCAATTTGAAGCGGAACGTGACGGTTACCTAGGTGATAGCAACCGCGTGCAAACAGCGTTTTGTCTTTCACGTGGGCGGTGGATACTTTTTCGTTACTTGCCAACACGGTGAGGTAATCACCTTCGTCGTTGGTTAGCACGGTACCGTGACGTAACACCTGCCCGCGTTCAATTTGAATGCCCGCATCGTTGCCGCTGTCAGTAACAATTTTTAAGCGACCGCGTTTGCGTTCGTCAAAGCTCAAACTGATGGTTTCGCTGCTTGTGCCCGCTGGGCGTTCTGAGTTTAAAATTTTTGTAAATATTTTCATTTCTTAAGGGAGACACTTAACGGAAGACGGAAGACGCTGTTGAAAGCATCCCCACACACCTTTCGTTTAAATCTCACATCCTGTTTTTCTAAACTGTTTAGGTCGCGCGCATACCCAATACATTCGCTTCGAGAACGGAGCACGTTGACCGCCCTCCTACATCGTTTATTCATAATTTCATTCTGTAGGAGTCGAGCCCTGCTCGCGATACCGAAAATCTAATCTTAATCCTTACGTAAAGATGGTGAAGCATCTAATTTAGAGAACTCACCACCGGTTCACAGCTCATTTAATTAGGTAACTGGTATCGCGCACGGGGTGCGACTCCTACAACCTATCCTTAATCGAAACCTGAGCTCTCGACGTGAAAGGCGTCAGCGAGGCCGTTAAGACAAGGCTAAAATTCATTTTGATGAGGCGCATACGTAGTTGGTATGTAACGAATCAATAAGAATTTTTAACGCAGTATTAACAACGCAGCTAACCTAGCACTCTAAAACAAATAGTAGCGCTGGGCTAAAGGCAAACTCTCCGCCGGCTCACAGGTAATCTCTTCACCATCGCACGTCACCACATAAGTCTGTGGATCCACATCCAACGTGGGCTGATAGTCGTTTAACTTCATATCCGCTTTTGAAATGGTGCGCGTGTTGCTCACTGCGCTTAATTGTTTTTTCAAACCAAGATGATCTAACGTGCCTTTTTCCAACGCGGCTTTCGACACAAAACTGACGCTGGTTTCGTGGACGGCTTTACCCAGTGCACCAAACATCAAACGGTAGTGCACAGGCTGCGGGGTTGGAATAGACGCATTCGGGTCGCCCATTGGCGCGCCTGCAATCATGCCGCCTTTTACAATTAACGAAGGCTTGGTGCCAAAAAACATGGGCTTCCATAAAACTAAATCCGCAAGTTTACCCACTTCGATGGAGCCGACTTCGTGGCTGATGCCCATAGTAATAGCCGGGTTGATTGCGTATTTTGCGATGTAGCGTTTGGCACGGAAGTTATCAAAGCCTGTGCCTTCGTC
>JBFHVZ010000291.1:0-4059 GCA_041589295.1 Pseudomonadales bacterium
AGGCAATCCATGGCCATAGGGCCAAGACAATCGTTGTTTGTTGGCACTAAACGCCAACCCAGTACGCTCAGACCTTGATCTGCAAAGGCTTGGTTAACCACTTCGCGCTGCTTATCGGCAACGGCGATTTCCAAATCAAGAAAGATCATGCCCACTGCATATTGTGCAGGGAGTTCTACACCCAAATCGCTTTTGGCGACCTGACGTAGGAAGTTATCTGGCTTTTGGATCAATAAGCCACAGCCATCACCTGTTTTACCGTCAGCCGCGATACCACCGCGGTGAGTCATACAAGTTAATGAGTCTATGGCTGTACGCAACAGTTCGTGACTGGTCTGACCTTCCATATGGGCAATCAAACCAAAGCCACAGTTGTCTTTAAATTCACCTGGAGTGTACAGACCTGTGCTCATAGACAATCTCATCAATTAATTACTAACAAAATCAAAGCCTTAGAAGTGTTTTTAAGGCCGATTCTGAGGTTTCGAATAGGCAAAAGGACGCTTATTCTACACATCCGCGAGGTTGGTCACAAATAAATTGCAGGGACGAGCGAATCTTACCCTGTCCATTGTGGCGGATATGAATATAGACTTGGGCGGCCAATTGGCCGTTAGAGGGGATGGAATTACTGCTTCGCTTTACGGATATCCTCTTGAATTTTGCTTAGCTGGCGCACCCACGGACGCTGTTTCTGCATATCCTTAGGTAATTGCTTTACCGCATTAGTGGCTGCTTGACGATCATCAAACGGTCCATAGACCACCACATACCACGGTGCGCTTTTATAGCGAGTTTCATAAACACTGATTTGATCATCGCCCACTTGCTTTGCCAGCCGTTCTTTAAAGGCTTGAGCACTTTCCGACTTTCTAACACCAAGCAATTGGAGCGCATAGGTTTTTGGCGGCGCTGCCAGCAATGGATGACTTGGAGAGCGATTAGCAGAGTGCATCGGGGTTTTACTGCTTTCGCTGCTTGTGGGCCTAGGTGCGCCAGCAACAGATTCGATCACCAAAGGTCTTGCCACTGTACTTGCAGTAGAACCTTCTTGTTTTGCGACTGCTTTTGTGTCGGTTATTTCCGCTGTCGAGATTGAAGCGGAAGAGCGTGTAGTCGATGCTACCTGTGACTCAGCCCGATTCGTATGCGCCTCCGCACCTGAGCTGGACGCTAGCAACGCCTTTTCCAATTCAACATCAAGCTCATCATCACTCAGACCCGATGCATCAATGGCATCCTGCTCCACACCGGCACTGGTGGGTACAGCGGCCCCGCGCAAGAGTGCGTCAAGCCTATCTTCCGCAGATTCTGCAACATCAGGCTGCGCAGCATGATTCAACAACGCCGCGATGGGATCTTGTACCTCGTCTGCGCCATCATCATGCAGACTGTATGACACATATAAAGCGACGCCGACCAACAGCATGGCAGCAATATGCCCGAACGGGATGCGACCTTTCAGCGAGTTAGCTTTATCGGTTTCAATTTCAATGTAATCAAGAACCTTACCCGGAATACCTTCACTGAGCGTCCAAAGTTGGTGTATCCGCTGCTGACTCAATGGCAAGGTATCTTGGCCCATCTGGCGATAAACCTCTGTGAGAAATATTTGCAGCTCATCTTCAGCCAGTGGGTATAGGTGAATAGTATGAAATAGATTCTCTTGTTTGATACGCGCCTGCAGAATGCGCAACTGACTTTCAATACGCTCGTCACCCGCCAGAATAAGATGCCAACCATACTCACTGGCTGCCACTTCAACCAAGTACTGCAAGGCTTCGGACTCCAACAGATGCGCGTCATCCACTAGAACATGCACAGTTTCCTGCTGTTTTTGTGCTTGATTAAGCGCTAATCCAATGCCCGCTTCAGACGCAGAACATCCAAGTGACTCGGCGATATGTTGAAATAAGTCGTTTTCTCCCATTAGTTTATGGGCTGAGACAAACACAACTTGGTGATGAATATGAAGCTGGGATTGAGCTTCAAGGAGCATGGCGGACTTGCCGATGGCCGTGGGCCCTGTGAGCAATACCACCATGGAGCTGAATTCTTGCAGGTGCAGCAGCATATCCAGCTGCTGAGCACGATCCCCCACCGCAACAAAGGAGGGCGAAATAGCCTGAGAGGTTTCTGTATCTGTCATCCTTGTCCCCTCCTATTGTTATTATCGTCTGAGGTTAGGTTTAGCCTTGAGTCATTGCTGTCAAAGTCGCGTCTAGCTGAGCTAGATCGAAGTCTGAGGTGACAACTGCTTGACCCATCGTCTTAAGCAAAACCAGCCTGAGCTTACCATCCAGCACCTTTTTGTCTACTGCCATTAACTCTTTGAAACGCTGCCCTGCCATGTTTGCAGGGGGTTTCACAGGTAAGTTGGCACTTTCCAGTAAGCGCACCGTACGATCAACATCTTGACGACTAATCCAACCTAAACGCTGGGATAGGTCTGCTGCCATAACCGTGCCAGCCGCCACAGCTTCACCATGTAGCCAATTGCCGTAACCTTGATCCGTCTCGATGGCATGCCCAAAGGTATGACCTAAATTAAGGATGGCTCGAATGCCACCTTCTCGCTCGTCTTCTGCAACCACTTTCGCCTTAGCTGAGCATGAGCGCTCAATGGCATAAACCAAAGCAGCGGAATCACGCTGCATCAGCGCAGCCATATTGTTTTCCAGCCACTCCAGAAACTCTGGATCGCAAATCAAACCGTACTTAATGACTTCTGCCATTCCGGCCGACAGTTCGTTATCGGGCAGGGTATCAAGGGACTCAGTATCAATCACAACACAATTGGGCTGATGGAAAGCACCAATCATATTTTTGCCTAACTTGTGGTTAACCCCCGTCTTACCCCCCACAGAGCTGTCTACTTGGGACAGCAAGGTGGTTGGAATCTGAATAAAATCCACACCTCGTTGATAGCTTGCAGCAGCATACCCCGTCATGTCACCAATAACGCCCCCACCAAGCGCAACCAACGTGGTGGTGCGATTGTGGCGCTTTTCCAACAAAGCGTCATATATAAGATTGAGCACATCGAGGTTTTTAAATTCTTCACCATCCGGTAGGACGACCGCATCAACCTGACCGTTTTTCGAGGTTTCAGCAAAAGCGGCTTTGACCTTTTCAAGGTAGAGCGGGGCAATGGTTTCGTTGGTGACAATCATGACTTGATTGCCTTTAACATAGGGCGCGACCCACTGGGCGTCCCCTAATAATCCCTGACCGATAAATATGGGGTAACTACGGTCACCGAGATCAACGTTCAGCTGTTTCATTGAGGTCATATGCGTGTGTGCCATCTAGTTCAGCACATCCATTTCACGAAGCTTTTTGATGATGTCCTGCACCACGTATTTTGGGTGACGATCATCGGTTTTAATAATGATGTCTGCGACCTCTTGATATAAAGGGTCACGCTGACGATAGAGTTTTTCCAGCACGCTGCGTGGATCGTCAATTTGCAATAATGGACGATTCTTATCCTTGGCCGTGCGAGCTAATTGCTGATCAACCGAGGTATTGAGGTAAATTACGGTGCCTCTGGCTTTTAGGTGAGCTCGATTTTCTTCTCGCAACACGGCGCCGCCGCCAGTCGCCATAAGTACACCTGATTCTTGGGTGATTTCGTCGATGGCCATAGCTTCCCGCTCTCGAAAACCGGCTTCACCTTCAACATCAAAAATCCAAGGGATGTTACACCCACAGCGTTCTTCAATTTCTCGATCAGAGTCCTTGAACTCTAAATTCAATTCTGTAGATAGCAGTCGACCGATGGTGCTCTTTCCAGCGCCCATCGGTCCAACTAAATATATGTTTGGTTTTGACATGGTTTGTCTTTTATCTAGCGCTTAAGGCATCTTTTACCAAACGCGGCGTGATAAAGACAAGTAGTTCGCTCTTATCTTCCTTGTAACTTGTACGACGGAACAGTCGACCAATCACTGGAAGGTCACCAAAGAATGGGGTCTTATCTACTTGAACGATCTCTTCCGACTGGAAAATACCACCCAATACAATGGTCTCTCCATTGTCCACCAACACCTGAGTCTC
>JBFHVZ010000292.1:0-4049 GCA_041589295.1 Pseudomonadales bacterium
CGTCTAAACGTTATCCGTATTCACTTGCCCGCATTGGCAGAACGCAGTGAAGACGTGCCTCGTTTGCTGCATCACTTCTTAAATCGCGCAGCCGACGAACTGGGTGTAGAAGCGAAAGTACTTAAACCAGAAACCGAAGAGTATTTATGCTCGCTGCCTTGGCCGGGTAACGTACGTCAGCTGGAAAACACCTGTCGTTGGATTACGGTTATGGCGTCTGGTCGCGAAGTACACATAAACGACCTTCCACCTGAATTGCTAAACCAAGAAGAAAAAGTTTCTACATCAAATAACTGGGAACAAGCGTTGCGCAACTGGGCCGACCAGCAACTAACGCAAGGCAAAAAAGGCTTATTGGATCACGCTGTACCCGTGTTCGAACGCATCATGATCGAAACCGCACTCAAACATACTGCGGGTCGTCGCCGTGACGCATCTATTTTGCTGGGCTGGGGTCGCAACACCTTAACTCGTAAGATTAAAGAACTTGGCATGGAAGACACGCCAGAAGAAGAAATGGACGATTAAATCTCAAAAATCTCATTGGGGAGATAAAGGGAACAAAACCATGTAGCCATGGAAGGCTCATATTTTTCAATAATCCATTAGCCTCAATAAATTATTTCTTTCCAGTAAATGACTTTGTCATGACCACGGAATCGCCCAAACGAAACCGTGGCACTGGGGTCCTCGTTACCCGCTCCATTCCAATCATATTGCAGCCAGCTCGGCGCGCCATAAGGCACGCGATAGGTACCGTAGCGCCCACCTAGGGGCGCAGACCATAAAAACTGAGTGCGACCACCGGACAAAAAGCCAGTATTACTCGTCGCACCCGAAACACTGCTGTCAGTGCTAAGCAATGGGTCGCCAACATCACCCACGTCAGTCACCGTCACACCGCCAAAGTTGGCTGTATCGTAGTCTGTGCTGTTATCCAAACTGTTCGGTACAAAATCACTGCCGTTAAAATATTCGGCGATCAAAAACTGAGGAACAGCCGATGTCTCTGGTCCGTAACCATTTTCTAATCGTAAGCGCCCGTAATACATCGAACCACCACTGCCAGAAATCACATAGTTGGCTGATGAAAGCGCAACGCCGTCTATGCTGTCGGCGAAGGCTGTTATCGTAAGTTGAATATCATTATTAAACGGAGCAATTAAGCTTTCAGCGCCGCGATCAAAACGAAAATGATCAGCCGCCGAAAATTGATACTGATACTGACTGCTCGCATCTGGGCCAGAAAAACTACCGCTATTAAAGCCCGCAGTAACCGATAATGGATTACCTGTGGTTCCCAACGTCGCCGACGACGCAGTAACCGAGGCAACCGGTAACTGCGCAAAAGGCGAACGGAAATTTGTTAACGTGTCACCTGTTGTGTTTCGAGCTACGAAGGTAATGGTTGGCGCCACCGCATACCCCATCGCCCCCGTTACGCCATCCGATAGGGTTTGACCAATATAAGTAAAACCAGAACTGCCATTATTAAAGGTGGCGGGCAAGTCAGTTACGATATGAAAATCTTGAGGGTAAAAACGACCAAAGGTTGCAGAGCCGTTGCTTGGCAAGGTCGCACCCAAATAGGCATTGCCACCCGCGCTAAATTGAAATGCGCCCATTTCTGATAACACGCCATTAGTACTGCCCGACCCACTACTTAACGCGACAAGTGCAACATTAAAGGTTCCCGCCACGCCACCATCCGATACAGATGGTGATACTAAGCTGTGACTGATCGACACGTTACCATTAAAGTTTGCAGTGGTTGTGTGGGAACAATAATCGGTCGACGATGCTTGATACGCTTTGGCTGTCACGCGCACATTAAAACTTTCGCCTGCTTTTTTAAAGCGACTGCAATTAGCCGTTAACCCTGGCGTTGTGCATTGCCAATTAGAGTCGGTTGAATCAATACAAAAACCTGCGGGCGTGCTGGTCACATCATTACTAATGCCCTGAATCCAGTTCCCTGTGCTATTCCCTGCGTTATCCAAGAGCGCATAACGCGCATGCAGTCGGTATTGTCCGGCCTCTGAATATTGCAAACTAAAACTCGCCGTGGATGATGTACTGTCAGAAAAATTCAATGTCACATTAGAGTAATTAGAAACACTGCCTGCGTTGTTGGTGGCGACCGCTGTGCTTTGCACTTGGCCAACCCCTGCACCACAACTGCTTGGGTCACGACATTCAAAGGCCAATTGAACGGTTTGATTATTTAACAACAACGCTTTACATGCACCGGTAATGCCGTCGGTTTCTACCGCCGTCAACTGATGCCCACTGGATTGTAATCCGGCTACTTGTTGCCCAATGTTTGCAAAGACAAAACCGCTGGCTTGATATTGCGTCGTGGCCGACCCAATAACGCTATTGATGGTGGCATTGATGACTAACGTTTCTACGTGTGTATTTTTTAAATACAAACGCACCACCCCAGCATCCGCCGCCACCATGTTGTAAGTGGCAGAACCGCTGTTCGCTGTGGTTTGCACTAAGGAACCGTTTGCTGTTCCATCAAGCGTCCAATCGCCATGGGCCGTGTTGGTCGTTAAGGTTATGGCACCTTCAAACTCCGTGATAACCGCACCTTGATTATCACGCACTTGAATATCCACCGTGGCTGGCTGACAGTTAATGGCGGTGGCTGGAGCGGTAAGCGTGATACTGGCAACGTTTCGGGCACCCTGTTCGCACCATGCAATATCACCTAATCCTGTGTAGGCATCGTCGTCGTAATACACTCTTGAATTCAAACCCAGAGTCACATTTTTCGCGGTAATTAATCCGTAAACTGTGGCCTCTTGATTGGTATCTAAATCTTTCTTTGAATAAATCGAAGCTGAAATCGTCGGCCGATAACCGAATGTGACGCTATCGTAAGTGTAAATTAATAATGCATCCGAGTTCCCTGCCAGCCCTCTTGACGGTGAATTAATTAAAACGTCACTGGACCAATTTCTAAATCTATTGACATACAGCCGCACTGGTCCATTATCAATCACATTGATTTTTGCATCGGCCCCAAGTGTTAAATCATTAATCCAATAGCTACCCGCTGCGAAGTTTACTGTGGAAGATGAATTCGCTTCTAACTTGTCGATAAAGAATTCGCTGTAGTGACTATTTGTAGTATTCAACGTTCCTAAAGAATTCACTCGAACATCATCAAATTCGTTAGTTGTACTGCCAATAGTCGTTGTCGACATAAAGCCAACGTCAACGTCATTTCGAGCATTAGTCTGTTGAAAATTACCCGGGGAAACATCATCAACTGTAACATCACCCGCGACACAATCCGACGTATTGCAAGTAAGTAAGGTAGACCAGCTGGTTTTCGTTACCGTGCGTGCGCTCAGAACATTATCTGGGTTGTTAATTAACTGTGCATTTTCACCAAAGCTTATGGTGCGATTGTTTCGGTAGTTTAGGGTATTAATGCCATTTGGAAACGTCGAAACACAAAATGGCTGACCGGATACATCGGTACAATCACGGGTTTTTGCCATTAGGCCACGAATTTGACTGATGCTAAGCACCGAGTCATAAATATTGATTTCATCAAAAACACCGTCGGTCGAGCGTGCGGCTCCCCCCAAGGCTGGCGACGGTATTTTATCGCCAAACTGAATGATCGCGAGATCAGAAATTCTCCCGTTGGTGATAGGTGCATTTCCATTAGTATTTACCAATTGATCTGCAACTAACGACTCGTTTAGAAATATTTGAAACTGGCTATTAGGAAAATCAAACGTTAGCGTAATGTGATACCACTGATCCGCCAAACGGTTTGCGCCAGTTGCTTCCGTTAAACGGAAATCTGCGTCCGAACTGTCTTCAAATCGGAATTCCAAATTACCGCCCGGTAATTTATCCACGTAAAAATATTTTTCTGAGGCCACGCCATTGGGTAGATAGGACGCATCAATAATTTTTCGGTTTAAACCGTCATTCCAGTCGTTATTTAGTTTAATCCAAAACGCGAAGCTACCGACCGGACCCAGTTCATCTATATCAACACCGGTTTGAATGGCGGATACATC
>JBFHVZ010000293.1:0-4040 GCA_041589295.1 Pseudomonadales bacterium
CGGTGGCTTGCGCTGTGTCCCGCGACAGATCTTTGCTGCTGGATAACTTATCGGACACAGCCTTGGTGCTGGCTGTCAGATTAGACAGCAGGGTGTTGATCTCCGCTGTGGATTCGGCGGTTTTTCCTGCCAAGTTTCGTACCTCATCGGCCACGACGGCAAATCCTCGGCCTTGTTCACCGGCGCGCGCTGCCTCAATGGCCGCGTTCAGTGCAAGCAAGTTGGTTTGTTCTGCTATGCCGCGGATGGTATCGAGAATATCGGTAATGTTGTTGCTCTCTTCGGCAAGAGCAGACATGGCCTGATTGGATTCTTGGATAACTTGATCCAGTTGTTTAACCGAATTGGACGTGCGCGTGATAAAGGTTTGGCCTTGGCTTACATGATTTTGACTTTGGTCGGCCGCTTCTGCGGTTTCGCCACAGCTACGAGCAACTTCGTTGGCAGTGGCCACCATTTGATTGAAAGCCGTTGCAACTTGCTCTAGCGCTTTAGATTGATCGTCAGCAATGGTGCTTAATTGATTGGACAGCGCCTCGGACTCTTGTGACTGTTGCTTCACTTGATTGGCATTAGCCAGAATTTCGCTGACGAGCTGGTGAATCATGCTGACAAAACGGTTAAACGCCTGTGCCATTTGCCCAGTCTCGTCTTTGCGCGACGTTCGAATACGCGCCGTAAGGTCACCATCACCGCTGGCGACTTCTTCCATGCTTTGGGTGATTTTGACAACGGGTCGAGTGATGACTTTTGTAATGGTGTAGCCCAAGCCCGCAAACAGTGCGATTAACAATAAGCTAACAAGGATGATGGCATTGCGCAGGCGATTGGCCGAGGCAAAGACCTCGTGCGTGGGAATCAAGCCAATAAAGGTCCAGCCAATTTTTTCAGATACATAGGTCACCACAAACCAGTCTTCGCCGTTCAGTGGTACTTCGAAAAGCCCTTTGCTTTGCGCCATGCGTCCGTAAACCGGGTCTAATTCGCTAAGCAATTTAAAGTTATTGTCTGGCTGGTTGGAGTCTGCCAAAACTCGGCCGGTTTCCTCCAATAAAATTAAATAGCCGTCCTCGCCTAGCTTGACGGATTTCACCATATTGGTGAGCTGTTCTAAGGTGACATCCACGCCAATCACCCCTTGCAGGCCCGATTCTGTGGTGAACGTGTGCAGATAATCCAACAATGGCGCGCCCGTCACGATGTCACGATAAGCTTCTGCGCGCACAGGCTTGCCCGGCTTTTCTTTCGCCGCCACATACCAAGGGCGTACTCTCGGGTCGTAGGGCTTGGCGGGGTCGAAGTCCTCCTGCGGCCATTGAATATAGCCACCTGTGTCTAGACCTAAAAATACATAGGCAAGGTAATCACGGCTCTCGCCGAATTCTCGTAAAAGCTTAAAAGCATTGGCTTCGACCTCGGCATTGGCCAGCGCATTCATCTTGCCGTCGCTGTTCTCGAAGTAATTCACGACCGAGTCATCGAGGGCCTTAATTACCCCTGTATTTGCAAAAAATTTAACGTCGTCCTCTAGCCCTTTTAAAAACAAATGAAAGGCTTGATCCACTTGGCGAATCTCTTTCAAGGTGGTCTGCTGAAAGTTTTCCACCGCGCTCGAGCGAAATGCAAAAGCCGACATCATGGAAATAATAACGATGGGGACAATCACGGCCGCCATGAGCAGCGCAATGAAACGGGCACGGATGGTCATGATGGCCTCTGATGGAAAAAGGGTGATTACCAAAAAGACTAGATCAATTTTGCGAGAACATACCAATAATCATGTGGCCGCATGGAAAGGTTGAACGGGGGGAGCTATTTGGGCTCCCCCCTTTTCATACCTAGACATGGATTGTCATGCTGGGCGAGGAAACAAGCTATTTAGGTGTAGGTGGCAAACTAGGGTTACCTCAAACTAGGGTTACATCTAAGGTGACAACGTGATGATGTCGGAAACATAGCGCATGCCCGCTTGACCCATATACGAATCACGCTTGCCAGAAACCACGATGCGCGCGCCGACAATGCTTGGGTTTAGTTGTGGGTTGTAGTCATTGCGCTGTGCGCTTTCCAGTTTGACGTTGATGGTTTTGCTCGCGTCATGGATGTCCTGCAACAGCAAGCCGTAAATGCCGTTTACTTCTTCGACCACAAAGCCTTCAACTTCGAGGGTTGTACCTGTGGCTGTGTTTAGCGCATCAGAAACACTGGTGTAGTTGTTGTCAGGGTCGGTTGAATTGGGCACGCCCAAGTCTTCAATTAAGGTGACACTGCGTACACCCGGTTGCGACATGTAGTCGTTGCGTGTGCCGTTGACGCGAATGTGGTGCCCTAATATGGCTGGGTTTAACTGTGGGCTAAATTGGGTGCGTTGGTCGCTTTCTAATTTAACGTTAAGGGTTTGGTTGTTGTCCTGATCATCACCCAGCACCAGTGCATAAATGCCGTTTAATTCTGATATAACAACACCTTCTACCACGACATTCGAACCATTGCTTACCGAAAGCGCTTCGCTCACGCTTAGGGATTCGCCGCCTACATCTCCACCAGTACCGCCACCTGTATCGCCGCCAGCACTAAATTTCGCACCGAATGCGCCGTTGGCAAATGTGGCTGGGTCCCAAGGGTTGTAACCGCCAGATGGATTGCTCCACGGATTCCCATTGTCGGGGTCGTCCATTTCGGTGGGCGCTTTCGGGTTTGCGGTTAGCTCGCCCGATACGTGGCCATTGCTGTTATCAAAATGGGTGTAGGCTTCGGGCGTGGCCAGCCAGTTGATGATGTTGATGCTCAGTACCGAGGCATGGCCAGGGTCCGTCCAGCCCGGATAGGTTTTTTTAACGGCGCCGCTGTCCTGACGACGGTATTTTGGAGTGGCGTCTTCGATGGGTGACGAGTCACCGATGAACGCGGCTTTACCAGCGCCCGATTTGGCAATCGCAACATAAGGTCCTTCGTCGCGCCCGCCGTAATACAGGCCCGCGTCATTGGCGTGCCGCCATGGGGTTGGATTGTCGCTGCTAGCAAAATAGACCAAACCTTTTGCTTTTGTGGCATCCGTAATGGCGAGCGTGGCACCGGCGGCCATTAAAATCGGATCGACACCTTGAGTAATGCCTTCTGTTTGTGTCGGCGGTGTGATGTCGCTGACGCCCGCTAAATAATCCACCGAGTTAAAGCGAAAGCGAATACCAAATTGTTGCGCTAGCCAACCTGAAGTTGCACCAGGGTTGCGCAGGTCGCCGTATTCACCGCCTAGGTTGTACTTGGCAAGCGTCGAACGGTTGTAACCATTAAACACTTCGGTGGCATCCCATGTGTTTAGGTTGCGGTCGGCATTGTAGTGATCGGCAATGAAAAAAATCCCTTTACCCGCAGCGACAAATTGTTCCAGCGCTTGGTATTCAGAAATCTTAAAAGGGCGGTTGGTTTCGGCTAGTACAAACACATCCGCGTGTTGAATGGCATCAAAGGTAATAATGGCCTCGTTAATTATGCTATTAGCGGGTGTGTTTAAGTCGTCGTAATAGCGAATCAAACCGTCGTTGTTTAAATCGATGCCACGGTATTCTTCGACGCGATAGCCTTGATTCACCAGTGCGTCGGCAAAGTCAGAAAACGCACCGTCGATTACCCAATCGGCATTGCCTTCGGTGCCACCGTGTGACACATCAAACAATACCGTTTTGCCGTTGGCATTGCTGGTGGGGGTTTTGACAGGGGCTATTGCATTCCATTCATATTCGTTGGCTGCATGACTGGTGACTGAACTGGCTGCTAGGCCGACGAGCACCGCACCTGCCAGAAATTGTTTTAGTTTGGCGAGATTCATTTTTTGATCCTTAAAAAATAGAGAATCACATAAACCATTTTTATTATTTTGGTCTTATGTGAATGCACCATGTTGGGATTCAAACAAGGCAGCAAGATGGCAAAGTGGTGACGCTATGTAGAAACTTTGGAGGGCTTTGCTATTAAGCGTGAAGTCAGTAAGTCGATTCAGGCATTCGCGTAAAAAACGAATGCCTGATTTTTAAAATGCA
>JBFHVZ010000294.1:0-4038 GCA_041589295.1 Pseudomonadales bacterium
CCTCAGCGATAAAAACAAAATCGCCATTCGCTTAGAACGCAACGGAGAGCTTAAACAAAACGGCGATTCCACCATGATGCTGACCAGCATCCCAAAACTCATTAGCTACATCAGCCAGTTTTTTACCCTCGAAGCCGGCGACGTGGTGATCACCGGCACACCGGCTGGGGTTGGCCCACTGGTCAGTGGCGATAAACTAAAAGCCACGCTGGATAATCATTTTATTTTCGAATCATCCGTCCTGTAGGAGCCCACCCCGTGGGCGAAAGAAATTATGGAACTACTCAACTGGTTTAAAAAGCCCCTTAACTGGTGGCTGGGTTTAGTACTCGTCATTAACGGTACTTATTTGGTACGCGGCGTAGAAGGCTGGGATGCAGCCGTGCCTGTGGGCGCAACGTCCATTGTCGTAGGCTTAGTCATGGTGTTGTTTTTCGGCAAAGTAAAAGATGCCAAAGAGAAAAGTGAATAATGCCTTACTCAAATTACTCACTCTCAGATTTGGTTGAAGCACGAACATCGGTGTGCCAGAAGCGCTACCCAGACGCCGCTCAACAAATTGAACTGGCTATTGTAGACAAGCTCGCACAGGGCGAACACCTACCCGATTCCCACTCATCTCGTTTTGTTGGTCTCATCACCCTGTCGTTGCTTATCGACACCATTCTACTGATCGGCGTTATTTGGTTGGCACTACCAAAAGACCTGATGCACACCATGTTCTACCTCATCGGACCTTTGGGCATTACCTATTTCTCACTCAGTCGAGGGTGGTTTTCAGCCACATTAGGGCAGGCCCTGACAGGGCTGAAGCTGATCGATATCAGATCTGAACAAAAGATTAGTTTCACCCAGGCCATTGAGCGCGACCTGCCACTCTGGTTTGCTTTGGTCTTGCTAACCGTATACTTGGCTTGGTCTCATTTTTTCAATGCGTCGCTAGTTGGTGCTGAACTTGCTCTCGTCACCCAACTCTTCTTTATATGGCACACACTTGAATGGGCACTGAACTGTTTCCGACCAAGTGCGCTCTCCATAGGCGACCAAATCGCCAAGATTAAACTGATCAAGGATTGAATCCCCACCCACATCAATGACATAAACGGCCCCAACGGCTAAAATGCCGCCAGTCTAAATTGGGTACCGTTTATGTCAGATCAACCATCCAGCAATAACACGCACGCCAATGATGCTGGCGCGACCACGCATTTCGGCTATCAAACCGTTAAAACCGAAGAAAAACAGGGCAAGGTTGCCGAGGTTTTCCACAGTGTGGCAGCCAAGTACGACCTGATGAACGACCTGATGTCCTTCGGCGTTCACCGTTTGTGGAAGCGTTTCACCATGGAATTTACCGGCGTGCGTCCGGGCAACCATGTGCTGGACATTGCCGGTGGTACCGGTGATCTGACTATGAAGTTCAGTGACCTAGTCGGCCCAGAAGGCAAAGTGGTGCTGGCCGACATTAATGATTCCATGCTGAAAGTGGGCCGCGACCGTCTGATCGACAAAGGCTACAGCGGCAACATCGAATACGTACAAGCCAACGCCGAAGCCCTGCCGTTTGAAGATAACAGCTTCGACGTGATTACCATGGCCTTTGGTCTACGTAACGTCACCGACAAAGACCAAGCCCTGCGCGAATTTAACCGCGTGTTAAAGCCCGGCGGTCGTTTGCTGGTACTGGAATTCTCTAAAACCAAAAACCCATTGCTAAGCAAAGCCTACGACCTGTACAGCTTTTCTGCTCTGCCAATGATGGGCAAGTTAATCACCAACGACGCCGAAAGCTATCGTTATTTAGCCGAGTCCATTCGCATGCACCCAGACCAAGAAACCCTGAAAGGCATGTTCGAAAGCGCAGGTTTTGCTAATTGCGAGTATCACAATTTAACCGGTGGCATTGTGGCGCTGCACAAAGGCATCAAACCTTAAGCGCGTATTGAAAAACCACCTGCGTTGCCAGAGCTGCGTTAATACTGGGGAAATAAATTGGATAGCACCTTAATACAAGCCGGTTTGGCCAGCGCCGAAACCATCGTCAACCAAGCGTTGAATTATGATCCGGCCACCCAGCAAAAAATGGCTAAGCTGGCACCCAAGGTGCTGGCCATTGAGATCACCAAACCAGCGTTTAATGTGTACATTCGGTTTTGTGCCGAGGGCACAAACGGCGTGCAAGGTGTACAGCTCATGAGTCACTTTGAAGGCGAGGCGGATGCCTCGCTAAGCGGCGAGCTAAACGCATTTATCAATGTCGCCACCAGCAAAGACAAACACGCCGCACTGATGCAAAGCGATTTACACATTCGCGGCAGCAGTCAGTTGGCGCTGGGCTTGGCCGATCTCATGAACGACCTGAACATTGATTGGGAAGCCATGATCGCCAAACTCACCGGCCCTGTGGTGGCTCATGTGATTGGCAAACAAGCCCGCGGTTTGTTTGGCCAACTGAAAAAAATGGGTGAAAAGTTTCAAGACGATGTAGTCAGCTATGTGCGTGACGAGCGCCAAATGGCCGCCCACGAACTGGAAGGCGAAGATCAATTTCGTCAGATTCACCAACTCCGTCTGAGTGTGGACCGCCTCGAAGCGCGCATTCAAAAACTGGCTACCAAGTTGCACTGATCCCATGGCCCAACTGCGCAGACTGTTCACCATCCTTTATGTTTTCAGCAAATACCGGCTGGACGACTACATCCCTACCTATTTACTGCCTTGGTATTTGCGCTTGTTGCTGTGGTTTGCACCTTGGCGGTTGAACCCGTTACCCAAGCGCATTCCGCGCGCGGTACGCCTGCGTTTAGCCCTAGTGGCACTGGGGCCTATTTTCATTAAGTTTGGCCAGATTCTTTCCACGCGCCGTGATTTATTACCCGACGACGTGGCCCGCGAATTGGCCAAGTTACAAGACAAAGTGCCGCCGTTTGATAATCAAAAAGCGCTGGGCTTAATTCAACAAGGCTTGGGCTTACCGCTGGACGAGTTGTTCAGTCACTTTGAAAACCAGCCCCTTGCCAGTGCCTCCATCGCGCAGGTGTACGCCGCTAAGCTGAATACCGCCGAAGGCGAGCGCGACGTGGTGGTGAAAATCATTCGCCCCGGCATCCAGAAAGTGATTCACAAAGACATCCAGCTGATGCTATTTGCCGCCCGCCTATTGGAAAAGTATTCCGCCGACGGCGAACGCTTGCACCCGGTAGAAGTCGTCAAAGACTACGAACACACCATCTATGGCGAGCTGGACTTGCTCAGCGAAGCAGGCAACGCCACACAGCTAAAACGCAACTTCCAAAACAGCCCGCTGCTGTATGTGCCCGAGGTATTTTGGGATTACTGCCGTCCCAATATCATGGTAATGGAGCGTATTTACGGCACGCCCATTGGCGATCTGGACGCGCTTCACGCCCGTGGCACCAACATGAAAGTGCTGGCCGAGCGCGGCGTGGAGATCTTCTTCAGCCAAGTTTTCCGCGACAGCTTTTTTCACGCCGACATGCACCCTGGCAATATTTTTGTCGCCCACAACGACCCTAACAGCCCGCAGTACATTGCCATCGACTGTGGCATCGTCGGCTCGCTGAGTCCCACCGATCAAGATTATCTCGCCCGCAATTTACTGGCGTTCTTTAATCAGGATTACCACGAAGTCGCCCGCCTGCATGTGGAAAGCGGCTGGGTACGCGGCGATACCCGCGTCCACGAATTCGAGCGCGCCATCCGCACCGTGTGCGAACCCATTTTTGAAAAACCCCTAGCCGAAATCAGCTTTGGGCAGGTGTTGCTGCAACTGTTCCAAACCGCTCGTCGCTTCAACATGGAAGTCCAGCCACAGCTGGTGCTGCTGCAAAAAACCCTGCTGAACATCGAAGGGCTTGGCCGCCAGCTATACCCCCAGCTAGACCTATGGAACACCGCCAAACCCTTTATGGAAGAGTGGATGAATCAGCGCATGGGTCCTAAATACCTGTGGCAAGAACTCAAACGCCAAGCGCCCGCGTGGATTCAACACGCGCCGCACATGCCCGAGTTAGTGCG
>JBFHVZ010000295.1:0-3982 GCA_041589295.1 Pseudomonadales bacterium
AATATGCCCTCGCTT
This sequence comes from Pseudomonadales bacterium, assembly GCA_041589295.1. GTDB lineage: Bacteria > Pseudomonadota > Gammaproteobacteria > Pseudomonadales > Oceanobacteraceae > Bermanella. The sequence continues at coordinate 16 of JBFHVZ010000295.1, forward strand.
GCATTGAATAGGATGGCGACGCATACGCGGATGGCTAAATAAAAATTCACCTAATGGTTTGCTGCCCAGTTGCATTAACTGGCGTTCATAACCTGTGAGGGTGCGACGCGGAATAATACTGCGCGCCACTACCACGGCTTGCTCGCCCAATTTTAAGGTCACTTCACGCACATACACTTGCTCACGCACACCTATGCCCATGGCATTAGCCTCCGACAATGTGGCGCGGGTAAAACCCACCCGATTAACCACCACCGAAAATGGCAGCTGGTTCGTTGCTAATCGTTTAAGCCGTTGCGTGAGCGAACCTGAGTCCAATACCCACCGACGCCAAGGTTCGGCTAATAAGGGTCGGGGCACAGGCTGAAGCGCTAACCAAGCTTGCTGTTGTAATTGAGGGGAAAGCGACGTGAACATAACAAGGTTTGCAGAAATTAAGCGGCGCAGAATGCGTGAAAGACCCTGATAAATCAACCGACAGCCTGCCTCAGCCCAGAGAACATTTGTCCACTGACACAACTTTGGGTAAGGTTGGCCCCCAGCTAAACAGAGAGTGATAGTGAGAGCGGTATGTCTCAAGAATTTAAGAAATTACAATGCATTGTGTGTGGTTGGATCTACGATGAAGCCGAAGGCTGCCCTGAAGAAGGTCTAGCACCGGGAACTCGTTGGGAAGATGTGCCAGCAGATTGGACGTGCCCAGATTGTGGGGTGGGGAAGGATGATTTCGAGATGATCGAGATTTGATTCAAGGAAGCTAGCTGCGTTGCTAGAGCTGCGTTACAAATTTTCTCAAGATCCTCATTTAGCAAGCTAAACTGCGGTCTTTCACAAATTTCTGCCTCGCTCTAGCGGCCTCGCCTACGCTTCTGCAACAACTTCATTGACCGACTCGGTCATGTTTTTAAGTTGAATCGCTATTCCATCGTTCTGGCTCACTAAAGCCTTTCTCAATATAAATAGAATCTTTCAGAGACGCTCATCATGTCAGCACCGTTAGTTATCGTGGGTACCGGTTTAGCCGGTTACAACTTAGCAAAAGAAGTTCGTAAATTAGATGCCGATACGCCCATTATTATGGTGACGGCTGACGATGGTCGTAATTACTCCAAGCCCATGTTGTCCACAGGCTTTGGTAAAGGCAAAGACGCCGACGGTTTGGCCATGGCTGATGCAGGTAAAATGGCGGAGCAACTCAAACTTGAGGTACGCACCCATCAAACGGTGACCGCGCTAAATACACAAACCAAGACCTTGTCCCTAGGGGCTGATCAACTTCAATACGGCAAGCTGGTGTTGGCACTCGGAGCCGAACCGCTACGTTTACCACTACCCGGTTTTGAACACCTTTATCACATTAACGATTTAATGGATTACGACCGCTTTCACCAAGCTGCCCAAGGCAAACAGCATGTGTTGGTCATGGGCGCAGGTCTAGTGGGTTGTGAATACGCCCACGATTTGGCCGTGGCGGGCTTCAAGGTCACTTTGGTAGCGCCAGACGCCGCGCCTCTTTCGCGCTTAATGCCAGCCGCATGCGGAGCAGCATTAGAGCAAGCCTTGATTGCACTTGGGGTCGATGTCCGTTTAAACACCAGCGTGGCTGCGGTCGAAAAAACCGATCAAGGCATTCAAGCCACATTGGACAACGGCGAAACACTTAATGCAGATTTGGGATTGTCCGCTGTGGGTCTAACACCACGCACCGCGCTGGCACAGCAAGCCGGTTTGAACGTGGGTCGCGGCATTCAAGTGGATCGGTTGCTGCAAACCAGTGCCGAGGATGTCTACGCCTTGGGCGACTGCATGGAAGTCGACGGTCTGAACTTACTCTATGTGTTGCCGTTAATGACCAGTGCACGCACCCTAGCCAAAACTCTAACGGGCACACCAACCGAGTTGGTTTATCCGGTGATGCCGGTACAGGTTAAAACACCGACTTTGCCAATCACCGTAAGCCCAGTGGCGCAAGACGCCGAAGGGGAATGGCAAATTAGCGGCGAAGCCCCCAATTTAAAGGCTATTTTTGTGGGAAATAGCGGCAATTTACTCGGTTACGCCTTGACCGGTGAATGTGTTGCTGAAAAGATGGCCCTCAATAAGGAATTGCCAGCACTGCTGGCGTAATTTGATAGCCAGCTATCCCCTTTTAGCTGGCCAATAAAAATAAAAATAACTCTAGGGCTATCCCATGCGTAAACCTGAACTGGCTGCTTATGTGGCTGAACAAGCAGATATTTCAAAAGAAAAAGCGGCTGAAATCATCACCATCATCACAGATCAAATCACCGAAGCTCTGCGCAAAGAAGACACGGTTAGTTTGATCGGTTTCGGCAGCTTCGTGCAAAAACACCGCTCTGCCCGTCAGGGTAAGAACCCACAAACCGGCGAAGCCATTACCATTGCAGCGTCTAACACGGTTGGGTTTAAGCCGGGTAAGGCCCTAAAAGACGCCGTCAATTCTTAGTTTTATAAGCTAGCTGCATACCGCTCCGCTCGCGGGGCAGGCTCTTGCCACGGCTGCGTTAAAAAAGTGCTCGAGGTTGTTATTTACTACCAAGTAAAATCCGCCCTCAGCACTTTTTTCGCTTCGCTGTGCTAACAAATGCTTCGCTGTTCTAACGAATGCCTTGCATTGGCTGCTTCGCTAACGCTTCCGCTACAACCTTGTCAGCATTACTTCCCTTCGCTTTACCACTCATAAAGTCCAACATTGCTCGACAATTCCGCCGTGGTATCATGCCCACGCGCTTTCGCCAGTAAATCCGGCCAGCGCAGGTTTTGATTCATCCAACCCATAAAGTGATACCACCATGTTGAAGTTTAAATTCTTCCTGTGGGCATTCGCCCAGATGCTTAAGAAAGCCGCCAAGAAAAACCCAGCCTTCGTCGAATACATCGATGGCAAGGACCTCATCTTTCAGATTCAAACCGCCAGCGGCGCAGGTCGTCATTTCATTGTGAAAAACAATCAAGTGAGCAGTAAGTCTGGTCTGGCTGACAGCCCAACCTTTAGCCTGTCTTTTAAAGATGCTCCTACCGCATTAAATGTATTTACCTCTAAAGACAAAACCGCATTTATGGCTGCCATTCAAAATAAAGAATTGGTCATCGGCGGTGATTTCAAAGAGGTCATGTGGTTCCAAGGGTTAACAAAATTCCTACGCGCTAAAAAATAATCACTCACCCTCCTCACCACAAGGGGCATAGCATGCAGGCTTCATACAGTCTTACTAAACAGATCATGGTGGCCATGGTGGCCGCTATCATTCTGGGCACCCTGTGTCAGCAACTTGGCCTGCATTGGCCAGAGTTTCAGTCATGGGTGCAAGTGGGCTTAATTGATGGCCTGTTTTGGCTGGTGGGCAAGATTTTTATCGCCAGCCTGAAATTACTTGTGGTGCCCTTGGTGTTGGTCTCACTGATTTGTGGTGCGGCCAACTTGGGAGGCGGCGCGCAGATGGGCCGCATGGGCGGCAAAACCATCGCCTTGTATTTAATTACCACGGCCATTGCCATTTCGCTGGCCATGGCCGCTGCGTTTTTAATTGAGCCCGGAGTCGGTGCCAACTTAGAAGCCACTTCTGAATTCGCCGTTAAAGAGTCCCAGCCGTTTATGCAGGTGCTGGCGAACATTTTCCCCACGAATCCTATTTCTGCCATGGCCGATGGCAACATGCTGCAAATCATCGTGTTTGCTTTGTTGTTGGGTGTGGCGTTGAACCACGCCGGTGACGCCGGTGCACGCATCAAAAACAATTTTGAAGATTGGAACGAAGTGGTCATGAAGCTCATCACCATGTTGATGAAGCTGGCCCCTTACGGTGTGTTTGCATTGCTGTTCAATGTGTTTGCCGAAAAAGGCCTCGACACCATTGGCGAACTGGCCGCGTATTTCTTCACCGTGGTTCTGGTTCTCGTCATTCAAGCCTTGGTGGTGTACCCAGGTTTGCTGCTGATGTTAAGT
>JBFHVZ010000296.1:0-3940 GCA_041589295.1 Pseudomonadales bacterium
ACCGTGAAAGGCTCAATAAGCTTTTGTCAACTACTTTTTTTACGGCAGCCATTTTGGCAACCAGCATCTATTTTTTATTGAATGGTTTGATATTAGCAATGATATTTAGCCAGTTTGTTGATGAGTCACCAAATGTCATAAAGCTCGGCAGTTTGGTGATGGCTTATTCTCTTGCGTGGCTGGTGGGTCTTGCGGCACCCCTGGCTCCTGCTGGGCTGGGTGTCAGGGATGCTGTTCTGGTTTCTTTAATGCTGTTACTCTCCCTGCCAAACGTTGCGTTGGTTGTGTTGGTGCATCGACTGATACAGTTAATTGGCGATGCAACTTATGCGGCGATATTTTATTTTGTGCCGCAACACTCCACGCGAGGTCTGTTCTAAAGATGTTTTTAAAGAAACACATTTCTGTTTTCTTACTTGCCATGATTGCTCTCTTTTCTGGCGTCACTAAGTATGAGTTCGTAACCGAAACCGTTGTTGATATACCTCTTAGCGCAGACGCCATTGACTACTATTTTGCGGCGTATAATCTGAAAAACTACGGAGTGTACTCACGAAAAATCGAGGCGAGTATTGCGGAACCGCCCAGCCCAGATGCGCTCAGACCCCCAGGGTATTCGCTGTTTATTTATCCTTTTGTCGATTTACCTTTAACCATGGAAGTTTTACGTGGGATACAAGTTGCTCAAATAGCCTTAAGTGTTCTTTGCATACCGCTGCTATTTTTCGCGCTACGGCATCTCATTCCCGATATTTATTTACTACTGGCGGTTTCCGCCTTAGCGATTTCTCCACACCTCACTGTCGTCAACGTTTACTTTTTATCTGAGTCTTTATACACGTTTTCTCTTGTACTAATCGTCAGTATCTACGCACTTTGGATTAAGAGTCGTAAGTTGCTCTTGTGCCTGGCTCTGGGTGCAACAATAGCCATCTCTGCGCTGATTAGACCGACGTCACTGTACTTATTGTTTTTTATTGCGCCTCTCATGTTCTTCCACACCGATAGGGTGCTGCGTTTACGCGTTACTGCATTAGTTGTTTTGGGCTTTATTGTTCTTTATTCCCCGTGGCTCGTAAGAAACCAACTTTCGGATATCGAACCCTCTCGTTCATTGGCCAATGATACGGTTCAAAAAGGGATGTATCCCGGTTTAATGTACAACGATGATCCCGCCACATTTGGTTTTCCCAATAAGTTTGATCCCAATTGGCATGAGCGTAGTGCTGATATGTCTCTAATCCTCGGTGAGGTTGCAAGACGTTTCAGCGAGTCACCTGGAGAACATCTCCGGTGGTATTTGATTGGCAAGCCCATTACCTATTTGTCCTGGTCTATGGTTGTTGGTATGGGGGATGTTTTTATATTTCCGGTGCTTAGAACCAATCTGTATTCAGATCCTTTTCTCCATGTCTCTTACGGCTTATCTAAAGTACTGCACTGGCCTTTGACTATCATGGCGTTGCTAACATCGTTGTTGCTTTTTGTTCCGTCAATCTCACGCAAAATTGAAGCGCAGAAGTTGTTTTTCCTGCGGGGCGTTGCTGTCATATTTGGCTATTTTATATTGGTTCATATGGCGGGTACCCCTTTACCCAGATATTCGATTCCCATACGCCCCATTTTGTATGTGTTGGCATTTGCAGGGATGTTCCTGATACTGAAAGTTCGTTACTCCGAATCGGCGGAAGAGTGGTTGGATGGAAGACAAGAAGATAAGTAAGTTACGTCGTCAGGATGGTGTTATTGTTGGCAACATTGAGCGTAAAGACGAGCTAACGAACCCAATTTCACGCTGGTTGGTAGGCGGATTTGATCGCACCGTATTGCAATTGCTTGAGATTGCGGGGCCCCAATCAGTGCATGAAGTGGGATGCGGAGAAGGGCGATTAACAGAACTGATTGCCTCTACGTGGCAAGTTCCTGCTCGAGGCACAGATCTGTCTCGGGATATTATTCGAAATAACAGCTCTCGTAATAGTTCGGTCGACTATGCATGCAAGTCTATCTATGATCTTTCACCATCAGAAGACTTTGCTGACCTCGTTTTGTGTTGTGAGGTATTGGAACACGTTGATAATCCAGCCAGGGCGCTCAAAGTATTGCATAGTCTGGGAGCACGTAACTACATTTTTTCGGTGCCTCGAGAACCACTTTGGAGGGTAATGAATATGTGCCGGGGAAAGTATTTAAACGAATTCGGTAACACGCCAGGTCATATTAATCATTGGAGGAAATTTACTTTTTCTTCTTTGCTGCAAACTAACGGCTTTCAGTTGTTAGAGGTGCGCTTCCCAATCCCCTGGATGTTTGCTTTGTGTAGAAAGGTGTAGTTTGAGGTTTCTTTGATAAGCTGTTTTAAATCAGTAAAAGAGCCGCTCCGCTTAAACCTGCTTATTTGTTTGCAGTATGTGTTCCTAAGCCCCTAGCAAAATTTGTTAAATTATGAAGAACGTTCTGGTGCTAACAAGCACCTTCCCCCTGAGTGATAATGATACGCAACCTGGCTTTGTCGCTTCTTTGTGTAATGAAATCGTAAAGAAACATCGTGTGCATGTACTGGCTCCGTCGATTAAAGGTGAAGTGGAGCTTAAGCAAAAACAAAGCAATATTTTTGTTACGCGATACCGGTATTTTTTAGCGAAATTTGAAACCCTCTGCGGGGGGGACGGCATGTTAGAAAACCTAAAGCGTAACCCTTGGCTACATTCGTTGATTCCCTTGATGCTGTTAAGCCAGTTTTTCTATGCATTGAGGATTTGTATGCGAGAGAAAATTGAAGTTATTCACGCACACTGGATAATTCCGCAAGGTTTGGTTGCTGCTTTTCTAAAGCTGTTTCTAGGTAGGTCTGTCAAACTAATCGTCACTTCGCATGGCGGAGACCTCTATGCGCTTAACAAATGGCCCACCTCAGTTTTAAAAAAGTGGGTACTTCACCGTTCTGATTGCGTCACTGTTGTGAGTACAGCCATGAAACGTCACATCGTTGAGTTTTATGGCCTTAATGCGGATCGCGTACATGTGATCCCCATGGGGGTAGATCTGTCAGCTACCTTTACACCTGGCGGTGATAAAAAAAGGAACAGACTGGTCTTCGTTGGGCGATTAGCTGAGAAAAAAGGTGTGGATGTTTTACTGCGTGCTGCTGAAAAGTTGCAGCGTGGCGGTTATTCATTTTCTCTCGACCTTATAGGTGGAGGGTTTATGATTGATGAATATCGGCGGTTAGCGGACGAGTTGGGGGTAAATCAGAGTGTCAATTTTCTAGGCGCTTTGCCAAACTGTGAGGTCGTGCCGTTTCTTCGAAATGCTGGTGTTGCTGTGTTTCCATTTAAAGTCGCGGAGAGTGGTGATCAGGAGGGTTTGGGGCTTACGATGGTCGAAGCGATGGGATGCCAATGTCTGACTATCAGTACAAGGCTCCCTGCGGTTGAGGATGTGGTAAAGCATGGAGAAACAGGTCTGCTAGTCCAGCCCGATTGCGCAAACGATCTAGCGGAGACTCTAGCTGGCGTGATGCAAGGTGGGGCTGATTGGTCAACGGTGACTAAGAAAGGGCGCGAATTCGTATTGGCTAAATTTGACTGGAAGGTTATCGGCGACAAATACAGTCGAGTATTGGCGAGTTTATGATGGGCTCAGAAAACCATGGCGGGCAAACTAAATTAAGTTTAGTCACTATTTCTTACAACGCCTGTTCTACTATTCAAAAAACCATCGACAGTGTAGCTCTGCAGAATAATAAGGCTTTTGAATACATTGTTGTTGACGGGGCGTCCAGCGATGGCACCCTTGAGATCATTCAGTCCAACAATCACATTATTAATTATGTGCTCTCTGAACCCGATGACGGCATAGCGGATGCGATGAATAAAGCGCTGAGAATGATTAATGGTGAGTACGTTGTTTTTCTACATGCCGATGATTATTTTGTAGA
>JBFHVZ010000297.1:0-3929 GCA_041589295.1 Pseudomonadales bacterium
ATCCGGCGTTACTGGCGCAGTGGATGCTTGAGGATCGGCTCAGGGTTCGGTTTCAATTGCAGCTGCATAAGTACCTTTGGGGTGATGAACCAGGTCATTAGTGCCGGGGTAGGAGCGATGAGTAAAAAGAAAGCAATCGTATTACTGTGGTGCGGAACGTTGTAAAAAACCTGACGCAATCACTTACCAATATCAACATGGGTTTAATGCGCTTTGACCAAGACAGCGGTGGCGGCATCATTGATGTTCCAATTGGTCCTATTTCAGTCACCGGATCTCAAATTCGCGATACGCTGGATTTATATTACGCACAAGGGGGCACGCCACTAGAAGAGTCTATGTACGAAGCTGCACGCTATTATCGAGGCGATGAGTGGTACTTTGGTAAAGACGGTAGACCCAATAATAGTGTAGCCACCTCTTTGGCCGCTGATGGAAAAACCTACATTTCACCTATTACCGCGACGTGCCAAAAGAATCACATTATCCTGCTCACAGACGGCGAGCCGACAAACGATACAGGTGCAAACAGCTTAATCCAATCTTGGATCACAACGGCCGGGCTTTCGCTACCGGATGGCCTGAGCAGTAGCTGTTCTGGTAACGGTGCATGTTTAGATGAGCTGGCGTACTTTTTACAAAATACTGACCAAGCTCGCAATCAAATTGGCGATCAAGGCATTACGACCTACACCATCGGTGGCTTCGGTGTTGGTGGTGTTGACCTACTAAAACGTACCGCAAACTGGGGCGGCGGAGCATACTACCCAGCTGACGATACTAAGGGCTTGGCAAAAGCACTCGACTCTATTTTCCTTGATATTCTATCGACTAATACAACGTTTACTGCGCCCGCTGTTTCGGTGAACGCTTTCAATGCGTCGGAACACAGAGATGAATTGTACTACGCCTTGTTCCGTCCAGATGAAAACGTGTTTTGGCCTGGCAACCTGAAAAAGTACAAACTCACGGCCGATGGCATGGTAGTCGGTAAAGACTTAAGCACCCCCGCCATTAGTGGAACGACCGGCTTCTTCAACGAAGGGGTCTACGACTTTTGGAACAGTACCAATGTTGCTGACGGTGACAACATAGCACTGGGTGGTTTTGCCAACCTGTTAAATGCGGCAAGTCGAAATGTCAAAACCGAAGACAACACGAATCAACTTCAGCCACTCGCAAACGTAGCAACCAAAGTACTGTATAACATGACTGCAGAAACTGATGAGACGTTTAATAAAGTGGTTCAATGGACCTTGGGCTATGACGTGGATGATGAAGATGGCGACCCAAGCACCAATACTCGTTACGCAGTTTCTGATCCCCTACACAGTGAGCCGTTAATTATTACCTACGGTGGTACTGACACAAGCCCAGATGCCAGTCTGTTTTTTGGTACAAATGAAGGCTTTTTACATGTTCTTAACGCAAATACCGGCGAGGAACAGTTTGCATTTATCCCAAGTGAACTATTAAAAAACCAACAGACTTTTTACGAAAACAATACAGCAGCATCTGAGCGCCCTTACGGTATGGATGGCTTTGTATCAACATGGATCAATGATAAAAACGAAAACAACGTCATTTACAACTCCAGCGGAGCCTTGGAGACAGGTGAACATGTTTATGTTTATGTCGGCATGCGTCGTGGAGGTAGTAATTACTACGCCTTAGATGTGACAGACCGCACCAATCCAAAACTAAAATTTGTCATAAAAGGTGGTCAAGGAAACTTCACCAAACTAGGGCAGACATGGTCAAAAGCCATTGTGACTAAAGCTAAATTGCCTGGAGATACCAAAGAGCGCGTGGTGTTAATTTTTAGTGGTGGCTATGACACCAATCAAGACAGCAACAATACCCGTGCTGACGACACGATTGGCAATGCCATTTACATGGTGGATGCGACTACCGGCGAGCGTTTATGGTGGGCGAGCAACACCGGCGCGAATCTGACCATCGCCAACATGAAAAATAGCATCCCAGCTTCACCAACACCTGTGGACATAAATGCCGATGGACTCGTCGACTACCTATTCGCAGCTGATACGGGGGGCCGCATATTTAGGATAGATTTCGATAATAACGCCAGCACTATAGGCAACTTTGCTAAAGGTGACATGATCGCTGACTTATCCGGCACTGAGCGTAGTAACAATCGACGTTTTTATAATCAGCCAAGTGTCTCACTTGTAAAGGATAAGCAATTGGGCGATTACTTATCCATTGCAATCGGCAGCGGTCACCGTGCACACCCAATTTTCACCACCGAAGTGAAAAACCGTATGTATGTCATTAAGGATCGTTCGCCTTACAAAGCACCTACTACTTATGTGACCGTCACCGAAGCGGCCGAGACAGAAACGGGCTCAAGCTTGGAGCCAACCGACGCCGTAGATAAAACCAAAGTCTACAACGCCACTTCGCTTATGACCGGTGGCACTGCTGCGTTAACCAGCAAAATGAAACGTTTAATGACCGAAGGCGGTGGTTTCTATGTCACCTTCTCCACCACAGGTGAAAAAGTACTGTCACGCGCGACGACATTTAGCGGTGCTGTTTTATTCACGACGTTTAGCCCTTCGGGCACGACTACCTCAGAGTGTGGCCCAGACACAGGTCAGTCGCGTATTTATGCCATTGACCAAAAATGGGGAATACCGGTACTCGATCTTGATAATGATGGTGAAGTTGATATTGATGACGCATCCACAACCTTGGCCCACGCTGGTATAGCACCGCGTCCGGTTGTTATCTATCGAACCGGAGGTAAGAAAACCATTGCCATTGGTACAGAAACAGTTGAAGACCATCGCTTTGATCCCAACTCAACAGTCGTGAATAAAATGCGCTCGGACGATCAATCTAAATCAGAGTGTCATTACACCAACTGTAATGTTCGACCCATTTATTGGCGCCAAAACGAAAAAGACTTCACATACCAAGCCGACCCTAGCGGCGAATAATAAGACAAGGTAAGGTGTGCACATCATGCACACCTAGTAAGGATCTCATTATGAGTAATCGACAGTATCAAAATGGTTTTAATCTCGTAGAACTGATGATCGTAGTGGTGATCATCGGTATTTTAGCAGGCATTGCGATTCCTAGTTATAACCGTTATATCCTAGAGTCAAATCGTGGTGAAGGTATGACCATCGCTCTTGATATCCTAAGAGCTCAAGAAAACTACGCAATCAACAATTTAACTTATACGACTAACCTCACAAACCTAGGTTACCCAGCCGCCTACACTAGCCCGAACGGATTATATCAATTCTCCGCCGGACAATGTGGCACCACACCAATCGCAGATTGCGTCAACATCACGGCTACCGCAAAAGGTACTCAAATTCCTGATGGCAACCTAACCATAAACAGTCGTGGCCAACGTACCGGCAACTGGGATATGTAATCCACCAATACAAATGGCTCAGGTCTGAGCAATAAACGACCTGAGTCATTTTACAAACGCATTCGCACTGTTCTACACCATTTTTAATCCAATAAAAAATAGACTAATAGTTACGTCTTACTTTTTCTTCACAACTAAATTCTTAACAACCCTTCACACTAAAAATATTACCGTTCATCAACTGCAATTAACCGCGTAAAAACGAAACGTGTTTAATGCAAGCATGAAAAAACAATCTGGCTTTACTCTCATTGAACTCATGGTCGTCACCGTGGTGCTGGCCATCATCGTTTCTGCTGCCGCTCCTGCTTTTCGCCATTTCATGGAACGCAAGTCCATTCCTCAAGTGACCAAAATGTTGGAGAAGGCTATTCAGTCCGCTCGTGTTCAAGCTCGTAGCAAGAGCACGACGGTAACCCTCCGCCCTATTAACACCAGTTGGGCTGACGGCTTTGAAGTGATCTGGGTTGACGGTGCTGGCGCCACTCATTTGCTGCGCCAATACCCTGGTTCG
>JBFHVZ010000298.1:0-3911 GCA_041589295.1 Pseudomonadales bacterium
AAGTAGGGGTCGATTACTTCCAATTCCGCTGCGCGGGACTGAGGTGCCAGCACCAACGCCAGCATGAGCATGGGTAATAAAACCAACGCTCGGGTGTGAATCGGCCAGCGCTTTAAAAACCTAGGTAACAACATAGTGACCGTACTGCAGATTAAAAATTGTACAAATGCGACACGGCGTTTGCGTGTGCTAAGCGGGCTCAGTCTAAACAAAGCGCGCAAGCGGGATAAGAGCAAAGCTGTCACCTCTGCAAGCCAATTCACTGCTTGAGTGAGACCCAGTTCACCTTTACAGCAAGTAAAAAAAATCCCTCCATAAGCTGGCTAAAAAACACACAATGCATCTTTTGTTGTTACAAAAAAGTCGCTAGCCAGCTTGTCAGAATTTGAACCGGTAGCGATTTTTTTCATAACAAAATCACCATAATGCCGCCGTGCGTGAATCGCTCGGGGGCTTATTGGCTGTTCGTGTGGGTTAAGAAGTATTCACTTTTCTCTGATGCCATAGCACCAGCGCATTTCTGCAAATGAGTTAGCCGAGTCAAGGCAGGTAAAAAAGTGAGTGTAAGTACGGGGATGTATATGGTTGTTCAAACCGTGCGTGTCATGTTGATGTGGTTACTGTTTTGTGTCACTTGGGTTTGTGGTGCGGTAGCGCACGCCGACACCAGTATCGACTTTGCTGGTGAAGGACAAGCTCAGAGTTCGGCCGAAGCATTGGATACCGTAAAAACCTTATCGTTAGAAATTCAGGCACTAAAGAGCCGGGTCGTCTCGCTTAATAAAGATCTGCGCTTAATGGAAGAAGAGCTGCTGTTTCCATCAAGCACGCAATGCTCGGTTTTTGTATCGCTTGATATTGGCGAGTTTTTCCAACTCGAAAGCATCAAACTCAAAATTGATGGCAAGCTAGTTGCCACCCACCTTTATAGCGTTAAGCAACGGGAAGCCTTGTCCCGTGGCGGAGTACAACGTTTGCACCTAACCAACTTGAACGAAGGCTTACACACAGTTTCGGCATTTTTTACTGGCATTGGCCCTAACGGGCGCCCCTATAAGCGTGCGGCTACCTTGGACTTTACAAAAGGCAAAGGCAGTCAGTACTTAGAGTTGGCTATTGTGGATGATTTGGCCAAGCAAGAACCTGTGTTCAGCATTAAGCAGTGGTGACACCCGTGTTGAGTAGGTGGTTGCAAATGACGCGGACGTCATGGGTTATCGTACTGTCAGTGTTGGTGGTCGACTTTTGTACTGTAAAGGATGCACACGCTAGAGCGGTGCGAGACCTAAAGTACGGCACCATTTTATACGACTACTATCAGCAGAATTACTTCGCGGCATTGGTTGGGTTTGAATACGCAAAAGAAAAAGGTGATTTAAAACACAACTATAACGACGCCAGATTGCTACAGGGTGGTATGGCCCTGTCTTATGGTTTGGCAGATGAAGCGCAAACTATTTTCCAAGACTTACTTGATGACAGCGTACCGCAAAGTTTGCGCAATAAAGCGTGGTTTTATCTAGCCAAGTTGTATTACCAAAAGGGCGATATTTTATCGGCTTCGCAAAATCTTCAGCGCATTAACGGTTTTGTGCCTGAAGACATTAAAAAGGAATACAACTACTTAGCTACCCTGATCAATATCCGTAACAGCCATTACAGCGTTGCTGAAAGCGCGATAACCACAACGGCAAAGCAGACAGTTTACGAGCCATATTTGTTATACAACTTGGCCGTTGGGCAGTTAGGCGATGGCAAAGTTTCACTGGCGCGAAAGAACCTCGATAAAGTGATTGCTTTTGGTCAGGGGACGAAGCAAGAAGAATTTAAAGTTTTGGCCGACCGCGCTAAACATGCGCAAGCACATTTAGCCATTGAGCAAAAAAAATTGCCGCAAGCGTGGCAGTATTTACAAGGCGTGCGCACCACGGGCTTATATTCTAACCGAGCATTGCTGACCTATGGCTGGACCGCTATACACTTGAATCGCTTTAACGAAGCGATACCGGCATTGCGTATTTTAAATGAACGTTCCATTGCCATTGCAGAAGTACAAGAAGCCAAAGTTTTGTTAGCAAGCCTCTATGAAAGGCAGGGCGCTAAGCGAGCAGCGCTTAAAAGCTACTTACTGGCCGAGCGCGAATTTAAATCGGGAGTTGAAGCCATTGCTGGGGCTCGCGAAGTGATCAGTCGTCAAGAAATTCCCAAGGAATTTGTCTTGAATTTAGAAGCCATGATGGATGAAACCGACTGGTACGGAATGGAAGCCAGTTTGGACTATAACAAGCTAACGCCGTTTTTAATTGAGTTAATGTCCAGTAATGCTTTTCACTCTGTTATTAAAGAACTGCGTGACCTATATGCGGTACGACAAAATATGGAGTACTGGGCGCAGCAAGCCAGTGAGCATCAGTTAATAATCGAACGTCGCCGCCAAGGTTGGTCATCGCAATCCTTAGCTGCGTTTATTGATGAAAGCGAAGCCAAGCAAGCACGCTACGCCGAAAAGATGAGTGAACTGCGTCTGCATACATTAACGCTTGAAGAACGTGATCAAGAGCGATTCGAAGCGCTACTGGCGGCCGCAGCTTTCGATTTTGATTATCTAGAAGACAAGCTGGCCAAGGTTAAAAGCATTAAAGCACCGTATCAGCAATCTGAACGTAACATTCAGTGGGCAGCGTCGTTGCATGCTCGCATTCAGCAAGAACTAGCCACCTGTAATGGTTTGATTAAAAAATTAGAAGTGGTTATGCGTAAAGTGGTTAACAGTGAATTAGATAAGCACGAAGAACGCATGAAATATTATTGGGCGCAAGCACGCTTAGGAAAAGCGCGCTTGTACGACAGTGCCTTGAACAACTTAGAGCAATAATATGAATCCTAAATTCAAAATTCCTGGCATGAGTATCAAACCCATCACCTACGCCATTGTGTTGAGCAGCTTGGCGGGTTGTTCGTTGTTTGCCGATAAAAACACCATAGGTGGCTTAAAAGACGAAAACTTAGAAGAAGTAAAAGGCGGGTTAGACTTCGCTAACTTGGATCATCAGCAGGTTCGCAACGAATACCAAGAGTTGCTGGAACTGGTGGATGATCAATACATGAAAGAACAAATCCAGCGCCGTATCGCTGGTGTATATATGCAAGAGGGTGACGATAACAGTACCAAGTTATCCG
The DNA here is from genome assembly GCA_041589295.1 of Pseudomonadales bacterium. Classification (GTDB taxonomy): domain Bacteria; phylum Pseudomonadota; class Gammaproteobacteria; order Pseudomonadales; family Oceanobacteraceae; genus Bermanella. The sequence goes on from JBFHVZ010000298.1 coordinate 3,181, forward strand.
CGGCGCCAAAGCAAGGATATTATCGCGATGCGATTCAATCTTATGTGGATATCTTAGAAAAATACCCCAACTCGCCTGACAATGCCGAGGTTTTGTATCAGCTCGCCAAGGCATACGACATGGAAGGGCAAACCCTGAACGCATTAAAAATGCTAGAGCGTTTAGCTGACAGACACCCGTATTATCCCAAAATTGCCGAAGCCTATTTCCGCATGGGTGATATCTATTTTAACCAGCAACGATACACCAAAGCCGAAGCAGCATATCGTCAGACCACAAAAATGGACACAGGTAAGTTGACCTTAAACAGTCACTACATGTTGGGGTGGGCGCTGTATAAACAAAGTAAATACAACAAGGCGCTGGACTCGTTTGCCTACGTGCTAAATGAATTGCTCATGGCCGAATCACAAGGTCGTGTGCTAAGTAAAACCGAACGGCCATTGGTTAAAGATACGTTGCATTCCATTACGTTGGCACTGGTAAACAGTGATGGGGCCGAAGGTATTGAAGATGTCGACTTGTTAGATGGTAAATTCTATCTATGGCGTGTGTACGAAAACCTAGGTGACTACTATTTAGAAAAACAACGCTACCTTGACAGCGCTGGTACGTATAAGCGCTTTGTGAGTGAGTATCGTCAAGATGTACGTGCCCCTGAATTTTATAACAAGCTAATAGATGCTTATTACAAAGGCGGCTTTCCGCAAGAAGTGCTAAAGGCGAAAGAA
>JBFHVZ010000299.1:0-3871 GCA_041589295.1 Pseudomonadales bacterium
ACACATCTGGGGCTTCCTGTATTCGATACAATGGCTGACGCGGTAGCTGAAACGGGTGCTGATGCCTCTGTCATCTATGTGCCAGCGCCGTTTTGTAAAGACTCAATTCTTGAAGCGGCTAATTCTGGTGTGAAGCTGGTGGTATGTATTACCGAAGGTATTCCTACGCTAGACATGCTGGAGTGCAAAGTAAAATGCGACGAGTTGGGTGTGGTGCTGATTGGGCCAAACTGTCCGGGTGTGATCACCCCGGGAGAGTGCAAAATCGGTATCATGCCTGGTGCAATCCACAAGCCAGGTAAAGTGGGCATCGTTTCCCGTTCAGGAACCTTAACGTACGAAGCGGTGAAACAAACTACCGATTATGGCTTTGGTCAATCCACGTGCGTGGGTATTGGTGGCGACCCGATTCCGGGATCTAACTTCATCGATATACTTAAACGCTTTGAAGCGGACCCAAAAACCGAAGCCATTGTTATGATTGGTGAGATCGGTGGTACGGCCGAAGAAGAAGCTGCGGCATTTATCAAAGAGCATGTAACCAAACCGGTTGTGTCTTATATTGCGGGTGTGACTGCGCCTCCAGGCAAACGCATGGGGCACGCAGGTGCCATTATTTCTGGTGGTAAAGGTACAGCCGATGAAAAATTTGCCGCGTTAAACGATGCGGGTGTGACCACTGTGCGCTCATTAGCAGACATAGGTTCAGCGCTTAAAGAAAAAACCGGTTGGTAGTTTCTTATTTAAGTTAGCGCGAAATCCATCGCAACGTTCAAAGGCCCTTCGGGGCCTTTTTCTTTTTGGGTTATGAAAATGAAAGTGCCTTCTTCGAAGGAAGAGTTTTTAGTCTGGCCACCAATGGGTGCGAGTGTTGGGGTTGTGGTCGGTACGACCTTGTTTGATGTGCTTGAAACCTATCTTGTCGTATTGCAGACCCACGAGGGTGCCTACTGGTTTGCAGGTTACGTATTTCCACTTATTATGGGGCTCAGTTTTGCTTGGCGTTTGCACGGTAAATATTGGTTAGGCTTTGCTTGGCTAGGATTTGGAGTGTATTTAATTGCGTTGTTGCTTTCTTGGGTGAATGATTTGTCCATAGATTCAGCGAGCATGTCGGCAAACATTTTTCTCGTGCTTGTTTGTTTTAGTTTACTGCTGACCGTGCAGGCCAGCGTGTTATTTTGTAAGCGGATTTCGATACACAAATCCGATCCCTAAGTATTGTTGGAAGGTTTTTATGACGCGGATGATCACCCTGTTAACTGTTTTGATGGCATCTATTAGTTTTGCCGATAGCAGTGAACGTGAAATTCAGCAGTTGGTTCAGTTTGTTGCACACACTGAGTGCCAGTATGAACGAAATGGTGAGCGGCACACAGGAACACAAGCCGTAGAGCATATTCAGAAGAAGTATGATTACTATCGAGATGATATAAAAACAGCTGAAGATTTTATCCGATTAGCCGCAAAGCAAAGTGCGCTTTCTGGTAAAGAATATCGCGTTCATTGCCCTGAAGTGCCAAGTATGACCAGCGAGGTTTGGTTGCTCCAAGAGCTCGAACGTATTCGTCAAGATCAATAAAGACTCGGTTATGAAAACCCCAGCCCAACTTTACGCGTTGATATTGCCCGGTATTTTAATGGCTATGACGGGCGTCGGTGTGGGTGACTTAGCCACAGCAGGTTTTACAGGCGCACAATTAGGCTTGACTGTGCTGTGGGCGGTTGTATTGGGCGGCATCTTTAAATTTACCTTAACCGAAGGTGTTGCTCGTTGGCAGTTGGCGTCAGGTGAATCGCTTTTTGCGACCTTGGCGCAGAGGTTTCGGTGGCCATTTCTTCTCTTTCTCATTTTGTACTTTTTGCCTTGGTGCTGGTTTGTCGGTGGTGCCATTATTAATGCGGCTGGTGTGGCTTGGGTTGAGCTAGCGCGTTTCGCTGGTTTTGAGTTTCACAAGGTTGCTGCAGGTATATTGCAAAGTTTATTTGTGGCTGCCCTAATCTTGCTAGGTCGTCATAAGTGGGTAAATGCCACTATGTCGTTGTTAGCGGTGGTTTTATTTGTCACCGTATTTGTTTGCGTGGCCTCTGTACCATTTTCCATGTCGGATGTCCTCACTGGCTTGTTGTTACCCAGCATTCCAGATAAGCCACAAGCGTTGGTGTGGACGCTGGCATTAATGGGCGGGGTCGGCGGTACACTGACCATCTTGTGTTATGGCTATTGGATGGCCCAAAGTGATCGCAGCGGCCTTGAGGGTTTAAGGGCCAGTCGCTGGGATTTAGCCATTAGTTATTCGCTTACCTGTCTTTTTGGTATCGCCATGGTGATTATTGGCTCTGTGGCCGCGCAAGAAGGGAAGGGCCTGAATTTATTGCTTAGCGTAAGCCAATATTTTTCACAAAACGTCCATGAAATATTGGGCAAGTTTTTTTTAGTGGGCGCTTGGGCGGCGATCTTTTCTAGCATGTTGGGTGTGTGGCAAGCGGTACCGTATTTGTTCACGGACGCAATGGTGAATCTCAATCCTAGGGCGCGACTGGAAAAGTCGCGAGCCTCGTTTGAGTCATTAAATTATTACCGCTTCGGTGTGTTGTTTTTGACGCTGGTGCCCATGTTGTCTTTGTTCATGACGTTCAAAGAAATTCAAAAACTCTATTCATTTGTGGGCGCACTGTTTATGCCCTTATTGGCTGTTACTCTACTGTGGCTGAATAACAAATGGGTCACCCTTCATTTTAAAAACAGTTGGTTGATAAACCTCGTATTAGCTTGGGTCTTTTTGTTTTTTGCGTTGGTACCTTGGCTGCGGTGAGCTGATAAAAACTGCCAATGTTATTGAGATCCGTGTCAAAACCCGCAGTTTGGCTATGGGCGTGGCGTGAATTGCGGTATAACGCGCCCAATCTTAATGACGATAGCTATACTTTCTTCTTAGAAAGTGTCCACGCGCCAGTTTAACTATCGAGAGTTCAACCATGTCTGAGTCCAATCCCTATTTGGGTCGCGCAGAACGATTCATTGGTTTGCTGCGGCACTGTCAGGTGCTCGGTATCAAAGTCAAAGACGCCGATGCGGAGTCCCTCACGCTGGAGCTGCCATATAGCTTAAGTCATGTGGGTAACCCTACGTCGGGTGTGATTCATGGAGGTGTGTTAACCACCTTGATGGATACTGCCTGTGGCACCATGGTGATCAACGCACTGCCAGAGTTTGAGCTTTGCCCGACATTAGACCTGCGAGTGGACTATATTCGAGCGGCTGAACCTAAGAAGTCCATCTATGCATTGGCAGAAGCCTATCGGGTAAGCCGTAATGTGGTCTTTACGAGATGCACAGTTCATCAAGGCGACCCAGAGTCACCAGTGGCTAACTGCGTGGCGACCTTCATGCGTATTGGGAGTCATTTATCACCCCCTGACTTCAAAGCCGTCGTACTAGGCACGGCAAAACCGGATACGCCAAATGGCAGTGGTCCAGCGCAGGCAAACTAAGTGGGGATATGATGAAATTTACCGAAATCTTGAAACAAGCCCACGAAACCGGCGAATTCCAGCCTGTGGTGGACGCCATACCTTACGCCAAGCTGGTAGGGCTTGAGTTTCAGCGTTTTGGCAGTGATGTGATTTTTAGGCTGCCAGATAATAAAGACAATATAGGCAACCCCATTCTGCCTGCCGTCCACGGCGGGGTAATCGGCGGTTTTATGGAGATGTCCGCTGCTCTGCACCTACTGATGTTTCTTGAAACCCCAGCGATGCCTAAAATTGTCGACTTTTCTCTAGACTACTTGAGGGCTGCTAGGGGGGGGCGTGACACCTTTGCCGAGTGTCAGGTCATTCGTCAAGGTAGTCGTGTAGCTAACGTCAT
>JBFHVZ010000300.1:0-3849 GCA_041589295.1 Pseudomonadales bacterium
ACGCGTTTTTGACAACCATGTTGAAGACAACAACGCGCCTAACTTTGCTAACATCAGCAGCAATCCAGGTGGCGTACACATTGTTCCGCCGGGCACTGGGGTTATCGTACTGTCTACGTCGGACGTCGACATTTTTAATAACACCATTAAAGATCATCAAACGCTTTCGGTTGCGGTGACATCATTCATGCTACCGGACGACAGTGTCGCGGCGTCGCCTAAAACCGATGTGGGTACAAGCGTTATGTCTTACGGTGATATTCATCCGTATGCTACGCAATTTTTAGATGGTTGGAGCCCGTTTGTGCGCAACATTAACGTGTTTGACAACACCATCACTAACGCAGAAAACAGCAACGACCCACAAGGTAGCTTGATCAAAGACATAGTGAACGGATATCACTTGTATCAAATCATGACGGGTCAAGAAGCTGCAAACAACAAAGCCTACTTGCCGCACATTCTGTACGACGGCATCGGTGAACTATTAGTGAATACCACCAGCCCAGATCCAGATCATGGCGGCGCTACGTTGCTGCAAGCCATGGCAGGCGGTATTAATCAGGTTGCCACTGCGGTCTATACAAATATTGTATCGCCAGGAGGTGACGCTGCCGACGCGCCACAAATTCCAGCCACAACATTTGTGCCTTACACAGACCAAGACCGTGTATGTGCGTATAACAATGGTGAAGGCGTCACTACAGCTGCGGTTTATCCGCGTGAAGTGGAAGGCGCTGGCGATTTCAACGAAAACGGCGAACCAGTCACCAACGTTGAACAATTCAAGAGCACAACAATGAATGACAGCAGCATGGATTGCGGCAACATTGTTAAAACGCCAGTAAGCGCAGCCGTTGTGAATATTGGTCAACAACAATTTGGTTGCGGTACAGACGACACTACATCGACGTTCTGTAAACCATAACCGTTAAGTCGGCTCTACTTTGCTCTGTCTATTTAAGTCATGTGCAAAGTAGAGCACCACTTCTCGTCGTAGTGTTTCTTCTTTATTAGTCCCTATTTTTCAACTCGTTATTTCTCATAACTTCAAGGTGGTAGTATGAACGGATTTCGTTGGATTTTGGCATCAAGCCTAACCCTGACATTAACAGCCTGTGGTGGTGGCTCCAGCGGTGGTAGCGACAGTTCTGACAACCCTGACGATAAACAAACTCAGGCTTGTAGTACGGTTGCCGCTGACGTTAATTGGGACGCTTTACTGGCGGGTAATGCGACTAAGTTATCGGAATACCGTTTATTTCAAAATCCTTGTAATCCCACGTCAGAACCCAACACCCGTGGTTTAGCTTACGATTTATCCGTACCGCTGTTTACCGACTACGCCAGCAAATACCGTTTTGTCTTTGTACCACCTGGTGAAAAAATTCAGTACAGCGAAAACGAAGCCTTTGAGTTTCCTGTGGGTTCGGTTCTCACAAAAACATTCAGCCTACCGAGCGACACGAACGAACGCGGATTCGATCACGAAAACCTAATCGAAACACGTTTATTAATTAAGCGTGAATCTGGTTGGGTAGCACTGCCCTACGTTTGGAATGCCGATAAAACCGACGCAGTACTCACCACATCCGGCAGCAGTGTGGCCAGTGTGCTAGAGCACGACAACGCAACCTATAACTTTAAATATGGTGTACCCACATTCGCCCAATGCACCACGTGTCACCAATACAATCCCGGTGGCAATAAAGACTACTTAACCGACGATCAAAATCGCTATTTGGATGCACAGCAGCGTTTTATTAAAGCGGGCGTAAACGACAATTGGTTTGTTGTCGATGCCGATGGCAATTTTGTATACGACAGCAACAACCAAAAAATCAGCAGCAAGCCAGAAGAAAAAGAAAAAGCCTTTTTTGCACCCATCGGCCCTAAAGCGCGTTACCTAAATAGCCAGTACGATTATGGCTCAGGGGCTGAAAACCAATTAGCTAAATGGGTTAGCGAAGGCCTGCTAAGCGCCATTGATGACAGCAGCATCACAACCACCCCAGTGTTCAACGACAGCGTCTCGGTGGATAGTTTGACGCCACAACAACTCGACGATAACGCCAAAGCTTGGTTGGATATTAACTGCGCCCATTGTCATCGTTTAGAAGGCACCGCCAGTAACACAGCATTTAAAGCCGATTATTGGTCTGCTAGTCATACTTACGATGGCACCTGTCGAGAAGCTGTCTCTGGTGCTGACGGCGCGATCTCAACCATTATGATTCCCGGTGATGCTGTAAATTCGTTGGTGTATCACCGTTTAAATACAACCGAAGCCGGTGATCTAATGCCGCCACTAGGACGTGCACTCATTCACCAAGAAGGCACCGCATTGATTCGTCGCTGGCTGGATACGCAAACCGGCGGTTGCCCTTAAGCGCTGCGGTTAGTATGAAATCTGTTGTAACAAAATTGGTTTCTGAAAAACGACGCGTACGCTACGCGAGCACCTTTTTGACGCTCGCGTATTACCTAAGCGGCTGTCAGTCTGATCAAAACTCAAACCCTGCTGTCACTGAGCCTGATTTATTCAGCAAAGACATCGCCGCACTCAAAACCAATCCCGATATTTGCCAAGGCGCTCAGGGTATCAATTGGCTGGCGCTGACACAGGCAAATTGTAATTGGTTGTCCGACTACGGCTTGTTTTCTGGCCCACCGAACGACCCCACATACGTCAATTCACCAGGTCTGCTGTATAAACTTAATAGCGCCCTGTTTACCGATCACGCGCAAAAATATCGCTATATATTTTTACCCCAAGACAGTCGTATGGGATTTCACCCGCAAGATACATTCGACTTTCCCGAAGGCAGCGTATTAGTAAAAGTATTTGCGCTACCTAACAGTGTGAACATTGACGAAACGGTTAAACCCACCACTCAAGAAGAACGTTTAGTCGAAGTACGTTTGCAAATAAAACGCAAACAAGGTTGGGTACTACTGCCCTATGTTTGGCACCCCGACTCTCAAGATGCCTACTTGCATTTAGCAGGCAAAACCGTGTCCCACACTTATACAAACATCAATGATGATTCACACAGTGTTCCATCACAGCAATTCAACTACGAAATTCCATCGGCCAGTCGCTGTCAGCTTTGCCATCAACATGACAATACCTTTAGTCCCATCGGTCCAAAAGCACGCCACTTAAATCGCACTCTTTTTTATCAAGGACAATCCCACGCTCAACTTCAGTTATGGCAATCATTGGGTATGATCGAAGGCGTCCCGCAAGACCTATCACAACTGGATACCGCACCGAACTGGCAAGACAGTACGGCGTCTTTAAAAGATCGCGCTAAAGCCTATCTTGATATTAACTGTGCCCACTGTCATAGCGACCATGGCAGCGCCGCTTTATCGGGCCTGCGCTTAGAATACTGGCGCAAAGACGTGGATTATTTGCATGGTGTGTGTAACTCCAGCCATGGTTGGCGAGGTGGCGGTTTTGACATTTGGCCGGGCGAAGGCGCTGCGTCTTCCATTCCTAGACGCATGAACATGACCCAAGCTAAAGACCGCATGCCACCTGTGGGCCGCACCTTGATCGACAGCCACGCCGTTAAGTTAATTGAGCAATGGATTGATGAGATGCCCTACCAAGATTGCCAAGACTATGGCCTTTGAGGACAAAGTACCGCAGAATGTGCCGCGTGATATCAAGGATTAAAGTTTGAGCCATGCTAGACCTGAACCAAATGTCAGTCTTTATTCGTGTGGTGCGCGAAGGCAGTTTCACCGGTGCAGCACGTAGCCTGAACATTCCCAAGTCCCGCGTCAGCCGCATGATTACCGACTTAGAAGAAAAGCTTCAGCTGAGATTATTGGAACGCA
>JBFHVZ010000301.1:0-3821 GCA_041589295.1 Pseudomonadales bacterium
ATCAAGCACGCTAAAGCACTGAACGCGTTCACCAACCCGTCTACTAACTCATACAAGCGTCTGATCCCAGGCTTTGAAGCTCCAGTGATGCTGGCATACTCTGCCCGTAACCGTTCTGCTTCTATCCGTATTCCTTACGTTGCGTCTCCAAAAGGCAAGCGTATCGAAGCACGTTTCCCTGATCCAACCGCTAACCCATACTTGGCATTCGCTGCTATGTTGATGGCAGGTATCGACGGCGTTAAGAACAAGATCCACCCTGGCGATGCAGCAGACAAAGACTTGTACGATCTGCCAGCTGAAGAAGCGGCTAAGATCCCACAAGTATGTGGCAGCCTGCGTGAAGCTCTAGACAGCCTGAAAGCTGACTGCGCATTCCTAACTGAAGGTGGCGTATTCACTCAGGACATGATCGACGCTTACATCGACCTGAAAATGGAAGACGTTTACCGCGTTGAGCACACTACTCACCCAGTTGAGTACGACATGTACTACTCTTGCTAATAAGAGCTGTTCTATGTTGAAAAAAGGTCGCTTCGGCGGCCTTTTTTTATGGTTATATAAAAGCAAAATAACGCGGCGCGTGGAGCACAACTCTCTCTGCCCAGTTGAGTATGACATGCACTACTCTTGCTAATAAGAGCTGTTCTATGTTGAAAAAAGGCCCTTCGGCCCGAGTCACCTCGGCGGCCTTTTTTTATGTCTACGGAAAAAGCTCGAAGCCCGAAGCTCGAAGCTCGAAGCCCGACAGAATATTCGAAAACCCATGTACCAAAGTCATAAGACAGTAAGAGCATCACAACTTGGGGGCTAACCCAGTGCTAGGCCTTACCTAATGTCCACAGTTTCGATAAAGTGTGCCTTCGTTTAACTTGAGCCCAACCAATGCGCATACTCCTCCCTATCCTGTTACTGTTCGCATGTAATCTTCAGGCTCAGGTTTACACTTGGATCAACAAAGATGGCGTGCGTGAATACGGTGACGAGCCGCCAGAACACGCCAAAAAGGCCAGCCTACCCGACATTCAAAGCGTCCCTAAAGACATCTTCGCCAGAACTCCTAAACAAGCCGAAGAGAGCGAGAGCGAGCCTGCCTTCAAAGGTTACAAGCAATTACTGATCGTCAGCCCCAAAATGGATCACGCCGTGTTAGCTGGCGAAGCCGGACACCTCACAGTGGAGCTCTTTTTGGAACCCGGCTTGCAACCCGGCCATGAAATAACCCTGTTCTTAAATGGCAAACCGGTAAAAACAGCCGCTCAATTACAATTCTCACTAGAGAATTTAGACCGTGGCAGCCATATGGTTCATGCTCAGATTAAACATCAGGGTGCAACCCTCATCCGATCTCAAAAACGCCGCTTCCATGTGCAACGCCCGTCGATCCTAAATCGTGCACGCGCCCAATAAAATGGCATAAGCTCTATTTTGGTGCATACTATTCGTATGCGCTTCGCTTTTTTTCTAATCATCCCTGTTGCAGTGCCCTGTTTTACTGGGCTTATGACCATTTGGGTGCAGATACCCCCTAAAAAATCTTGGCTTGGTTTTTGCTGATTGGGCTAAATGGAGAAACACATGGCCGATTTAGCGTTTTACCTTCAACTGGTTAATAACCTCGAGACCGCAGTCCTCATTTTGGACAAAGCACTGAACGTGCAATACCTAAATGCTTCGGCAGAAGCCTTATTGCAGGTAAGTGGTCGTCGCTGTGTTGGTGAACGCATTGACCAAGTGTTTATCGACGATGGTGACCAAACAGGCTTTCTCGAAAGTTTGAACATGGGCAACCCGTACACCAAACGGGAAGCAGAATTGGTTCTACCCATCGCGCAAAAAATTACCGTGGATTACTCAGTGAACTATTTCGTGTTGGACGGCAAACCCAATACGCTCATCGAGATTCACCCAAGAGATCGACTACTGCGCATTAGCCGCGAAGAAGAACTGATTTCTAACCAAGCAGCAACGCAGTCGTTGGTGCGTGGCATGGCCCACGAAATTAAAAACCCCTTGGGTGGCATTCGTGGCAGTGCTCAACTTTTGGCAAGAATGCTAGAAGAAAAAGAATTAAAGGAATTTACGGACATCATCATTGATGAAGTTGACCGCTTAAAGAATCTCGTGGATCGCATGCTTGGGCCAAATAAATTGCCTGAGCGAGATCCAACGAACATTCACGAAGTACTAGAGCGTGTTCATAGCTTAATTTCCGTAGAGGCAAATGGTGAGGTAATTCTTCGCCGGGACTACGACCCTAGTATTCCTGAACTGCCTGCTGATAAAGAGCAGCTGATTCAAGTGATACTGAACATTGTGCGCAACGCTATGCAAGCAATGTTAGGGAACCCCGAACAAGAACAGCCTGCCACGATCATTTTGAAAACGCGCAGTGTGCGTCAGTTTACCATTGGCCACACACGTCACCGTTTGGTGTTGCATATCAGCATCATCGACAATGGACCAGGGATTCCCGAAAGCATTCGTGAGTCTTTGTTTTATCCCATGATTAGCGGGCGAGCAGATGGAACTGGCCTAGGGCTGTCTATTGCTCAAAGCATCGTCAGTCAACATCAGGGCATCATTGAGTGCGAAAGCACGAAAGGGCGTACTGAGTTTTCAATTTATTTACCGTTAGATAGCTGATCGCGTTTCATCATACGCAATCACTTCACCTTATGTAGCCGATGCAAGCGGAGAGGCCATGAACAAAGTCTGGATTATCGATGACGATCGCTCCATTCGCTGGGTACTTGAAAAAGCACTTGAGCAGGAAAATATTGAAAGTCAGTCGTTCGAAAACGGCGACAAGGTCATGAACGCGCTCAACCGCGAGCAACCTGACGCCATCATCAGTGACGTTAGAATGCCCGGTATCGACGGCATTTCACTGCTACAACAAATTCACGAAGAGTATTCCGACATACCCGTGATCATCATGACGGCGCACAGTGATTTAGACAGCGCGGTGACCTCCTATCAAAAAGGTGCGTTTGAATACTTACCAAAACCCTTCGACGTAGACGAAGCAGTTGGTTTAATTAAGCGCGCCATTAATCACAAACATGAAAACGCATCGCTAAATCAAGCCGAACCAGCGCAGCCTTACAAAAACACCGAAATCATTGGTGAAGCACCGGCTATGCAGGAAGTTTTCCGCGCCATTGGCCGTTTGTCTCACAGCAACATCACAGTGCTGATTAACGGTGAATCCGGTACGGGTAAAGAACTGGTTGCCCACGCGTTACACAAACACAGTCCACGCAGTGACAAACCGTTTGTGGCGTTAAACATGGCGGCTATTCCAAAAGACTTAATCGAGAGTGAATTGTTTGGCCACGAAAAAGGCTCCTTCACCGGTGCTGGCGGCCAACGTCGCGGTCGTTTCGAACAAGCCGACGGCGGCACGCTGTTTTTAGATGAAATCGGTGACATGCCTGCCGATACGCAAACCCGTTTATTACGCGTGTTAGCCGACGGTGAATTTTACCGTGTAGGCGGTAGCTCACCGGTTAAAGTGAACGTGCGCATCATCGCTGCCACACACCAAGACTTAGAAGGATTAGTACGTGAAGGCAAATTCCGTGAGGATTTGTTCCACCGCCTAAACGTTATCCGCATTCACTTGCCTGCATTGGCAGAGCGCAGTGAAGACGTGCCGCGTTTACTACACCATTTTTTGAACCGCGCAGCCGACGAACTGGGTGTGGAAGCGAAAGTACTTAAACCAGAAACCGAAGAATATTTATGCTCGCTACCTTGGCCGGGTAACGTACGTCAGCTGGAAAACACCTGTCGTTGGATCACGGTGATGGCATCTG
>JBFHVZ010000302.1:0-3818 GCA_041589295.1 Pseudomonadales bacterium
GAGTTGCTCCTAGTACGAGAGGACCGGAGTGAACGAACCTCTGGTGTTCCGGTTGTCATGCCAATGGCATTGCCGGGTAGCTATGTTCGGACAGGATAACCGCTGAAAGCATCTAAGCGGGAAGCCCCCTTCAAGATGAGATCTCACTAACACTTCGAGTGTTCTGTAGGGCCCAGGAAGACTACCTGGTTGATAGGCAAGGTGTGGAAGCGTTGTGAGGCGTTAAGCTAACTTGTACTAATTGCCCGTGAGGCTTGACTATATAACGCCAAAACTGATCGACCTACATAAAGTAGGCAAGCAACGATCGACAAAGCGGATCGTAGATCGCTACTTAAACAGAAAATTTATCCAAAGAATTTGCATTGATTGTCTCTAGACAGTCCGAGCAAGCCAGTTTGCTTGACGACAATAGAGCTGTGGAACCACCTGAATCCTTCCCGAACTCAGAAGTGAAACGCAGCATCGCCGATGGTAGTGTGGGGCCTCCCCATGTGAGAGTAGGTCATCGTCAAGCTTCTAATACAAAACCCCAATCGCTCGCGCGGTTGGGGTTTTTTCTTGTCTGCGATTTAGGACAAATGTGTAGATAAACAGAGGCGTTAGCCCGATTGGGGGTTTTGTATTAGAACCTCGAAGAACACTGTCCACTACAACGGGCAGCGCAGCGGCCCATGTGGCAAGCGATGTTCCGCAGGAACCAGCTTGAGGCGCCGAAGGCGTGACAAAGTCATTTTGAGCGCACCTCAAAACCTAATGTAGGTCATTGATAATCCAAGCTTAGAACCGGGAGTCGCGAGTCTTCCTTAATAGTCAGGCTAAAGCTTGACCTACAAGAAAACGAAGCAAGCGTACTCTTGTCAGTTAGCACGCCGTTCATATTGCCTCTTTATTTTTTTGACCAAGTGAATTGAGCTATATAAGGCTCGTGATCGCTTAGTCCATTAAAATTCAGCTCTTTGTATTCACTCAGAATTAACTCGAAGTTTTGATCAATATTGCGATACAAAATTTGGTCGGTATCGTCTTTATATTGGTGGTCGCAATTCATAAAGCTGTCATCGCCTGAGTTGATCAAGTCCTGACAAGCCAGCCTAAGCCCTGTGGTGCTTAGGAAATTGGCCCAAATGGTTTGATAGCCTTCCCGTGTCCATTTCGCGTTGAAATCACCACCCAATATAATCGTAGCGCCTTGAGAATAGGCGTTGATGAAATCCGCCAGTTGGTCGAATTGATCTGCCTTGGCTTTAATGTCGGTTTCTTGTGATCCCGCATCCATGTGCGTGTTGTAAATATGAATCTTAAATGCTGGAGTTATTTCATGAACGGCGACGGTAAATCCTTTTTCAGTTAAACAGTCAACACCGCCGCAGTCGTCATAGAGTTCGTATTCGTGCGTGGCTAGGGTGTAATCGTTGTCGTTGGTGTTCGCCATGTCGAAGGGAAAGTCAGATAAGCGCAATAGACCATGGCCGTAAGTGATCATGTTGCCGCGCCAGTGTTTGCTGCGGTACGGGTAGTTACCTTTTGATAGTCGAGATTCATCACGCAAAAAACTGTGTTTTTTCGCTGTGAACATTTCCTGCATGAGTACGATGTTAAAGTCTTCTTGCTCTAGTCGCGCCAGTAGACTTTTAAATTTGCTGTTTTTACTGCCGCCTAAACAATTAGGAAATCCATCTACGTTGTAAACCACTAGGTTAAAACTGCCGGAATCCCCGGTTGGAATGGGCGCGCCAGTTGATTGGTAATCGAAGCCGCGTGAACTTTTAACGCCTGTTTCACTGACTTCATAGTCCCAGCAAAACCAGTTGTCTGCGGCATAGGTAGCTGGACTTATAACAGTACACAAAAGCGTGCCAGCGAGCAGGCTTGCCGCTGCCACAACATGCGAATAATTGGCTAGAACCGTTTTGGAAATGCGGTTTCTGAGAGCTTTAAACGCGTTTGGGTGAGTCATATTATTATTCTCCTATTGAATGGAAAAACGACATTATCAAACTCAGGTGAAGTGAGCAGTGTGAAAAAAATCCCTTTATCTGTGTATTTAAATGCCTTGATTGAGCAAATACATTTATCCATTCAATACGCTTGTTTAATCACTGGTAGGATTGGGACGCGTTTAAAGCAGCCAAAAAAAATGGGCTAAAACTTTAGGGGGAAATAAACCAAGTCTATTGAATTTGTCCCGAACTCATAACGCGTTTTGACTTTGCCATTGATAGGCTTAAGGGTTTTACACTTTTTTATTGACGATTTATCGCTTTGAATGTCTCGCAAAATCGAGCTGACGATCTGGCCGAATTGCATATCCACTGGCTAAAACAAACTAGCTAATGATTAACCTAGATGTGTATTTAAAGAGGAGGGTGTCGGCCCAACTTGGTGGGCCTGACACGAAGGAATGTTAAAGGAGCGTCAAAAGAGGATTAAAGCCGCAAGCCTAGCTCATCACTTTATTTAGTACGGCTTCTAAGTTACTGACCGTGCGTTCGACATTATGCAATTTATCTAAACCAAAAAGGCCAACGCGGAAGGTTTTAAAATCCTCGCCTTCATCACACATGAGTGGTACGCCCGCCGCAGCTTGTAAGCCTTGAGTGACAAATTTTTTCGCGTTTTGCATATCTGGGTCCGTGGTGTAATTCACTACAACGCCAGGGGCTTTAAAGCCTTCGGCAGCGACGCTTTTAATGCCTTTGCTTTCCAACATGTTGCGTACAGCATGACCTACATCCAGTTGTTCTTGTTTAACCTTATCGAAGCCATATTCTTTGGTTTCTAACATGGTATCGCGGAATTTTTTCAGTGCGTCTGTGGGCATGGTAGCGTGGTAGGCGTGGCCACCTCCAAGGTAAGCCCCCATGATTTGATGCCATTGCTTTAAGTTGCCTGCAAAGCTGGTGCTGGTTGTTTTTTCCATCTCGTCAAGCGCGGCTTGGTTCATCATGATCAATGCGGCGCATGGCGAGCTGCTCCAACCTTTTTGCGGTGCGCTAATAAGAATGTCCACGCCCAGTTTTTTCATGTCCACCCAAAGGGTGCCCGAGGCCACACAGTCCAGCACAAATAAACCGCCTACTTCATGCACTGCGTCAGTGACAGCTTTGATGTAGTCGTCTGGCAGTATCATGCCAGAAGCGGTTTCTACGTGAGGGGCAAATACCATCTGTGGTTTTTCGGCGCGGATGGTTGCGACAACTTCGTCAATGGGAGCAGGTGCATACGCTGGTTGAGGGCCTGCTTCAACGGGGCGTGCCTTAAGCACAGTTTCGGCAGAAGGGATTTGTCCAAATTCGAAAATCTGGCTCCAGCGATAGCTGAACCAACCGTTGCGGATGACTAAGCAACGTTTGTTAGTGGCAAATTGTCGAGCCACCGCCTCCATACCAAAGGTACCACCACCGGGGACGACGACCACGCTGTCGGCTTGATAAACGTCTTTGAGGGTTGCTGAAATATCGCGCATCACGCCCTGAAAGGTTTGTGACATGTGGTTCAGAGCGCGGTCGGTGAACACCACCGAATATTCTAGTAATCCATCTGGATCTACGTTGGGTAATAGCCCGGCCATGGCTTACTCCTTATGGGTTTTGGCCCATTAGAAAAGAGAAGCAAGCGTCTGTAAAGTGACAATTCCTGTCTAGGTGGTTAGAGTTTAAATTTGCCGACCAACCCAGAAAGGTCCTGCGCCACATTTTTGAGTGATTCGCTGGACGAACGCATTTGTTTTGCGGTGTCTGTGGCATTGGCGGCTTGGGTACTGATGCCATTGATGTTGTGATTGATGTCTTCGGCAACAACGTCCGTGTCCCGAA
>JBFHVZ010000303.1:0-3791 GCA_041589295.1 Pseudomonadales bacterium
TACAGAAGCAAAAATGGATATCGGGCTGTACCTGATGGGCTACTACAATCAACGTCGCCCACATCAGTTGCATGGTGGTATTAGCCCTCAAGCAGCAGAAGAAAAACTTAAAAACATGTCCGGAATTAGTTGACCACTACAATAAAGTTTTTTATCTTAAAAGACCGAAAATCATTTAAATATTGGGCGTTAAATCAACTGGCACAAGACCACCCCACCACACTAATTCCAAGCCATGGCGAAGTACTGCAAAAAGAAACATTAAGTGAGGATTTAAAGACGCTATTAGAGAAGCGGTTATAGAAAAAACTCAGCCCATTAAAACCGTTATCGTCATTTAAGCTATGCGATGTAGGCGACATCAATTCTCTGCAGATTTCCATTTTGAGTGGCCAGCCGACCGCTTTTACAATTAAAATCTGGACCCTGCCTATAAACCAAAAGAATAAGTCCACTTCTAACCTTACACGCCACCATTAGCTATCGATTATTATGGCTGCAATATTCTTTTCCCTAAACTCACGCAAAATTCCATAAACACTTGTGCTTAGCGCGATCGCATTTGAGATTAACGCTGGGTAAGATCCGATCAACAAGTTGTGACCAATCCAACAGAACAAGCACAAAAGCAACAAAACCCTAAGTCGCGCGGTTTGAATTTGTAAATTGCCAATGCAAAAAAAGACCAGCGCCAACGTAGAAAAGATTGACGGCCATCCATGCCAGCTCAGCCACGCGACTACAGGTGTGAATATTAGTGAGATTAGATAGATGGTTTTAAAACGTTTGTGTTTTTCTAACGGAATAGCCAATATCGCTTGAATGCCAGCCGTCGCCATTACGGCAGCACCTGTCGTCGCCCCCAACAACCAAAAGTGCAAAAACATAAAAATACAGGCAATCACCTGTCCCAATAGCAAAAATCTACGCTGCCGAATAAGAGGCCAAGTTGCATTGGCAGCAACACCAAGCAAACCAAAAATTGTGTGTAAATCCATTTAGTTTGTCCCACTGAAAGATCGTTTGGAGGTGTCTGGCGACTAGGCGACTACGCAAATAGTCATGCTAATAAAAACGACTACGCTAATGCTTGGCTCAGAGTGAAACCTACTTTCACCTTCGTACAACAGATCAACTAGATCAGGCAGTTTTTGATTGATAAATTTTTCTTCTTGTTTAGTGATGTTTTTCATTCTGAGTACAGGCTTACGCATCTCCAATGCACCCCAGCCTATCCACCAAACTCGATAAAACCATTGTGCTTATTCGGTGCTGAGGCTTATTACGTGCCATGTGACACCTCCATATAGGGTCAGATATTACTATATAGAGGTGTCTACTTTTCATGGGTAACTTGGAACTATAACGAGGCTTTGGAAATACCGATAGCAGGGGCAAGCAAAGCGCGTAGCGATTTTGACTGCCCCTTGGCTGGCTTTGTTATATTAAAACAGCCTCTTGAGTACTACAGAGCCTCCGTCATCAGGATTTAATGTCAGCTCATTTCCTGAGACAGAGAACCCCCAAACTTCACCAGAGCAGGTGCTACTAGATGGCTCATTACACACCAACGCTTCTCCATCATTGTTTTGGACAGTATTAAAGGTAATTTCTGTATCGCTTTTTTGATAGGTGCCTCGCTCAAAACCTATAAAATTATTTTCCTCTTCCCATTGAATGGCGAAATATCGACCATCAGGTAGATACATAAAAATGACACTTTCATTAGGTAGCTCCCATACTCCTTGTAAATTTTCACTAGTATAATCTCCCCTCTGAAATGCTACCGAATCTTCACCAGCGGGATTTAATGTCAACGCATTTCCTGAGACAGAGAACCCCCAAACTTCACCAGAGCAGGTGCTACTAGATGGCTCATTACACACTAACGCTTCTCCATCATTGTTTTGGAGAGTATTAAAGGTAATTTCTGTATCGCTTTCTTGATAGGTACCTCGCTCAAAGCCTACAAAATTATTTTCTTCTTCCCATTGAATGGCGAAATATCTTCCATCTGGTAGATACATAAAAATGACACTTTCATTAGGTAGTTCCCATGGCCCAATGAGTTTGCCAAATGATATGTCGCTCTCTTCAAGCTGCTCCTCAAAATGTGAAATTGCATCATCAGAACTAATTAATGTCGCATTTGATGAGCCTGAATTAGCTACTAAATTAACTACAGCAGATGAAGTTTCAAAGGCACTTTCCGATAAGGAAAAATCGACTTGAGTAGCTGAAACCTTGGCAGTATCCGTAATTGTAATACCATTGTCAGGATTACCGTCTTCATCAAGTGTTTGCAGTAATCGTAGTATGTTCACAACGGTCGAATTTGTCGTATCATAGCTTCCAGCTATATCTAAAGGAGTCACAGTCCCTGCTGCGTTAGCTGCTGGTAGCTCAAGCTCCCCTATAAAAAAAGTAACGTTTTCCCCTTCGATGTATTCATATTCACCAAGACTATTTGTAACTCCCTCCAAGGTTTCTGTCCTATATCCAATATTGACAACAGGACTATCTAAGAAAACACCAGTTTGAATATTTGGTTCATCCGGTGAATTATTGTTGCTAGAAGAGCCTCCCCCGCACGCAGCTAAACCAGCACATAGACTTAGTAAAACAAAACTATTTTTCATTATTGATACTCCATTTGGTTGGTTTTAATTTAACGCTCTTGTTTTGAGGAATTTGCGCCTTTTGCAAATTTCCTAGCTGTCTTGCTGCGACAAGAACAACTTGTTAAGTAATTTATAAGCACTCAGCTTGAAAAATTTCGAGATGAGGTAGGATTAAAATGACATAAATAGTTAGTGTTCCAAGTATTTGGAACCCAAATAAGACTTTTAATTTTACGAAATCCCCTTGTCGAATAAAGAGTGAACCAATGCCAATTAAGATTCCAAGAGAAACAATACTTAGCTGAGTAATTCCAAAAGTTAACCCCCATCGCCAGCCATCCTCCCCACAAGGTATCGGCGTAACTAAATAGAGAACTTGGGCGGTTACTACAGCCCCAATAAATGAAGCAAGAAATCTTTTTATTCTAAACACTTAAGCTACTTAACAGTTTATTCTACGTCACGTGACGTTTTCTTCGGTGACGCTTTTGCTGGGATCATTCCCGCCACGCGATTTCATTAAAGTCCCGTATCATGAGGCCTTAGGCCTTATTTGGCAATTTTTTAGCACCCTACAAACACGCCCAGTCAATTCTTCAAAATTAACGTAGCAAATTCTTTTAAGAAGCATTTTCAGCTGATCATACCTTCTATCGATTACTCGGAGACTATCCGAAACCACACGAATTAAAGCATCACGCGACTGGATATTAGAATTCACCGTCGCGTGACGTTTTTGGCAAGTAAAAGCGTCTTATGTTGGGGTTGTGTTTATTTTAATTCTGAATTTAGCCCAATAAAAAAGCCGCTGTGGTCAGCGGCTTTTCAACGATCATTTAACAAACAAGCTATTCAATCAGTCTTTCTCAATACGCGAGCTGGTCGGGCCTGTTTGGTTGCGGTACTTGGCGTTTTCGCGCAGGCGGTATGGGCGTTTTGCTGGGCTGCTTAGGGTTTCGAAACTTAGCGCGCAAATCACCATGCCGGGACGCAGTGCCAGTGGCATTTTACCGTTGTTGTAAAACTCTAATACGACTTGCCCTTGCCAACCCGGGTCGATGCGACCGGCGGTCACGTGGACCATGAGGCCGAGGCGCGCTAGGGACGATCGGCCATCTAACCAGCCGACGAGGTCGTCCGGGATGTCGACCGATTCTAGGGTGGAACCCA
>JBFHVZ010000304.1:0-3739 GCA_041589295.1 Pseudomonadales bacterium
GAGCCATGCGCACTACGCAAGTATTCCCTAATCGTGCTCTAAACTTTGTGCCCCGAGACTCATACGTTGAGGCTTTAAAAGCCCAAGCCAACTTGGGATTCTTCCGAAGTGCGCGTTGCAATAAGCAGGCGCCGCCCAATGAGGCAGATTATCTATAAAGTTTAAGCCTGCGGTTTGCTGGCGCACGCAGGAAAATGCCAAGGTGGCGACTGGACGAGCAAAACTGCTAGCCGGTATATGAAGAAGAACGAGACTACAACAAAACCGATAAACGACGTGAAACCACTTCAGCGACGTAATTCAAAAACAACGTATCCATGGAGCTTTTGAAATACTCAGGATCTTTATGACCCAAGGCTAAAATACCTAAATCGTTTTTCAACTGACACGCCGCCATCGAACCAACATCCGGCGCTTCTTGGAAATAATGCTTCATCAGCTCAACACTGTACTGGCCGCAGAAAACATCTTTGCGCGAAAACGGACGCAACAAAACCGTTTGTTGCTCCACATCCACCACAGACAACATAGTCGAACAAGGCACAAACAAGGTGATCGCCGCGTAATCCACTTTATACAAATTACGCATACACTCTTGTAACGCTTGCTCCACTTCTTCCATGGATTGCGCATCTAATAAATCCAGTGTTAAGCGACGGGTATGCTCAAACAAACGATCATTACGACGGGCGTTTTCCACCAGTGTTTGCAAACGCGTGTGCAGCTCTCGATTCTTTTCGCGCAGAATGCGTGACTGATGCTCCACCAGCGACACCGTCGCACCGGTTTCGTGGGGCACATCCAACTCAGCCACAACGTCTGGATAGGATCGGAAAAAACCTGGGTTTTGTTTTAAAAACGCCGCCACTTCGCGGGCATCCAATTTTTTATTTTCGTTTTCCATGGTGTTTCGTTTATTGGCGTTTTTTACAAATCGCGCACGGGGTGCGCTCCTACATTATTTGAAGCGTCATCGAATTCAAACCTTAGACTTTCTCAGGTGTTTTCTGACGATGGCCTAGCAAGGCAAAATTTTTTTCGAAAAGCGGAGTCTACAGGTAGTAAATGAGCATTTTCGAAAAAATTTTAACGCCGCTAGGGCGAGTTCAGGAAGCACCAAACCTATACTTGGATGCGACCATCAAATACGCGCTCCGCCGGCCCCTTCATCCAAACATCACCTTTCCCATCCCAACGAATGGTCAGACTGCCGCCCGGCAAATTCACTTGCACTTCGTCGTCCACTAAACCCCAGTGATGCGCAACCACCATGGCTGCACAGGCACCAGTACCACAGGCTAATGTCCAACCTGCGCCGCGTTCGTACACGCGCAAATCCATTTCGCCGCGATTTTTAATTTGCATAAAACCGGCGTTAACGCGTTTTGGAAATTGCTCGTGACATTCCACTTGTGGGCCTAGTTGGTTAACTAGGTTGCTGTGTACGTCGTCCACTTGCATCACAGCATGTGGGTTACCCATGGACACAGCTCCGACGACAATATTTTGCGTGCCGTCGTTTAGCGCAACATCAAGGTTGTATTGTGCTTGTTGGGCAGGCGCTTCAAATGGCAAGTCATTTGGATTGAATCGCGCAGGCCCCATGTTTACCAACACTTCGCCATCGTCTTCTAACGTGAGTTCGATGATGCCGCTGCTGGTTTCCACTTTAATGGGGTTTTTCGCTGTCAGTTTCGTTTCGTGAACGAAACGAGCAAAACAACGGGCGCCGTTGCCGCATTGTTCAACTTCGCTGCCATCGGCGTTGTAAATGCGGTAACGAAAATCCACATCTGGATTGGAAGGCGGTTCGACAATCAACAGTTGGTCGAAGCCAATACCAAATCGACGATCAGCAAACTGACGTACAAGTTCGGGATTAAACGCAAAATGTTGAGTGACTAGGTCCACCACCATGAAGTCGTTACCCAGGCCGTGCATTTTGCTGAATCTTAGTAGCATTTTATTTAAGCCGTTTTAATTCTTTATTAGTCTTCGATGACGCTTTCCAGTGACAACTGGTCACTGATGGTTTCGCGACGACGAATCAAATGCGCTTTATCGCCATCTACCATGATTTCGGCTGGACGGTTACGCGTATTGTAGTTTGATGCCATCACAAAACCGTAGGCACCTGCACTGCATACTGCAAGCAAATCACCGGGTTGGATTGCCAGTTTGCGATCTTTACCTAGGAAGTCACCGGTTTCACACACAGGCCCAACTACATCGTAGGTTTTTGCTTCCGTGTTGGTGCGCGGTTGCACTTCGATGATTTTTTGCCAAGCGCTGTACAGCGAAGGACGGATCATGTCGTTCATGCCTGCGTCAACAATGGCGAAGTTTTTCTCGCTGTTGCTTTTTAGGAATTCAACTTGCGTTACGAACAAGCCTGCATTCGCCGCAATAGAGCGACCTGGTTCTAACACCAGTTTTAAGTTGCGGCCTTCTAGTTTTGGCAACACGGCATCAATAAAGGTTTTTGGCGATGGAGGGGTTTCTTCGTTGTATACAACACCCAAGCCGCCGCCTAGATCCACGTGTTCTAGCACAATACCTTTTTCTTTTAGGCGATCCACCAGCGCTAACAAGCGGTCTAGCGCATCAAGGAATGGCGTTACTTGCGTCAACTGTGAACCGATGTGGCAGTCCACCCCTTTTACGTCGATACCCGGTAACGCGTGGGCACGTTCATAAACGTCCATGGCGGTATCAATGTCCACACCGAATTTATTTTCTTTTAAGCCGGTAGAAATGTACGGGTGAGTTTGCGCATCCACGTCTGGGTTTACACGAATGGAGACTGGCGCAGTCACGCCCATGTCCACTGCCACGTCATTTAAGCGTTCTAGTTCGGCGGCACTTTCGACGTTAAAACAATGCACACCCACGGCCAATGCACGACGCATTTCATCAGCGGTTTTCGCAACACCTGAGAACACAATTTTGCTTGGGTCGCCGCCGGCTTTAAGTACGCGCTCTAGTTCGCCCACGCTAACCAAGTCAAAACCCGCACCCAATTTTGCCAGCACGTTAAGTACAGCAAGGTTGGAGTTCGCCTTAACTGCGAAACACACTAGGGAATCTTTACCTTGCACTTTGCCTGCCTCGGCCAGTGCGTTGGCGTACGCCAGATAGTGATCACTAAACGCTTTGCGCGAGTAGATGTACAAAGGCGTTCCGAATTGATCGGCCAAGTCGGAAACGGCTACGTTTTCGGCGAACAGTTCGCCATCTTGATAGTGGAATACGTCTGTCATGCTGGGCTTCAAAGTCAGTTGTTCACGTCGGGCGATTGGTCAGCTGAGGGTTCAACCACAGAGGGAGCTGGTTGCTGTGCGGGGGCCGTTTCGGTGGGCAAATACAGCGGGCCTTTTTGCCCACAAGCTGCCAACCATAACAAGGTCATTAGGGCCGTTATCCGCGCCGCCATCCTCATAGAGTTCTCTCGCCTGAACATTCGTCAAAAATAACGGTGGATTATAGGGGGTTGGCGGCGCGATTGATACCGTTCACACAGCCTTCACCTCAATAGGCTAGCCAGATTTCGGTGGCTCTGGATACAGGGCTTTGAGCGCTTGGTTCAGGCGCGCTTCCAGCTTGAGTTTGTAGGCAAGGTAACGGGCGGTTTGCAGGGTTTGACCGGCGCTGCGTTTTTGCAGGCGATCGGCAATGGCTAAATCCGAAATGTAGATGGGGTAGGGTCGTGCGGTTTTGCGCTTACGCACCACATGACGCA
>JBFHVZ010000305.1:0-3729 GCA_041589295.1 Pseudomonadales bacterium
AACGCCCACGTCCTAGACGTTGGCCAAAGCACGGGCGGCTTTACCGATTGCGTGTTGCAACAAGGAGCAGCCAAGGTCATTGGCGTTGAGGTAGGCCAAGATCAACTTCACCCCTCTCTGCGCAACCACCCGCAAGTGATTTGCTTGGAAGGCATTAATGCACGGGACCTGCCGCAGGCTCAATTACTAGAATACAGCCCGAATGGCTTTGATTTAATCGTGATGGATGTATCGTTCATCTCGCAAACGCTTATCCTACCAGGACTTGCTCCCGTACTGGCTCCAAGCGGTCGTATTGTTAGCTTGGTAAAACCTCAGTTCGAGGTCGGCAAAGACGGCTTAGGGAAAAACGGCATTGTGCGCGATGACAAACAGTATGCCGTTGCAGAGCAGCGGGTGCGCGATTGCTGTTTAGAAAACAATTTAAAGGTAGATGCGTTTTTCGACAGCCCAATTAAAGGCGGCGATGGCAACAAAGAATTTTTTATTGTGGCGTCGCTGGCGAACACCGCCAATTAAAAGCTGGTTTTAAAATTTCAACTCATCAAACAACGGAAGTATTAAATGAAAAAGTCTCTATTTGCAGCAAGCCTGAGTGTATTGACCGTCTTACTTATAAGTGGTTGCGCTACGTTATTCTCAAGCACCACTCAGGTAGTCAAATTCGAAAGTTACCCAAGCGGTGCCGAACTATACATCGACGGCAACTTAGTTGGTAAAACGCCCATAGAAGTTGAAATGAAAAAGGAAACTTTTCACAACTACACCTATCAATTTCGTTTAGAAGGCTATGTCACCTACCAGCAACGCCTAACAAAAGAACTAAACAAAACCGCCCTATTTAACACCGTGATGTGGCCTTCATGGGCAACCGATGCCCTAACTGGCGCCATGATCGAGTTTTCACCTGCCAACTATTACGTTGAATTAAAGCCACGCAACAGCGCACTGCGCGATCAACCGGATTCTTTAAAGCGTTTGTACACAGCGTCGAATTTCTTACATATCAAGGAAGACATCGCACAGGGCAGCGGACAAAACACCACAGCCATCGCCAAGATGTATCACTTAACAGACGAACAAACCAAAGTGTTTGAAAAACTGATGAAAAATCAGGGGCAAAGCCTGATTTCGTTAGAAAGCACCACCGAGTTGGTGACCGCC
Organism: Pseudomonadales bacterium; assembly: GCA_041589295.1. Classification (GTDB taxonomy): domain Bacteria; phylum Pseudomonadota; class Gammaproteobacteria; order Pseudomonadales; family Oceanobacteraceae; genus Bermanella. Next base: position 1,165 of record JBFHVZ010000305.1, read on the forward strand.
ATTGAAGCCTTAACTATTAAGGCAAAGGCAAAGGCCAAAGCGCAAGCATCGACACAGAACAACACCCAAACAATCAATATTTAAAGCATCAACGACCAAAACACTGTCACGTTCTAGCCGTGGCTTTTAACATTACACGTCAGATACCATTTTGATGTAATTCATCCAAGCACGGGCCTGCTGAGCAGTTTCTTTTTGCTTAGCAGCCTGTGCAAACGCCGCCAAAGCACTTTCGAGTGAAGAGGACGAACGATACAGCGCAATCCCTTTGTATAAATAAGTCTGAGCCAACTGCTTGTCATTTAGCTCGCGAGTTTCCAATTGCTTGATCACATTTAAGCTCGCTGCCCATTCTTCAGCATCAATGTGCAACTGCACCAAACGCAAGGCATCATCGACTTCACCAACCAGTTCAAACAACATGGCCAAGGTCTGTTTGGCTTCATCCATGGCTTTCGCTTGCATCCAAGCTTGCTGGGTTAAACGCAACAGTTTTTCGCTAGGCTCCACCTGTTTGCTTTGCATGGCCTCGGCCAAAATACCCGCCACCTTGTAAGCCGCTCCTTGCGATGCTAATAGCTGACCAAGATTAATATATTCAGCCTCGGTTTTTATAAAGCCGCGCTTAAACGCTAACTCTTTAACGGCCGCCGCTTCTTCGTATCGCTCTAGCATTTGCAATACACCGGCTTTTTGATGCCAGTAATCTTTTTTATTCGGGAAGTTAAACACCAACAGATTCAAATACTCTAATGCGCGCTCGTATTCTTTTTGCTGGTAATTCCCCGAAAACGCCATCTGCAACCAAGGCTCTTTAGGTGTTGCTGATAATTTCACAGCCACTTCGATAAAAGGTAAACCTTTAGCCAAGTCCGACAAGCTGTAATAACCCGCCGCAAGCATGGCATAAGCTGCTGCTGGCTTTTTATCGCTTTTATCCGACAGCCAGGGCAAGAGAACATCGACCGACGCTTGATACTGCTCATCAGAAAATAAAAGCTGCGCTAAAAACATGCGCAATTGGTTTTGCGTGGCTTCGTCAACTTCTTTAATCGTCACTGCGCGCTGTAACAGCACAATGGCTGGCTTGGTTTGATCTTGTTTCAACTTCAACTGTGCATGAGTTTGCAGAGTCAACGCCAAGCCCAAGGGACTACCCGCTAAATCATCAGCCATTTCTACAAGCGTTTCGTTTAACGACTGTACTTGCTTGGCGTAATCCGCTTGATCTGATGTCTTAACCTCATCCAATGCCTGAATGGATTCTTGCAGCTCGGTGAGCTTATTGTAGGTGCGCGGTGAAAGACTTGGGGCAGCAAAAACCAGTTCGGAAAATAAAAACACCAATACGATGCTTTTAATTGCGAAAACAGAGCAACGAATTAACACATCAATTAACCTTAAACTTAAATTCAAAAGGCATAACTACCTCTACCAACTTTTCTTCCGCATTTATGTCAAAAACGTAGCTTTTCGCAGCATCAATGACCGCCCCATCAAAAACACCTTCTGGGCTAGCCTCCAATACTTCGACATTCTCAACTCTGCCTGTTTGAGAATTTACATCCAGTTTTACTACTACCTTTCCACTAATCTTTTCGACTATAGCGCGAAACGGATACTCAGGAGCTGTACAATGTACAACTTTCAGAACTTGTCCGATCTCGGCCATACGCCCTAAATCTAAACCTTCGAATTGACAAATCTCAGCATGACTTTTACTCCTATCTACAAGTACCACTTCTTCGTCAGCCAACTCATCTTCTGTCAATTCGTCAAAGCCAAAAACTGAAAAAGAGACTAGCACTGAGAATAGAAAAAACTCTTTCACACTAATCCTTAATATTAAATTCTAACCGAATAATTGCGTCTTGCGGCACAGGTTTGCCATCGACCATTTTGGCTTTAAAGCGATAGCGCCAAGCAGCCTTAATGGCTTCACGCTCAAAAATACCTTTTGGGTTCGAATCCACCACTTCGACTGCGTCCACCGTGCCTTTTTCGTTAATTTCAAAGCGCAAATCCACATAACCTTCGATCTTGCGGGCGATGGCTTTTTGCGGGTAGCGAGGCTCTACTTGCACTAAAGGGATTACATCACTATCACCAAAACCGTAACCGCCTAACATACTGCCCATGCCCGTACCTTTAAAGCTATTGAGCGCGGTATCTAGCGGCGGCATATTGAGGTCAGGCGCTACGGCTTTTTGTTGCTGTGTAACTTGTGGCGTTTGCGGCAGCGGTGGCTTTTCTGGCTTGGGCGGTTCTTTGCGGGTACGGTCTTTTTGTTCGGCACGGCTATCTTTTAACGCACGAATAAAATCCACCATGGCCACTTGTTCATTGCTCAGCTGCGGCTGAGCTTTAGGTGCAATCATCCATTGCATCCCCCAAAACACCAGTACAGCCACGCATGCACCCACAGGGGCTATCAATAACAAACGCATGTTAACTACCCGGCGTCGCCGCCACAGAAATATTCGCCACGCCGGCCATACGAATCTGATCCATCACTTGCACAGCTAAGCCCATGCGCGCGTCGGTATCGGCTTGAATCACCACACC
>JBFHVZ010000306.1:0-3711 GCA_041589295.1 Pseudomonadales bacterium
AGTGTATTTTTCAGGTCGCCACAAGCACATCCCTGTGGGCTTTACGAGCGCATACCCAAAGCGCTTCGCGGGGCAGGCTCTCCATGCGCTCGAAATCCTGAAAAACACACATCAAAACAAAAGTTCGAGTTACCGCAAACGTAGTGATTATGCAGCTTTTAGCTTTTTAAATGTGTCCTCGCCATGGATGGCGAGGTCAAGGCCCCATGGATGGGTTTACGCCGTCATTTAAAAAGCTAAAAGGTGGATAAATCACGAAAATGACTTTGTCAGCAGCCTGAGATGAAAAACCCAGCAGTGCTGGGTTTTTCCTTTTATTTCTTACATTTATTGAGCGGATGTCTCATTGATTCATCGCCTCACCTTTGTAGACTTTAATCCTCAATCCGTATGGACTTGAAGCTTTAACGAATAGCTTTAAGGTACGACCGTGGACAGTAGGTACGACCGTGGACAGTCACAAGGGAGTGGAACGATGATCAACGGCAATCTCAAGTTAGTGGGCTGCTTCTGCATCAGTTTGCTATTAAGCGCTTGTCAGGAAAATAATTCATCAGAACCATTGGTTTTTGAAGAAGGGTGCGGTGGGTATCCCGTATTTGAAGGCGGACACAATGTACGCGTTGAGGAAATCATTGAGAATGAACAAGGCACCATGTGCTACGTTGTGCGCACATTTGATCAAGCAGAAGATCGCTTCACCATATTGCCTTCCCATTGGCGTTACCGTGTTGAATGTGTCGATCAAACCCAACAACTCCAACATTGCTTTATTCCAACCCAAGACAAATTAATTAAAGATATCGCGTTCAACCAAAGCGGCGATCTCTTAATTGCAGAACTCTCGCCGTTACCTGTTTTAGACAGTGACACTTTCACGCACTATCAATTGAATATTCTTCGCAGAAGCTTGGCGACCAACGCCACGCTGCAGACGGCACCGTTATACGATACCCCCACAGAAAACGAGCTACTCTATTTTGATACAAATTTCGAAACAGGGGAGATTACAAGTGAGGTCATGGACTTTGCGGTACGGGACGGTTCTATTCCCGTTTTAGGTGAGTTGTCGGACGTACAATTGATTTGGCAAGGTGATCAGTTGCATATGTTGGCGGGTACCTATGGCATTAAGTATTACCAATTCGATTCAGACTTAACCCTATTGCGCGACATTCCAATTGCGCCTGCTCACAGTACACTTTGGTTTCATTCGTTAGCGATACGTCGAATCGCTCATTTGGCCATTAGCGAACATGGTGATGCAGTGGTCAGCATGGATTTAAGTCGCGAGCGTGCCCGTTTTTTAAATGCAGCGTACGATACTCAATTTGCAGTGTCTGACCTTGGTGTACAGCAGCTTGTCACATTTATTGATCAAAAATCATTGGCTATAAATCAAGTTGTGGTGGGGAACGATCAGGTTGTGGAATTCATCGCTGGCGTGCAAATTCGCAATGGCATAGCTTGGCTGGCCAACAATACCTTATTGAAAAAAGATAACGCTGCAGGAGGTACCACAGAATGGGATGTGGCGTTGATGGCAGTGGATGTATCGACCAAGTTGCTTAAACACCATTTCGTGTTACATGATGATCAAGAAGATATTGTAAATGACTTTAATTTATTGCCCGACGATCTCATGTTGCTGTCAGGCAGTAATGGTTATGCTCAGGCCGACACTCGCAGTCAAGTTAGCAATGGTCGGGGGTTTCATTGGGTTGTGAATCAAGCTGGAGAAATCATTAACAAAGAACGTGTGAATGGTGAAAGAGATACTCAGGTATTACGAACCAGTGTCAGTGGGCATCATATTGTGCATGCAAAATTATATGATGGGCCGATTACCCACACGTGTGATTACGACCCTGAGCGGACCTTGTGTTACAACAAAGCCATGATAGAGGTATCTGATTTGTCGCAGTGAAGCTGTCGCAGTGAAGCTGTCGCAGTGAAGCTGTCGCAGTGAAGCTGTCGCAAAAACTAAAAAGCCGTGATAACACAAGGTCATCACGGCTTTTTAATGTCGTTTTGTTTGCGCTTTAGTCGCGCTACCCTTAAACCTTAAACGTTAAACAAGAAGTGCAGAATGTCGCCGTCTTTCACGATGTAGTCTTTACCTTCCACACGCAACTTACCGGCCGCCTTACAACCTTGTTCACCTTTGTTGGCGATGAAGTCGTCATAAGACATGGTTTCGGCGCGGATAAAGCCACGCTCGAAATCGGTGTGAATCACACCAGCGGCTTGCGGCGCGGTTGCACCGACTTTTACGGTCCAAGCGCGCACTTCTTTAACACCCGCGGTGAAGTAAGTTTGCAAGCCTAGCAACTCGTAACCAGCGCGAATAACGCGGTTCAAACCCGGTTCGCTTTGTCCCATTTCTTCAAGGAACATGGCCACATCTTCTGGGTCTTCTAGCTCAGAAATTTCTTGTTCAATCTTGTTGCACACTGGCACCACAACGGCATTTTCGTTGGCGGCAATTTCACGCACTTTGTCGAGGTACGGGTTATTTTCAAAACCGTCTTCAGCCACGTTGGCGATGTACATGGTGGGCTTCACGGTAATCATGTGAAACATACGCATGCGCTTTTTCTCGTCATCGTTCAGCGTCATGTTGCGGATAGGTTGTTCGTTTTCTAAATGCTCAACCATGCGCTCTAATAATGCTTTTTCCGCTACGGCATTTTTATCACCGCTTTTGGCTGTACGGGTTACGCGTTGCAACTGCTTTTGTGCAGATTCTAAATCCGCCAAAATCAACTCAAGGTTAATCACGTCGATGTCGCTGGCAGGGTCAACCGCGTTCGCTACGTGAATGACGTTTTCGTCTTCGAAACAACGTACCACGTGGGCAATGGCGTCCGTCTCTCGAATATTCGCCAAAAACTGGTTACCCAGACCTTCGCCTTTTGATGCGCCTTTTACCAAACCGGCGATGTCCACGAATTCCATGGTGGTTGGAATGACTTTTTGTGGATTCACGATTTCTGCCAATGCATCCAAACGTGGGTCCGGCATTGGCACCAAGCCACTGTTAGGCTCGATGGTACAAAAAGGGAAGTTCTCCGCACCGATACCTGATTTAGTCAGCGCGTTAAACAGAGTGGATTTACCGACGTTGGGCAAACCAACGATGCCGCATTTAAAACCCATTTATGTGTCCTCGTTGTGCGGGAGACGCAAGACGGGAGACGGGAGACGCCCTAAAGTCTTCGTTACAACCCGAAATATACTGAAATTCGATTGGTGATTTTACACCGAGAGGACGGGCTGCTTTAGAGCGTTTTCCGTCTTCCGTTTAGCGTTATGCCTAGGTTGAATGTGATCGTCACACCAGCCTACAAAAATTAAAACTGTTCGTGCTAAAGCGTTACCGAAGAAGGCTAGGCAAGGCAAAAATTTAATTTTGCGAGGCGCATAGCTCCGCTATGTAACGAGTAAAAATAAATTTTTAACGCAGCATAGTCGATGCAGGTAGCTTTTAATGCCTAAGCTTTGAAACTATGCAAACGATTCATGGCCCCTGGCCAATCCCCTTGCACCACACTATCCACTTCACGCAGTGCTTCGCCAATCACAGCATCCAGCTTATCTTTGTCGGCTTTATTGGGTTTGCCCAATACATGACCAGTCACTTTGCTTTTATCACCCGGATGTCCGATACCGATGCGTAGGCGATAAAAATCTTTGCTGTTGCCCATGGAT
>JBFHVZ010000307.1:0-3667 GCA_041589295.1 Pseudomonadales bacterium
CGAACGTCTACGTGAAAAGCGCGCCAAAAAAGCGGCTGAGCACAAGAGCAGTGGTGGTTACGGCCAAGGCAAGCGACTCGGCACGGATAAACCTAAGCGTGAATCCGCGGGTGCGCCCAAGCCTAGATCAACGAACGCGAGATCGACCAATGCAAGATCAACCGGAGCGAGCCCTGCCAACCCTTGGGGAAATCGGGATTAGAAACAAAGCGCGCAATAGCGTTAAAAAGAAAAGCCGAGAATGGGTCACCATTCTCGGCTTTTTTGCTATTGGGCGTCGGCTTTTTCTAAACGCCCCGTAATCGTGGTGTGCTCCATACCAATGATCCGGCTTAGTACACCAAAAAACGAAGTGTTGTCATGCGGAGTACTGTAAAAGGTGTCGATCACCGCCCCTTCGGGCAACATGTCTAACGCCCGCTCATGGGTGTCCCCCCCAGGAAATTGCATATATAGCAAGTTAAAGTTTTCGGCGTGTACGCTGAAGCTGCGGTCTGTGGTGCGCATCCCGGAACAACCAGCTAACAAGCTCACTGAAATGAGAAGGGTTAATACACGGAATAGTGGAGAGTTCATCTTGGTGTCCTGTTGAGCTGTTATTGTTGTTGGTCTGCAGCTTAACCAAGTTATGCACATGATTAAAGTGACGTGTTTTAGGTTATCAACTGTGGAAAACTTTGGGGTTATGCTGATCTAAAAATGGTAAAACTCGGTATAAACCCCCGTAGTACCTGCTCTGTAAGGCTTTGGACATTAACTGACGAACAGTGGATAACCTTTGGGGTAAAAAGCCACACACAGGCTCTCCCTGTCTTATACCTTATCCACAGCTTGCTGTGAGTATCCTGCTAGAAACCCTTTTATAGCTTGGTCAAAAGCTGGGAATACCTTTGAAAAGGCTAGTTTAATCAGAAGGTTAGCTCGCACTTGGGATGTATTGATCGCGTCTTTGGGTTTCTGCCGTTCGGCCGCTGGCGCCTACCCAAAGCATTGGCTTCGCCGCTCTGGCGAGTCGCTGCGCAGACGGGGCATACTATCCATACCCCTCGAGCTTCAACATCCAGAATCTTCCCTAAGTAAATCAGTCTCTTTGCACCGGTTTAAGGGAGGGCCTGAGGGAGTATTTACCCAGCAAACAGTTGCTGCGTTTCTGGACATCTCAGGCTATAATCCGCGCCCCTTTGAATATTTTTTGTACAGATTTTCACCAATTCAAGCTCTGATGGGGCTTTATAAAGGTCGAAATTCTGATGGAGGAAGCAGTGGAATACCCTAAGCGCTATGACGTCATTGTGGTTGGCGGCGGACATGCTGGCACGGAAGCGTGCTTGGCAGCGGCGCGCATGGGCTGCCAAACCCTGCTTCTTACCCACAGCATCGAAACCGTGGGCGTCATGTCCTGTAATCCGGCCATTGGCGGTATTGGTAAATCTCATTTAGTTAAAGAGATTGATGCGTTCGACGGTGCCATGGCCCGCGCCACAGATAAAGGTGGTATTCAGTTTCGAACCCTGAACAGCCGCAAAGGCCCTGCGGTGCGTGCCACTCGTGCGCAGGCTGACCGCGCTTTGTATCGTGCGGCGATCCGCGAGATTGTGGAAAACCAGCCTAACTTGGAATTCTTCCAACAAGCCTGTGACGACCTAATTGTTGAAGGTGATACGGTTAAAGGTGTGGTCACGCAAACCGGTATTAAGATTTACGCCGATGCCGTGGTGCTAACCACGGGCACCTTCTTAGGTGGCGTTATCCACATAGGTATGGATAACCACCAAGGCGGTCGTGCTGGTGACCCGCCATCCAATGCATTGGCAAAGCGCCTGCGTGAATTGCCCTTTAATGTGGGCCGTTTAAAAACCGGTACCCCTGCTCGAATCGATGCCCGCTCGGTGGACTTCTCTGTGATGCAGGTGCAACCGGGTGACACACCACTGCCGGTGATGTCCTTTATGGGTAAAGTAGAAGACCACCCTGAACAGGTGAACTGCTTTATTACTCACACCAACGAAGCCACCCATGACGTGATTCGTGCGAACCTCGATCGTTCGCCCATGTACGCAGGTGTGATCGAAGGCATTGGCCCGCGCTATTGCCCGTCCATTGAAGACAAGGTGATGCGCTTCGCGGATAAAAATTCTCACCAGATCTTCATCGAGCCCGAAGGTCTGAGCACCCACGAGCTATACCCTAACGGCATCAGCACCAGCTTGCCGTTCGACGTGCAGATTAAAATGATCCACAGCATGAAGGGTTTGGAAAACGCGCACATCACGCGTCCGGGTTACGCCATCGAATACGATTATTTTGATCCGCAAGATCTAAAGCACTCGCTGGAAACCAAGTTTATCAACGGCCTATTTTTCGCCGGTCAAATTAACGGAACCACGGGTTACGAAGAAGCCGGTGCGCAAGGTTTACTAGCTGGTACCAACGCGGCCTTGCGCAGCATGGAAAAAGACGCTTGGTATCCTCGCCGTGACGAAGCCTACATTGGCGTCTTGGTGGATGACCTGATCACCATGGGCACTAAAGAGCCATACCGCATGTTCACCAGTCGCGCGGAATACCGTTTGATTTTGCGTGAAGACAACGCCGATTTACGTCTTACCGAAAAGGGCCGCGAACTGGGCTTGGTAGGCGACGAACGTTGGGCGGCTTTCTGTGAAAAACGCGAAGCCATCGAGCTAGAAACCCAGCGCTTAAAGAGCACTTGGATTCTGCCTAAAACCGCCGAAGGGGATGTGGTCGACGGTTTGGTGAAAACGCCCATCACTCGCGAATACAGCTTGATGGATTTGCTCAAGCGACCAGAGATTACTTACAACCACATTGGTAATCTAAAAGGCGAAGCCGTGGCCGACCCACAAGTGGCTGAGCAGGTTGAAATCAGCGCCAAATACGAAGGCTATATTGCCCGTCAGCAGGAAGAAATCGAGCAGCTGCGTCGTTATGAAAACACCCTGCTGCCAAAAGAACTGGACTACGCCAAAGTGGGCGGTTTGAGCAACGAGATTGTGCAAAAGCTTTCGACTGCTCAACCCGAAACCTTGGGTGTTGCCTCGCGCATCAGTGGTGTGACCCCTGCGGCCATCAGCCAGTTGTTAATACACCTGAAAAAGCATCATTCGTTGCATAAGAAATCAGCCTGACCGCGGTCGGGTGTCTGACGCCAGACGTCGGGAGCCACTCTAGCCTCGACGTTGGACTGCAAACGTCAGCCCTATCCTTCAAGGACCTCCATGTATAAAGCGCTTTTACAAAAAGGTATCCAAAAACAAAAGCTGGAGCTGTCTGACGACAAGGTCGATCAGTTGCTGGCGTATCATGCATTGCTCGTTAAGTGGAACAAGGCCTACAACCTGACCGCTGTGCGCGAACCCGAAGCCATGATCGGCCGTCACCTGCTCGACAGCTTGAGTGTTTTACCTGTTTTTGGTGAGAGCGAAGGCGACAGAATCTTGGACGTGGGCACAGGCCCTGGCTTGCCAGGTATTCCACTGGCCATTTGTTTTCCAGAAAAAAAGCTAACGCTCTTAGACAGCAACGGCAAAAAAACGCGCTTCCTAACGCAAGCCAAAATCGAGCTAGGCCTAAGCAACATCAAGCCAGTACAAACCCGCATCGAAGCTTACGAAGATGAACCCTTTGACGTCATCACTAGTCGCGC
>JBFHVZ010000308.1:0-3621 GCA_041589295.1 Pseudomonadales bacterium
GCGTACTGCGCCTTTTGCGAACGTCATACGGCTTTGCGCTTTGTGTGTGATTTCAACGCGCTCACCTTCGGTAGCAAACATCACTGTATGGTCACCCACTACGTCACCACCACGGATGGTTTCGAAACCAATTTGTTTGTGAGGACGCGCACCGGTTTGACCTTCGCGACCGTAAACGGCGACTTCGTTTAAATCCCAGCCCATGGTTTCGGCAATGACTTCACCTAAACGTAGCGCCGTGCCTGAAGGTGCATCCACTTTATGACGGTGGTGCATTTCGATGACTTCAATATCACTGTCATCACCCATCACTGACGCAGCCATGCGCAGCAGGTTCAAACATAGGTTCACGCCCACAGAGTAGTTTGGCGCGAATACAATCTTGGTGTCTTTAGCCGCCACCTGCATCTCGGCTTTTTGCTCGTCGGTTAAACCCGTGGTACCAATGACAATGGCCTTACCCGCGTCTTTACAGATTTGAATGTTCTGCATGGTGACGGCTGGTGCGGTAAAGTCGATGACCACATCGAAGTCATCAATAACAGATTTCAAATCACCTACCAGCGCCACGTTTAGCTTTTTACCTAGGCCCGCCATTTCTCCAGCGTCAGCACCGATCAACGAGTCCGTTGGTACGGTCACTGCCGCGCCCAGTTGCGCGCCTTCGGCGTTGTCGGTGGCTTCGATCAGTACGCGGCCCATGCGACCGGCGGCACCCATAATGGCAATACGTGTCATGTGTTTACGCCTATTTTAGGAATCTGGCTATCTTTGAAATTCAGGGCAGGATTGTAGCGGAATCTTGGGCTGGACGCAGTACGGGAGACAAAAGACGCAAAAGCGTTTTCCGTCTCCCGTTAAGCGTATTATTCAAAAAACGCTTTTACGTTCTCAAACCAGCTTTTCTTCTTGGGCGAATGGGTCTCGCCTTTCATGCTGGCCTGTAACTGTTTAAGCAGTTCTTTTTGCTCGTTGGTTAGGTTGACTGGGGTTTCAACCATGACGCGACAGAGCAAATCACCGGCAGCACCGCCACGCACGGGCACAACGCCCTTGCCGCGCAAACGGAATAACTTGCCGCTTTGCGTTTCTTCGGGAATCTTGAGTTTTACACGACCGTCTAAGGTCGGAACTTCAAGTTCGCCACCCAAGGCTGCATCTGTAATGCTGATGGGCACATCGCAATACAGGTTACGGCCATCGCGTTCAAAGATGGGGTGCGGTTTGATGTGGGTTTCCACATACAAGTCACCGGCTGGGCCACCACGGGTGCCGGCTTCACCTTCACCGCTTAAGCGAATGCGGTCGCCGTTATCCACACCGGCGGGCACTTTAACATTAAGGGTTTTGGTTTCTTCTTTCGCACCGCGACCGTGACACGTGCCACAAGGGTCTTTAATGATGCTGCCTTGACCGCGACAGGTCGGACAGGTTTGCTGCACAGAGAAAAAGCCCTGTTGCATGCGCACTTGGCCCTGACCGTGACAAGTACCACACGCTACGGGTTTGCTGCCGTCTTTTGCCCCTGTGCCATGGCAGGTATCGCACTCGGTTAAGGTTGGCACTTTGATTTTAACTTCGGTGCCTTTAACTGCTTGCTCTAGCGTTAGCTCAAGGTTGTAACGTAAGTCGCTGCCGCGTTGTGGACCGCCTCGGGAACGACCACCACCGCCGCCACCAAAGATGTCGCCGAATACATCACCGAAGATATCGCTGAAGTTACCGCCGCCAAAACCACCGGCACCGCCACCGGCCTGACCATCCACACCGGCGTGACCAAACTGGTCGTAACGGGCGCGTTTGTCTTCGTCCGACAGCACTTCGTAAGCTTCGGTGGCTTCTTTGAATTTCGCGTCAGCGTCTTTGTCATCCGGATTTCGGTCCGGGTGATATTTCATGGCCAGCTTACGGTACGCACGCTTAATTTCTTTCGCGTCTGTACCCTTACTGACACCTAATACTTCGTAATAATCGCGTTTAGACATTCTTTGTCCTGCATATTATGCAAAAACGCGGTGCTCCGAACTTAAAGCGCCGCGTTAAGAATTTGTACGCTTTTCAGCGTTTTGCGAGGCCGGCAGAGCAAGGCAAAAATATTTGAGATCGCGCAGCTTACGTGGTTTGTAAGTGAGCATAGCTCGAATATTTTTAACGCCGCTCTGCCAACGCAGCTAGCCTGAAAAGTTATTTATTGTCTTTAACTTCTTCAAACTCAGCATCAACAACATCATCATCTTTAGACGATGCTTGCTCCGCGCCACCTTGTGCTGCTTGGCCCTGTGCCGCTTGTTCAGCGTACAGTTTCTGCGCCAGTGAAGAAGACGCTTCGGTCAACGCAGTGGTTTTCGCTTCGATCTCTTCTTTGCTGTCGCCTTTTAGGGCTTCTTCTAAGTCGGTGATCGCTGCATTGATAGCGGTTTTCTCTTCTTCGGTGGCTTTGTCGCCCGCTTCTTCCAAGGTTTTCTTGGTTGCGTGGATCATGCCGTCCGCAGTGTTGCGCACCTGAACCATTTCTTCGAACTTCTTATCCGCTTCGGCGTTAGCTTCGGCGTCGCGAACCATTTTTTCGATCTCATCATCGCTCAAACCGGAAGACGCTTTGATCACGATAGACTGTTCTTTGCCAGTTGCCTTGTCTTTCGCGCTTACGTTTAAGATACCGTTGGCGTCGATGTCAAAGGTCACTTCGATTTGTGGCATACCACGTGGCGCTGGCGGAATGTCTGCCAAGTCAAAACGACCCAGTGACTTGTTTTGTGCCGCTTGCTTACGCTCACCTTGAACCACGTGAATGGTTACCGCAGTTTGGTTGTCATCCGCTGTTGAGAAGGTTTGAGACTTCTTAGTTGGGATGGTGGTGTTCTTCTCGATAACCGGAGTGGCCACGCCGCCCATGGTTTCGATACCCAGAGTCAACGGCGTTACGTCAAGCAACAGAACGTCTTTCACATCGCCAGACAATACAGCACCTTGAATTGCTGCACCCATGGCAACCGCTTCGTCAGGGTTTACGTCTTTGCGTGCATCTTTGCCGAAGAATTCAGCTACTTTTTTCTGAACCAATGGCATACGGGTCTGACCACCCACCAAAATCACTTCGTCGATTTCAGATGCGCTTAGGCCAGCATCGTCCAACGCGATTTGACAAGGTTTGATGGAGTTAGCCACCAGGTCTTCAACAAGAGACTCCAACTTAGCGCGGGTAACTTTTACGTTAAGGTGCTTAGGACCAGTCGCATCAGCAGTGATGTATGGCAGGTTCACATCTGTTTGCTGAGAAGAAGACAATTCAACTTTTGCTTTTTCTGCCGCTTCTTTTAGACGCTGCATAGCCAGTGGATCGCCTTTCAGGTCGATGCCTTGGTCTTTCTTGAATTCGCCTGCTAAGAATTCGATCAAACGCAAGTCGAAGTCTTCACCACCCAAGAAGGTGTCACCATTGGTAGCCAGCACTTCGAATTGTTTTTCACCGTCTACGTCAGCCACTTCGATGATGGAAATATCGAAGGTACCACCGCCTAAGTCGTAAACTGCGATAGTACGGTCGCCGCCTTCTTTGTCGATGCCGTAGGCCAGTGCCGCAGCAGTTGGCTCGTTGATAATACGTTTAACGTCTAGACC
>JBFHVZ010000309.1:0-3619 GCA_041589295.1 Pseudomonadales bacterium
CCGGCGTAAAGGTACGACGTTGTCTTTTCTTCATTGAACACCTCTTGGGTGGCAAGGATACCACCTAACTTGGTGTCCGGGATTATTGAACCACTACACTTCGACACTTGTCCAGAAAAAACCGATTGGAATAAGGCTGTAGACTATTTCGAAAAAGCCATAAGAGAGGGCGATTTCCTCTCCTTAGACCACTATCTTTTTATTGAACAAGCAGCAGACTGCGAGTTGATTAATTTAGAGACGGTAAAATCGCTTTCTGCTAGGGCTTATATGATATGGGCATCTGAAAATTATAAAAAGAATGGCACACTCCCAGAGGCAATGGAGCTCCTAACCATGATGGCAAAGGCCTATTCGCCATTAAACATTGCCATTTTATTGCACCTACACGAGCAAGGAGAAATCAGTTTGATCGGCGACCTATCTTTCATTAAAGATATGAAAAAGCTAGAAACATGGGATAGTGGCGTCATGAATCATTCAGAGAGTGTCGCCTATGCCTACCTTATTGGATTCTTCGTTAAAAAAGACGTTGCATTAGCCAAAAAAATGATTGCAACTTTCCCCAACGAAGCTCGAGAAAAAATAAGCGGTTTTGTCAGAGGCATTGAATCTGCTACCGAAGATTACCAATGTAGGAATGTGGATATATCGCTATTAATCGACTGGACGCTAGTTAAGGAAAGCCTTAAACAGAACGAAAAAACCCTTTTGAAATAGTTAATTTGCTTGGTGTAAGCCCCAATCGTCCAACCTCGAGTCCTGTTTAACTCCAGTGCATATTCAATGAATAAGCTAAAAACCAAAAAACACGTCTTATTTATCTGCAGTAAGAACAAACTAAGAAGCCCCACAGCAGAGGCCATTTTCAGTGATGTAACAGACTGGGAGGTATATTCCGCTGGCGTCAGCCATGATGCAGAAGTTCATGTCAGCGCCGAGGACATTGAATGGGCGGATTATATTTTCGTCATGGAAAAAGCTCACAAAAAGAAGCTGGCTCAGAAATTCGGTAAGTTAATTAACTACCAAAAGGTCGTTTCGCTAGATATACCCGATGATTTCGAGTACATGGACGAGAGGCTCATCGAGCTTTTGCAAGCGAAAGTACCGCCTTTGGTGGGTTAGCCTACAAGTACATAATCTCGCGCCCACCGCTGACCACCCATCTCAGCAAAACACCCACACTTAAACACAAATGATAATGACTTGCATTATTATCTAACTTATCCATAATATCGCCCCATCCCTGCCCCGAGTTTTAACTTCAATTGTAAGGATGCCTGTCGTGGTGGTTTTAAGCCTCTTGTTCGTCATGTTCGCCGCTTGGTGGATGGTCAGCACACAAATGGCCACTGCCCTGTCGCCCTTTGCTCAATTACGCCTTGGCTCCACGTTAGGTTGGCTTTTTTTGCTATTGGCGCTTTGGTCGATGCGATTTGCATGGGGGGCAGAAAGCGGTGTCCCGCTGGGCATCTTAGTCTTTGCGTTAACAGCATTGGCGCTGATCCATTTCAAACCGCGGGGTTTAACCTATTCCCGCGTTAAAAATCCAACCACAGCACGTGGGCTAAGACAGACTTCTGGTCAGAGTAATGGGCGGGTGAAGTAAAGCTATGTTGAGATTGCTTGCTGTCGTTTTATTGGTGGTTCTAGTGTCATTGTTTGCGTCCATGGCGCTTGCGATGTTTTTGCCGTTGGGCGACGTGAATCGCATGTTTGTGGCAGGCCTGAGCGTGCCATTGTTAATTCCGATTTTGCTGGTTTTGGTCGCATTAAGTGATCGGCCTAAGTGGGTGGTCGCGGGCTATTCAGGCGCACTGCCTTTGTTAGCTGGTGCGGTGCTGCTTCGATTTTTTGCGGTTTAAAGACTGACGGAAATAAAGTTCATGAAACAAGCCATTCACAAACGTCTTTACCACTGGCACTCCAAAATCGGGGTAAGTATTGCGTTACTCATGTTAGCGCTTTGCCTCACCGCCATTCCGGCAATTTATCTGGACGACATTGCTAACTGGTTGGTTCCTAAATCTGCCGACCGAACCCATGCACTGACTCTTGATCAATGGGTCGATCGCGGCGCACAAACCCTGCCGCTGTACGAGCAAGAGTTTCACTTAGAACTCAACCACGACACGCCTATTTTTTGGCTAAAACAAAATGACGTACACACCGCGTTTGTTGAGCAAGACAACGGTTTATTCGCCCCACATAGTGGCGCGGCTGCCGTTCGCACCTTGGCCCATGCACATTACGATTTTCTACTACCAAGGCCTTATGGGGAGTATGTGGTTGGATTAGTGGGTTTGGCGGCATTGACGATCATGCTAATGGGTATATTTCTACATAGAAAATGGCGCAGCGAAGCGACCGTACTGCGGCAACGTCGCAGCCGACGTTTATGGTTAAGTGACTTACACAAGGTTTTAGGACTTTGGTTATTACCGTTTCATTTGATTATGACTTACACAGGCGCGGTACTGGGTTTAGGTGGTTTGCTGTTAATCGTCGCGGCTTACAGTGCCTTCGATGGCGATAAACAAGCCGCCATCGAGGCCATTATTGGCAAGGCCCCAGTACTCACACAACAAACCTGCACACCTCAGTCGCTGGATACCTTAGCCGCAAAAAACCGCGAGCATTGGGCCAATTTGTATGGCGACAGCGTTTTATTAGAGGTTGAAGTCGAAGGCTTGGGCGATTGCCAAGGCGTGGCTACGTTTGCCAGTGAAATACCCGGATATTTGCTTTTAGAAAACGCCGTTACGTTTTCGCTCACCACAGGCGAGATCCAAAAAGTGGTGGACTGGGTACCGGCCAGTTTTGGCGAGCGTTGGTATGCGTTTATTGGTCCGCTGCATTTTGGCAATTTTGCCGGTTACATGAGCAAGGCCTTGTATGCCATGAGTGCACTTTTGTTGGCGCTGTTATGTGTGTCGGGTTTATTGGTATGGCTAAGCAAGCGCCACCCTGAATTGCAACGCAAAGAATCTTTTGTTGATACGTTACACGACCAAATGACTGTTTCTTGGGTACGCGCATTGTTCAGTTTGATCAGCGCCATTGCGTTGGGCACGGCAACTGTTTTGATGAGCGCAAAGTTTTTACCTTTGTTCAATTGGCCTTTCAGCAATGGTTATAACCCTGCCGTATTCACTTGGATTTACGCATTAAGTTTTAGCTCACTGTTTTTACTGGCTTGGTGGCGTGCAGCCGCATTGCCATGGTCGCTCGCGCTAAACTGCTTTTTATTTATCTTTACGCCCATTGCAAGTTGGATTGTGTACGGCATTAGCCTTGACCATCTGGCACTGGAACTAACCTTACTGGCGGTCGGCGTATTGAGTGGTTATTGCATAACCCTATTCAACCGCGCTACCAGCAGCGAAGCCCACCGCGTTTCTGCCTACGGTACAAACCGTAATTTAGAAAATGATTCAGCCACAGACCAAGCAGCAGAAAATTCCGATGCTTCTAACGCCGCTTAATCCCCGTACATGCACACACATGGCCACACATGAGAGGTTTATATGTTTTTGACTCTTCGTTTTCCCCAAACACTTAAAATCTTAAGCTACCTGTGCTTATTGACGGTGGCTGCGCCTAACTTTGCCGTGCA
>JBFHVZ010000310.1:0-3609 GCA_041589295.1 Pseudomonadales bacterium
AGGACCGCGTACGCACTCAGCTGGAATTATTCCAACGCTTGCTCGACAGCGGGCTAATCGAAGCTTAAAAAGTAGATCGAGGCTTTAAAAGAATGGGGCTGGTGACTACCAGCCCATAACAGATTTCACAAAGGGTTTAGTGAGCTTGCGTTGTGCCGACAGCGACGCGCTATCAAGCACACCCAAGGTCTTTTGCAATTCAGCCATGTCGTCGCTGTTCACATGATTCATCACGTAGCGCGCCACATCATCATTGATTTCTAACCCGCGCTGATGGGCACGGTGTTGGAATGCTCGCAAATGTCCTGCTTCATCAAGCGGGTTCAGCGGGTACAACAAACCCCAGTTTAAACGCGACAGTAAGTCAGGCAGTTTAATGCCGAGTTCTTCCAGCGGCACATTGCCCGCCAGAATCAAACACCCGCCTGCATCACGTACTCGGTTAAATAAATGAAATAAGGCTTCTTCCCATTCGGGTTTGCCAGCGATGGCTTGTAAATTATCGAGGGAAATTAACGGCAGGCTTTCAAGACTTTCAAAAATGGCAGGTGAATACTCAACCAATTCTTCCAACGGCAAATAGACGCTATTGCGATCGACACTTTCGGCCTGATGACAGGCAGCCTGCAACAAATGGCTGCAACCCACTCCGGGCTCCCCCCAAATGTACAAGCACTGCTCACCTAACCCTACGCTGGCCTTTTGCAGGCTAGAAACGGCCTCTGCATTGTTGGCAACGTAATAGTTATCGAAGGTGGCGTCATCTTTTAGCTGAACACTCAGCGGTAACTGCTCAAAAACCTGCTGGGCCATCGCCTTCTCTATTTTTCCGAATAAAAATCTGTATCTTTATACAATTCATGTATATGGCGCAAGAATACCATAATCACCGCAGCTACTGGCAAGGCCAATAACACACCGGCAAATCCAAACAACTGGCCGCCCGCCATAATGGCAAAAATCACGGCCACGGGATGCAGCCCAATTTTATCGCCCACTAATATGGGGGTTAAAATCATGCCTTCAATGGCCTGACCGACAGCAAATACCCCAGCAACCGCCAAAAGGTGCCAATCAAAGCCGAATTGAACGGCTGACGCCACCGCTGCTGCCACGATTCCGACAGCAAAACCGAGGTAAGGCACAATGCTTGCCAAACCAGCGATCAGCCCCACCAATAAGGCCAGCTTTAAACCCACCAACCACAGGCCCAGCGCGTAAATCACGGCTAAACACAGCATCACCCAAAGTTGCCCACGTAAAAACGCGCCCACCACTTCGTTGCATTCGCGGCCCAACTGGCTGGCATAATCTTGGTATTTTACCGGCAGCACCTTATTGAAACGTGCCATCATCACATCCCAATCGCGCAGCAAGTAAAACGTCACCACAGGCACTAAGGCCAAATTAACCAGCAACCCCACAAGCGCGGCAGTTGAAGCGGTGGCCTTTTTCACAACACCCGACAATAAATTTTGCGCCACATTTAGCTCACCAAAGATTTCTTTGCGTAAGCGATCAAAGTTCACTAAGTCAGGGTCAAGCGAAAACGTCTGTACAATCCAAGGCACACCAACGTTATGCACCCACTTAAAGACTTGCGGTGCCGTACTGTAAGCCACTTTTAGCTGGTGCAGCAGTAACGGCAGTAACCCCAGTACTAGAGCGATCAACACCAATACCAACAGGGTAAAACACATGCCCACTGCCGCAGTACGACTGAAACCCCAAGTTTCCAACTTATCGGCAACTGGATCACCTAGATACGCCAACAGCATACCCAGCAAAAACGGCATTAGGATGGGTTCTAATGCATTTAGTAAGAACCCCACCAGCACCAATAACGCCAGCCAAAACAATGGCTGATTCACCAGATAGCTGATGCCTTTTTTAACTGAAGGCGGTCTTTCCATGTTGTTAGCTTCCTAATCTGCCGTTATGGACGCCAGCGAAAACGCTTGGTTTGATTGGCTTGCTCGGTATCGGATTCAGCGACTTCTGATGTCACCACAGGTGTAACTTGAGGCTCCAACTTACGGTCCAACCTCAGTGCTTGTTCAAACTGCTGATATTGCGACGCCAATTTTAATTCCACCGTCATGTCGGTTTTCTTTAAGCCCGTAATCGCGACCTGTTTTACAGTGGTGAGTTTTTGCAGATAGTTGCTTACACGGGCGTATTGTTCTAAGTCATTTACACCTTGAATCACCAAGGTAACTGTGTCCGTACGACCCTGCGAAGGCTTAATGGCAAAGACATTAGCCAGCGCTTCGGCCGACTGACTCACACCGGTCAACACATGCTCTTCAAGAGATTCGGCGTGGTAAACGAAGCTTTTTTCTTCACCGCGAAATAAAAACCTCCAATGGCCAAACCAGCGGCCGTCGGCGGTTTTGTAAACTCGTCCGGCTAGCACGGACTCAGGGGAATAACGCTGGCTGGCGGTTTGAATGACATCACTAAACAATCCCCACAGGCTCTCAGAAGGTAACTGCATGGAATCTTCTAGGTCATAAACCGGCAGAATTAACGGCACGCCACGTTGACGCGTCGCTTCTCGAATCGCATGCAGCGCTGGGTGGTCTGACCCCTCGGTAATCACCAAGCGTTCTCCACCGCCAGTACCAACCGCCAGCCACACCAGCATGGTTGGGCGCTCAGCACCCCAGATGGGCAATTCGGCAGAGCGCAAAATGCGCGTTAATGCTCGGCCTTCAAAGCGCATGTTGAGCCAGCTCGACCCCGGTGGAGACGACTCGCTCCACTCGTGTGACTCTAATTTGGAATAGCTGAATTGATAAAGATACTGGTCAGCAATGTTTAACGCGCTATTAATGGCTGGATTATCCTCAGGCAACTGGCTGCCGGATAAGCGCACCAACACCTCGGTTAAACCCGCTTTTGCGGCTTCTTTGCGCACGTCCAATGTTTGGTTGTGTACCAGAGTGCGAGCGTCGTATAGGCCATCAACACGCTTGGCCCAGCTGGCGCTGCTCAACAACATCAAGGCAATCAGCGCAAATTTTCCGAATTTCATTCCGAGTCTATTCTTTATCACATGAATCAGGGGCCGTATTCTGACAAATTGGTGAGAAAATACAGCCCCTTTCACTCATTAAGTTCACAGTTTGATTTCTAAAAACTGCACATAAATGATAAAATCCGCGCCCAATTTTGAATATCACCCCATATTCTCCTGTTCTCCTGAATTCAGCTGCCCGCCTATTTGGGTCACGAGCAATTCGGGTACACATTAAGGTTGACCCCATGACTGAGCAAAAAAAGTCTCTGAGCTATAAAGACGCCGGTGTCGATATCGACGCAGGTAACGCCCTGGTTAACAACATCAAAGGCGTGGTGAAAAAAACCCGTCGTCCTGAGGTCATGGGCGGCCTAGGTGGCTTTGCGGGCCTGTGTGAAATCCCTGCAAAATACAAGCAGCCGGTTTTAGTCAGCGGCACCGACGGCGTGGGCACTAAATTGCGTTTAGCCATGGATCTGAACAAACACGACAGCATTGGCATCGACCTTGTAGCCATGTGTGTGAACGACCTAATCGTGTGTGGTGCTGAGCCTCTGTTCTTCTTGGACTACTACGCCACAGGCAAA
>JBFHVZ010000311.1:0-3592 GCA_041589295.1 Pseudomonadales bacterium
AGCAGTGTTAGAATGCGACAAAGCCTGAATTCCTTATTATTAGATGTTTTCTTGACAATCACATTCTAACAATTTGGATTCAGGCTTTCTCGTTTCCCAAACTGTGGGACAGCAGTGCCCTAAGGCGCTATTTTTGTTTGCGTATTCAGTGAGAACTAAAACACGAGGTTTTAGTCTTCCCACACCACGCGGTCTTTGGTGTCGCGGTATTTTTCGGCCAATTGAGTATACTTTTCTTCTACTACGTTACGCTTAATTTTAAGCGTTGGCGTCAGCATACCGTTTTCAGGTGACCAAATGTCTTTAATGATAAACACACGGTTGATCAATTCGTGGTGATCTAGCTCTTTGTTCACCTCGGTGATGGTGTTCCAAATGCTGTTCTCCAACTCCTGTTTGCGCACTGGCAAACGGCTACGCGCATCTTCTGTTAGCTCAATCAATACGAACGGTTGAGTGTGACCAGAACCGGCAACACAAATTTGTTCGAAGTCGGTATTGCGGGCAAGCAAACCTTCTAGTTTGTTTGGTTGAACAAACTTACCTTTACTGGTTTTAAAGGCATCTTTAGTACGGCCAGTAATGCGCAAATAACCGTCAGCATCAATTTCGCCACGGTCACCTGTGTGCAGCCAACCGTCACGAATTGTTTCGGCGGTTTTAGCATCATCCAAGTAATAGCCGCGCATCAAAGAGCCAGAGCGAATGATGACTTCGCCTTCTTCAGTAAGCTTCACTTCGGTACCCGGTAAAGCATGTACAGAACCTACGGTACCCATTTTAACCTTACCTGGTAAGTTCAAGGTTGGGCCATACGCTAGGTTTTCGGTAACACCGTAACCTTCGTTAATTTCAATACCCAATTTTTGGTACCACTCAAGCAAAGACAGTGCGATAGGAGAAGCACCACTGATCATGATTTTGGCTTTGTTTAAACCAAGTGCTTTGCGGATTTTATTTTTGATTAAGCGATTAACCAACGGAATGGACAACAGCAGGTTTAGTTTTTTCTGAGGCAACTTATCGTTGATTTGCTGTTGGAATTTTTTCCAAATACGCGGCACAGCAAAGAATACCGTTGGTTTTGCCGTTTGCAGGTCGCGGGCAAAAGTGTCTAGTGACTCAACAAAATAAACGGTCGCACCAGCAAAAATACTGGTACCCATAACCATAAAACGCTCAGCAATGTGCGACAGAGGAAGGTAAGACAAGTAACGGTCATCTTTACCTAGGTTAATAGTGTGACGCGTGTTTTCGCAGCCAAACGCATAAGTTGCATAACTATGCATAACCCCTTTAGGGTTACCCGTGGTGCCACTGGTGTAGATAATGGTAAATAAGTCGTCAGGGTGGTTGTTAGCTTTGCCTTGATGCGGTTGGTTATTGGCGATCAAGTCGGTCCACTGGTAGTCCATGCGCATTGGGTTGTTATAAGGCATGGCAATACGCTTAACGTTATCTGGAATACCAGGTTCCATTGACAGTGCATCGTCCAGCTTACCCAGTACAATGGCTTTGCTGTCGCTGTGTTCTAAAACGTATTTAATGGATTCTGGCGATTGCAGCGGGTATAGCGGCACGCTGATCATGCCGACAAGTTGCAATGCGAAATCTGTGATAAACCATTCCGCACAGTTTTTAGCCAAAATGGCAACGCGGTCGCCGGGCTGTAAACCCATATTCAAAAATGCAGACGCCATGCGGCGCATTTGGTTGTCTACTTCGGCCCAAGTAAAGTCGACGAGCTTTCCATCTATTGGTTGGCGTAGAAAAATGTCAGTTGGACGTTCATTCACCCATTTGGCAACTTTTTGCAAAGGGGTCGATAGCGGGGTTGAGTTAGCAACGGCAGACATAGGCTGGCTGATGGCGTTCACGGCGGCTCCTGAATGATATTATTTTTATTAGGTCGCCAAGTTGTAAGCAAAGCCTGTTGTAAAGTCTAGTAGCCAACTAGACAGGTAAGTGAATTGTTAATTTGGGTAATAAAATCCTTAAAGTAAGCAAGGTAATTAATTCTGGGTCACTAACATGGATAATCAACTAAACCAACTTAAGCAAACACTGCTTGCCCATATTCAGCACCCAGAGCAGGAGCCGCTCAAATACCTAGGTTTATTTCAGACCCATCAAGTTCAGGCCCTGCGCCAAGTCCCTATCCATCAGCCCACGCTCATTCTGGTCATTGCAGGTCGCAAAACCCTGCTAAAGCCAGGTGTGCAAATGGTCGCAGATCAAGGTCAGCTATTAATGGTCGCGGCGGGTGAGTCGGTTAACCTCACGAATGACCCTTGCCCAGAACAAGGCTTGTACATAGCACTCACCATTGGCTTTAGCGACGAAGTGGTTCGTCAATTCCAACTGCTGCAACAACCCCACCTTAGCAATTTGGCCCAGCCTACATCGGGTGCGTTAAATGGGTTAGATACAAGGTTTTTACCCGCTTCGTTAGACAGACAGGCGCTACCCATATCGTCGGCGCTGCTAGCCTGCGCGCAGCAATGGGTCGCTCTATGCCAGCAGCAAAGTACCTCGCCTGCATTGCACACCTTAAAGGCGGCAGAAACATTGGTGCATCTAGAACAAATACTACCCAGCCCATACAAAGCCAGCTTTCATCAGTTTTTAAATAGCGCCGCCAGCAGTTGGAAAAGTAAAACCTTAAACCTTGTGCAAAGCGATCTAGCTCACAGTTGGAAACTTACCGAAGTTTGTCAGCGGTTGGGAACCAGTGAACCCACCCTGCGCCGTCATTTACAAGCGGAAGGCACCAACTTTAGAGAATTACTAGAAGACAGTCGTTTGCTGGCGGCACTTGGCATGCTGCAAGAAAGCTATCGACCCATAGGCCATATAGCCATGGATGTGGGCTACAACAATCAAGGCCACTTTACCGAACGCTTTAAGAAACGCTTTGCCATGAGCCCCAGCGAACTGCGACAAACCCGCGAACCGCAATCTGCCATTGCCTAATGTTATAGCGCTAACGGAGAAAATGAGCGAAACCGAAAAATTATTGAGCGCTATCGAGAAGCACGTAACTTTCAAATGGGTAACATGGACGAACAGCTAAACAACAACCTTCACCCACAAACGGCAAACACAAGGGAAGCCTAAATGAAAAAAATCGCCGCAGTACTGCTACTATGCTCACAAGCATTTCTCGTTCATGTCTCGCATGGCTTTGAAATCACCAGCAAACAATTTAACGAACACGAATTCCTCACCAAAGAACACGAATTTACAGGCTTTGGCTGTGACGGAAAAAATCTTTCGCCACAACTAAGCTGGACAAACCCACCGCAAGGCACCCAAAGCTATGCGGTTACCGTATACGACCCAGATGCCCCGACTGGTAGTGGCTGGTGGCACTGGCTGGTGTACAACCTGCCTGCAACTACTCAAGAACTGGCAGCGGGCATCGGCGTGAAAACCGACTTGCCGAAAGGCGCAGTGCAAGCGAAAAACGACTACGGCCAAAATGCCTTCGGCGGCGCGTGCCCACCCAAAGGTCACGGCGTCCATCACTACCAAATAACCGTGTATGCGATAAAGGAAAAACAACTGGACATACCCAAAGACGCATCGGCTG
>JBFHVZ010000312.1:0-3543 GCA_041589295.1 Pseudomonadales bacterium
AATGGTGGTTGTTGGCAGTGGCGGCTGTGGTGATTTGGCTTTGGTCCAGTTGGCAAGGCCATCGTCCCAGCGCTCGTAAAATCCGTTAGGCATTTAAATAAAAACAACAAAGCACATAACCGATTCATAAAAATAATAAAAGGACGTTGCCATGATTAAAACCATGAAGTGGGCAAACAAAGGGCATCTACCATTAGCACTTATGTTGTTGGTGTTTATTGCACCGTTTTTAGTATCGGTGTGGACCTTACAGCAAGCGGATGATTTAAATAATAATGCAAAAGGTCAATGGCTTAGTGAGTCCATTCGTGTGCCTGCGACATCGGAAAATACATGGCAAGTGTTATGGGATGCCAATGTATGCGAGCCTGACTGCAGCGACCTTAATCAACGTTTGTTTAAGCTGAAACTGGCTTTAGGCAAGCACCAAACCGAACTTTCATTAACCCCCGCCACGCCTGAATTACAAAATCAACAAGCTTCTTTGTTTATTGCCGACCGTCAAGGATTAGTGTTGCTTGGCTACAGTGCTGACCAAGACGGATTGTATAAATTATTTAAAGATCTAAAAGTGTTGATGAAGCACGGAGGTGCCTAATGACCCGCTACGCGCTCGGCATTTTAGTCTTCACGTTTTTTGTTATTACACTGGGCGCATTAACGCGCTTGTTGGATGCAGGTCTAGGTTGCCCAGATTGGCCCGTGTGTTATGGCCATTGGGTTCCGGCTAAAGATGTGAGTCACACAGTATTTTCACTTTGGGAGTATGACCAAGGTAAAGCGTGGATGGAAATGATTCACCGCTACGGTGCTAGCTTGCTTGGACTATTGATTTTTATTCAAGGTATTTTGTTGTGGCGCGCGCAAGTCAATAAATACTTAAAAGCAGTGGCGTTGTTTTTATGTGCTTGGGTTGTGGTGCAAGGGTTATTCGGCATGTGGACGGTGACCTTGCGACTGTGGCCACCTGTGGTAAGTGGACATCTGCTTGGCGGTGCTATCACCTTATTATGTCAGTTTGTAATCTGGCGCTGGCTAATTTTGCACTCGCATAATCAATCTCGTATTCAAACTCATCAGCAACAATCTTGTGACACCATTCGGCCTTATATGAACAAAGCATGGCTGGCGTTTGTTGTAGTGGTGTTTCTGCAAATGGCGCTCGGTGCTTGGACCAGTAGCCAATATGCGGGCTTAGCCTGCCCAGATTTCCCGACCTGCCAAGGCCGGTGGTGGGTCGAAATTGACAGTGGTGTATTACATGCACCTCGGGTTGAAGGGGCTGAGTATTTAGGCGGTGTGCAAACCATGAAACAGCGGATGGCGGTGCAATGGTTGCATAGGTTAGGGGCACTGGTGGTTTTATTGACGTTTATTGGCTTGATCGTCAAGCGCGAGTCAAAACCCATGCTTTGGCTGGCGGGCAGTTTACTCACGGTGCAAATCGTTCTCGGCATATTAAATGCGGTATGGCTGTTACCACTAAGTCTCGCTTTACTGCATAACAGCTTTGCGATGTTGTTGTTATTGGCCAGTGCGCAGGGGGTCATGGCGTCTTCGCCGAATGCGCACCGCCGTCAATTTAACGCATCACAATCTGGTGTATCCGAAACAACATCGTTAACGCAACCAACTGTCTAGTGCGTGTTAGTACGTGTCAGTGCGTGACCGAAATTTATTACTTAGCAGTACCACTGATAACAATAAAAGAGGTGGACAATGCAAAAACTCAGTGAAAAGTCTTTGAATCAATCCAGTGCTTCCAGCGCAGCGCTGTCTCAGTCCGGTGTCGGCCAAACTGCTGGAGTGTCGTTGCGAGACTGGATTGCGCTGACCAAACCCAAAGTCGTTTTAGTGATGTTGTTTACTGTGCTAGTGGGTTTTTTACTCGGCACTGGTCTCAATATTGACGTTTTGAAACTAGTGGCAACGCTTATTGGGGTGGGTGCGTGTGCGGCCAGTGGTGCAGTTTTAAATCATTTGGTGGATCGTTACCGCGATCAAAAAATGCAACGAACTAAAAGACGTCCCGTGGCCACTGGGCGCATAAGCAGCGAGCATGCTTTTGTTTTTTCTATGGCTTTGTTGGCCGTTGGTACGGGGCTGTTACTTTGGCAGGTTAATGCGTTAACGGCCGTATTGTCGGTGGCCAGTATGTTTGGTTACGGCGTGATTTACACTCTATGGCTAAAAGATGCCACACCACAAAACATTACAGTGGGCGGTTTAGCCGGTGCCATGCCGCCGTTGTTGGGTTTTACCGCTGTAACGGGTTATGTGGGGCCAGAAGCCTTGCTTTGGGTATTAATTATTTTTACGTGGACGCCGCCACACTTTTGGGCGTTGGCCATTTATAAACAAGAGGACTACGCCAATGCGGGTGTGCCCATGTTGCCGGTCACCCATGGTAAAGACTTCACCGCATTTCACGCTTGGTTATACAGTTTATTGTTGTGTTTAGTGGGTACGCTACCTGTGCTAATCGGCAGTCAGGGCTTGGTTTATTTAGTCATTGCCTCTTACATCAACATTCGTTTCTGTTGGCTTAGTTATCGCATGTGGTGTGTACCGTCCAATCACAATGCAAGAAGAACGTTCAAGTATTCGATCTTTTATATCATGTGGTTATTTACAGCGTTGCTGTTGGATCATTACGTAACTTTGATTGCGTCGAGCTAAAAAATAGCCATGCTGTACAGGTGATTAACCGCAATCCAGCCCTAGGCTGAGATTGCAATGTAAGTCTGAATACACGCCTGAGGAGTAAAACCGTAAGGGGATTCGCACCAATAAGAAAGGAGGAACAGCAGTACGTTCCAACGCTATAAACAAATAAGAGAGGAAACATCATGTATCTACAACACATGTTCGGATTGTTATATCACCCTCGTGAAGAATGGGGGTCCATTAAAAAAGAAGACCACAGCATTGGTCACATATATCTCACCCACATTTTGTTTTTAGCGGCCATTCCCCCGTTTTCACTTTTGGTGGGGACAACGCAGTTTGGTTGGAGCATAACGGGTAACAAGTTTTATATGTTATCCATGGAATCCGCCGTCCCCATCGCCATCGCGTTTTACTTTGCGTTAATCGTCGGTATGTTCTTTATGGCTTACTGTACGTACTGGATGGAGAAAAACTTTGGCGCGGACGCCAGCTTAGAACGTTGCTTATTGTTTACGACCTTCACTGCAACCCCCATGTTTTTAGCTGGTTTGATTGGCTTGGTGCCTATTCTTTGGTTAAACGTGTTTGTGGTATTGGGGGCCGTGGCTTATACCGTGTATTTGCTTTATTCCGGTGTGCCCATATTTATGAACATACCCGAAGAGCGCGGTTTTATTTTTGCCAGCTCGATTTTAACCGTTGGCCTGTGTGCTTTGGTGGGCTTTATGGTGATCACTGTGATCATGTGGGGCATGGGGTTGGCACCTCAAATCATGTCCGCCTGACATTCTGAAACTCATCTCCTCTTTCTTCACTAAGCGGGCCACTGGCCCGCTCAGTTTGTTGATAAACCCCTTCACTTTCATTTCGAGT
>JBFHVZ010000313.1:0-3497 GCA_041589295.1 Pseudomonadales bacterium
CATCAAGATGGCGACATGTACCCAACATCAGTAAAACAATTTAAAGAATTTTTATGTTCGGAGCAGGAATACGCCTACTTTGCAGAATTTAGGTTAGAAGGTCGTTTAATCGCATGTGCCGTGGTCGATATCCTTGATGATGGTATTAGTGCGATTTACACCTACTATGATCCAGACGAAGAAAAGCGCAGTCCTGGTGTGCTGGCAGTACTTTGGCAGCTTGCCTATGCTCGACAGAGTGGCCTGAGGTATGTCTATCTAGGATATTGGATTAAAGACTGCGACAAGATGCGCTACAAGGATCAATATCAGCCATTAGAAGTGTTTCGTGATGATATTTGGCAGCCCCTTTCCACTCAGACCTAGATTCTGTGGCTATTTTGAGGCAGAATGCGCACCGTTTTTAACCCAACCTAGGTGATTTAATGGCCAAAGATGATCATATCGAAATGGATGGCGAGGTAATTGATACCCTGCCTAACACCATGTTCCGCGTTAAGCTAGAAAACGGACACGTGGTGACTGCTCATATCTCAGGTAAAATGCGTAAGAACTACATCCGTATTTTGACTGGTGACAAAGTTAAAGTTGAGCTGACTCCTTACGATTTGAGCAAAGGTCGTATCACCTACCGTGCTCGTTAATTAGTTTTAGCTCGGCAATAAGTTAGCAAGCGAACCAGTAGCGTGTTAACTGTTAAAAGATAAGTAGATTGCCAACAAAAAAGCCCTTGAGTTTATCAAGGGCTTTTTTGTTTCTAGCTGCTACTGAACCTGTACTTGTACAAACTCCACACCAGAGGAAGTGGCAACCCCACTAGTGGGCGTCCACCATTTCCTCTTCTTCCACAACCTCAAGTACGACATCGTCATCAGCAATATCAATTTTCACAGTACCGCCTTTTGCAGATAGCCCACCGAATAGAATTTCCTCGGCCAGTGGTTTCTTGACTTTTTCTTGAATAAGTCGCGCCATTGGTCGTGCTCCCATCGCTGGGTCATAACCATGCTTCGCCAGCCAGCTGCGAGCTTTGTCGGTTGCATAGACCACCACTTTTTTGTCGTCGAGCTGGGCCTGCAATTCGGTTAAGAATTTATCAACCACATGTTCGATAACTTGCTCGTTTAACGGCGCAAATTGAATGATGGAATCAAGGCGGTTACGGAACTCTGGCGTGAATTGCTTGCGAATTACTTCCATGGCGTCCGTTGTGTGGTTTTGTTCGTTAAAACCAATTGAGCGGCGGCTGCTCGCTTCTGCGCCCGCGTTTGTGGTCATAATTAGCACAACGTGGCGGAAGTCCGTTTGACGACCGTTATTGTCGGTCAATGTGCCGTGATCCATTACCTGCAGTAGCAAGTTGAATACATCAGGATGGGCCTTTTCAATTTCATCTAACAAGAGCACACAATGAGGCGTTTTGTTTACCGCTTCGGTCAACAAGCCACCTTGGTCGTAGCCTACGTAACCTGGCGGTGCGCCAATCAGTCTACTAACTGTGTGGCGCTCCATGTACTCAGACATATCAAAGCGAACGAGTTCCATGCCAAGAACATGAGCCAATTGGCGACTAACTTCTGTCTTACCAACACCTGTCGGGCCTGCAAACAGGAATGAGCCAATTGGCTTTTCTGGTGCTTTAAGACCAGCCCGCGACAGCTTAATGGCATTAGCTAACGAGGTAATGGCTTCGTCCTGGCCAAATACCACCATCTTCATGTTTTTATCGAGCGATTGCAGAGCTTTCTTGTCGTCTACGTTAACGGTGCGGGACGGAATGCGTGCAATTTTCGCAACTACTTTCTCGACATCGGCCACATTAATAACTTTCTTGCGCTTGCTTACAGGAAGCAAACGTTGGCTTGCGCCGACTTCGTCAATCACATCAATAGCTTTGTCTGGCATGTGACGATCACGAATATATCGATCACTTAATTCAGATGCGGCACGCAAAGCTTTGTCTGTGTACTTGAGATCGTGATGCTCTTCAAAGCGGCTCTTAAGTCCTTTTAGGATGCGATAGGTGTCATCAACATTGGGCTCGACAATGTCGATTTTTTGAAAGCGTCGTGCAAGCGCACTGTCCTTTTCAAAAATGCCTCGAAACTCATTAAACGTCGTTGAGCCCATGCAACGAATTTCACCGCTGCTCAGTAGAGGCTTCAATAAGTTAGACGCATCCATAACACCGCCCGAAGCTGCGCCAGCCCCAATAATGGTATGAATTTCATCAATGAATAGAATCGCGTGCTTTTGACGCTTTAATTCGGCCAGCAAACTCTTGAAGCGTTTTTCAAAATCACCGCGGTATTTTGTACCCGCTAACAAAGCGCCCATGTCTAGGCTGTAAACAGTGGCGTCATTCATGATCTCAGGTACTTGACCGTCGACAATGCGTTTGGCCAGGCCTTCGGCAATGGCGGTTTTACCCACGCCGGACTCCCCTACTAAAAGCGGGTTGTTTTTACGGCGGCGCGCAAGAATTTGAATGGTACGAAGCAATTCTTCGTCTCGACCGACAAGTGGGTCGATTTTGCCCTCTTTGGCAAGACGATTTAAATTGCTGGCGTAGTTTTCTAAGGCGCTTTGACCGGATGACTCTGTGGAGGTGTCCTCCTCCATTGACTCTGCGTCTTGTTCTTCATTTTGATTAGTTAGTTTGGAGATGCCATGGGAGATAAAGTTGACGACATCTATTCGGGCAACATTCTGCTGTTTTAGGAAATATACAGCCTGACTTTCTTGTTCGCTAAAAATAGCCACCAAAACATTGGCGCCCGTGACTTCCGATTTGCCAGAACTTTGAACATGAAAGACTGCTCTTTGCAGAACACGCTGAAACCCTAAGGTGGGTTGTGTTTCTCGATCCTCATCATCCTCTGGAAGCAATGGTGTTGTTGAGTCAACAAAGTCTAATAAATCTTTCTTTAATCGGTCGATGTCGGCACCACATGCAACTAAGACTTCTTTTGCTGAGTGGTTCTCCAATAACGCCAGTAGGAGGTGCTCAACCGTCATGAATTCATGGCGTTTTGCTCTAGCCTCTTTGAAAGCGGTGTTTAACGTCGCTTCGAGATCTTTATTTAACATGTGGCCTCCTTTGGTCTAATCGACCTTTTCTACATCGCACATCAGTGGATGCTGATTTTCTCGGGCATACTGAATAACCTGAGCGGCTTTGGTTTCGGCAATATCTTTTGAAAAGATACCGCAAACACCTCTACCTTGAGTATGTACGGCGAGCATGATCTGAGTAGCTTTTTCAACATCCATGCCAAAGAACTTGCGTAATACCTCGATTACAAAGTCCATTGGGGTGTAATCGTCGTTCATCATGAGGACACGATACATGGATGGCCGCTTTAATTCTGGTTTGGAAGTGGCAACTGCTAGCCCCCCTTCACCATCCTCATGGTCGGTTCCATTACTTAAGGTTAGTTGATTTTCAGGCATTGTCTGCGCCCCAATAAAACTGCTACCCATAGACTATAAAATCA
>JBFHVZ010000314.1:0-3483 GCA_041589295.1 Pseudomonadales bacterium
CAATCAGGCCACTGCTAACAGCGATGCTCCTGTTGTGGCCACTGAAAGTGATATTCCAAGTGAGCAGGCAGCCGTTGTCACCGATTTAATTACGGTACAGACCGACGTGCTGGACTTACGCATCGACCCTGTGGGCGGCGACATTATTTATGCTGCATTGAAAGCGTATCCACAGTCTTTGCAAAACAAAGACATTCCGTTTGTGTTGCTTGAGCAAAGCTCAACCCGCACTTACGTGGCTCAAAGCGGTTTGGTCGGCACCAACGGTGTGGATAAAGGTGCGCGCGCGCAATACCGTGTAGAACAAGCCAGCTATGAATTGGCCGACGGCCAAGATGAATTGATCGTACCGCTGACCTTGGTTCAAGACGGCGTGACTCTGGTTAAAGAATTCCGCTTTAAGCGTGGCGATTACCTAATCGAGCTGGGCTACAAGGTAGACAACCAATCCGAGCAACCTTGGCAAGCAAACTTCTACGCGCAATTTAAGCGTGACCGCAGTGTCGACCCGTCTCAAATGGGCGGTATGGGCATGGCCTCTTACTTGGGTGCGGCGTTGACTCTACCGGATGAGCGCTACAAAAAAATCGACTTTGATGACATGGACGACGCGCCGTTCAAGCAAAGCGTTAACGGCGGTTGGGTTGCATTTTTGCAACATTACTTCTTGGGTGCATGGGTGCCTGCAACTGATGTTGCCCACACCTACAACACCCGCAAAGCCGCTGGCTTTTACTTAAGCGGTTACTACGATAGCGCGCTCGTTGTCGCACCGGGCACTCAGGGTGAAACCTTTACTCAACTATATTTGGGGCCTAAAGACCAAGATCGCCTAGCCGAAATTGCTGAGAACCTAGACCTAACCATCGACTATGGCTGGTTATGGTGGGTGGCGCAGCCATTGTTCTGGTTGCTGCAAATGATGTTTGCCATCGCCGGTAACTGGGGCTTCGCGATTATTCTACTTACCGTGTTGGTTAAGCTGGCGTTCTTCCCATTGTCTGCAGCGAGCTACCGCTCCATGGCCAATATGCGTCGCGTGGCACCCAAACTGACGGCGTTACGTGATCAGTATGGCGATGACCGTCAGAAATTATCCCAAGAAATGATGGCTCTTTACCGCAAAGAAAAAATTAATCCACTGGGTGGTTGTTTACCGATTCTGGTGCAAATGCCTGTGTTTATCGCCTTGTACTGGGTATTGATGGAGTCCGTGGAACTGCGCCAAGCGCCAT
This sequence comes from Pseudomonadales bacterium, assembly GCA_041589295.1. Taxonomy (GTDB): domain Bacteria; phylum Pseudomonadota; class Gammaproteobacteria; order Pseudomonadales; family Oceanobacteraceae; genus Bermanella. The sequence continues at coordinate 1,236 of JBFHVZ010000314.1, forward strand.
TCATGCTGTGGATTGAAGACTTGTCGTTGAAAGACCCGTACTTCATCCTGCCGTTGATTATGGGTGCGTCTATGTTTATTCAGATGCAGTTAAACCCAACACCGCCGGATCCAATGCAGGCCCGCGTGATGAAACTGATGCCAGTGATCTTCACCGTGTTCTTCCTGTTCTTCCCTGCTGGTTTGGTTCTTTACTGGGTTGTGAACAACATTCTGTCCATTGCGCAGCAGTGGTATATCACGCGCCAAATTGAAGCTGCTGATAAGTAGTTTTGCTTGATGTGAAACCGGAGACGACTCGAAGAGCTGCGTAGCTCAAGACGCTTTTTTAATAAGCTAGCCGTTTCCAAGAAAAGCCCTGATGTGAGAACCTCAGGGCTTTTTGTTTTTTTAACCTGTTGAATCGAACATGGGAACGCCTGGTACCCACTGGCTATGATAAAATCGCGTCTTTCGTCTCCCGTCGAGCGTCCAGCAACCCTATGCAACTAAACACCGACACAATCGCCGCCATTGCCACAGCCCCTGGTCGAGGAGGCGTTGGCATCATTCGCGTTTCCGGTGCTAAGGCCAAAGACATTGCGCAGGCCGTGCTCGGTTTTGTGCCCAAGCCGAGATACGCCCACTACACCCAATTTAAAGACGCACAAGGCAACACACTGGATGAAGGCTTGGCGCTGTATTTTGAAAACCCTAATTCGTTTACCGGCGAAGACGTATTAGAACTGCAAGGCCACGGTGGCCCTGTGGTATTGGACTTTTTGCTCAAGCGCGTTATTGAGTTAGGCGCTCGCACGGCGCGTCCGGGGGAGTTTTCAGAGCGAGCGTTCTTAAACGACAAAATGGATTTAACCCAAGCCGAAGCCATTGCCGACCTGATTGACTCTGCTTCGGAACAGGCGGCGCGCTGCGCGGTGCGTTCGCTGCAAGGGGCATTTTCCAAACGCATTCACGAACTGGTGGAAAGCCTGATTCAATTGCGCATTTATGTTGAAGCCGCCATCGACTTCCCTGAAGAAGAAATTGATTTTCTGTCCGACGGCAAGGTAGAAGCCGACCTTGTTGCGGTGCAAAACAATCTGCAAAACGTGCTACGCGAAGCCAATCAAGGCACGCTGCTGCGCGAAGGTATGAGCGTGGTGATTGCGGGTCGGCCCAATGCGGGCAAATCCTCTTTACTCAATGCTCTGTCTGGCAAAGACAGCGCCATCGTCACCCATATTGCGGGCACAACCCGAGATGTATTGCGCGAACATATCCACATCGACGGCATGCCGCTGCATATCATCGACACTGCAGGGTTGCGCGATGCGCCCGACGAAGTGGAGCGCATTGGTATCCAACGGGCGTGGGATGAAATCGCCAAGGCCGACCGAGTTTTATTGGTAGTGGATGGCACCGAAACCCAAGCCACGGACCCACATCTTATTTGGGCAGAGTTTGTAGATAAACTGCCTCACCCAGAGCGCATCACGGTTGTACGCAATAAAGCTGACCTCACTGGTGAGCAAGTAGGTATACAGCAAGGGGAAACAACCGGCATTAACGAACCTGACGGCGTGAGCCCCATCATTCGAATTGCTGCAAAAGAAGACAAAGGCATTAACGATCTGCGCGAGCACTTAAAAGCCGTCATGGGTTACAACGCCGCCAGCGAAGGTGGTTTCATCGCCCGTCGTCGTCACATCGAAGCTCTACACAAAGCAGAGTCTTTCCTTCATTCAGGTATGGATCAGTTACTTTATGCTCAAGCTGGCGAACTGCTGGCCGAAGACTTAAGACAAGCGCAACACGCGCTTAGTGAGATCACAGGGGAATTCACCAGTGATGATTTACTGGGTCGGATATTCTCTAGTTTTTGTATTGGTAAATAATCCACTGTCGCAAAAGGTGATCGCAAATGGATGACGGCATTAACTATAAAAACAATCCGCTGCATGGGTTGAGCTTAAAGAACTTATTAACAGAAATTGTGGATCACTACGGTTTCGAAATACTGTTTGCCTATCTCAACATCAACTGCTTTAAAACCAATCCAAGCGTTGAATCCAGTGTAAAGTTTTTAAAGAAAACCGACTGGGCGCGAGAAAAGGTTGAAGCTTTTTATATGTACCAATATAAAAATCTGCCTAAAGCATCGTCGACTCAGTTCAAAGTACCGCCCCGTGAGCGCATTGTGCCGGATGGCCACGAACCGGGCCTGCCTGCGGTACTCTCGCTAGAAGATGCCGAACGTCTACGTGAAAAGC
>JBFHVZ010000315.1:0-3467 GCA_041589295.1 Pseudomonadales bacterium
GCATGGTGCAGGGGTCTACCAACCACAGTTTAATGGCTTCGCACTGCGGCAAGGGTTGCGCACTGACAATGGCGTCTTTAAGCATGGTTTGGATAAGTTGATCCAGCTGGGGTTGTGTCTTCATTAGCAATACATCTGGCCAATTAAGTAGGTGACACACTGACCGCTAATCAGCACACGTTGCGGTGTCACGTCGCAGCGTAAATGGCCGACCCGCTCGCTTACTTGTACGGCGGTCAAGGTGTTGGTTTGAAGTTGTGCCGCCCAATACGGCGCAGAGGTGCAATGGGCGCTGCCAGTAACTGGGTCTTCGTTGATGCCTTGGTTTGGCGCAAAAAAGCGGCTAACAAAATCCACCTCTGGGCTGTCGCCAAGGGCGGTGACGCAAAAACCAAACTTTTCTAAGCGTGCCAGTTTGGCAAAGTCCGGCGTGAGCGTGCGTACGGTTTGCTCGTCGTGTAGCACCACTAAAACATCGCGGGCTTGGTGTAAGGATTTTACCTTAGCACCAAGCGCGTCTTCGACGGCGGCTAACAAGTCAGCATCGTCCAGCGCCGTGGGCATGCGATTCGGAAAGTCCATGGTTAAGCGCTCGCCTTCACGGCTGACGCTTAATGGGCCGCTTAAACTGTCGAACTGCACCTGCGTCAGTTGTGGATGCAAGTAAGTGAAAATCACATGGGCCGCCGCCAAGGTGGCGTGGCCACACAAATCCACTTCGACCTTGGGGGTAAACCAGCGAATATGAAATTGGGCTGTTTCGCCTTTTGGGGTTTCGGCTTGTTTGCTGTCTTTTGTTGGTACAAAAAATACGGTTTCGGATAAGTTATTTTCCATGGCGATGCGTTGCATGTGCGCGTCGTCTAACCAGTCTGTCAGTGGCACCACGGCGGCGCTGTTGCCGCCGAATACCGAGTGCGTAAACGCATCCACTTGATACAGGGTTAGTGTCCTGTCCATGTTTCGTTCCTTTTCATATGTCGTTCCTTACGAAAAAATATCCTGCTGCGGGTTTACCAGCTGAGCGAAGGATTGTCCTAAAAAGTGCAGAATGCTGTCCACCACTGGGGCCATTTGTCGGTCCAGATAATGTTGATAGTCCAGCGGGCTGTGTCGGTCTTCCAAGGGTTCTGGCCCTTGCGTGGTAATGACATATTCGATCCAGCCGCCGTGTTCATAGGGCGACGGTAAAGCATGCTGTTGATACCAAGCGTGGGCTTTGCGCGCTGCTTGAATTTGTGGCGGCACGTTGCGCACGTATTCAAATAAATTGCGGCGGATGCGTTTGCGGTAGACCAGTTGGTCATCGAGTTTACCGCGCTTCATGTCGTCCACCATGCGCATTAAAAAATCGGTATAAGGTTCGTCGTTAAATACGCGGCGATAGAGTTCGGTTTGCAGGTTTTTTGCGAGGGCCGTCCAGTCGCTGCGTACGGCTTCTAAGCCTTTAAATTGCAGTTGGCCTTGGGCGGTGACGCCGGCGTAACGTTTTTTGCTGCCCAGTTCGCTGCCGCGAATGGTGGGCATTAAAAATCGGCTGTAATGGGTTTCGAATTGCAGTTCTAAATCACTGTCGAGATCAAACTCACGTTTTAGCGTGTCGCGCCATCTTTGGTTGAGATCACGGGCCAGTTGTTCGCCCACGCTGGCGGCTTCTTCGCTCGGCACTTTATCTTTAGGCAGTTTATCTTTTAGCCATACAAACACGCTGTCGGTGTCGCCGTAAATGACTTGGTAGCCTTGCGCGTCGATCCACTGCGCAGTGCGCTGAATAATGTCGTGACCGCGCTGGGTAATGGAACTGGATAAACGCGTGTCGTAAAAACGACAGCCTTCGCTACCGAGTACGCCGTAAAACGAATTCATGATGATTTTGATGGCGGTGGACGCGGCGTTGTCTTTACGTTGTTTGGCTTCGTCGCGGGCTTGCCATAACTGGGTGATGATGTCGGGCAAAAAATGCTTTTCGCGGTGAAACACAGCACCGTTGAAGCCGGGCACGCTGTGTTGTGGGTCCGGTTGTTTTAGTCCTTCGATTAACCCCATGGGGTCGATTTTGAAGGTGCGAATAATGCTGGGGTACAGGCTTTTAAAGTCCAACACCAAAACGTGCTGATACATGCCGGGGCGACTGTCCATGACAAAACCGCCTGGAGCTTTGATGTCGTCAAAGCCGTCACCAATATTCGGTGCGATGTAACCGGCGCGATGCAGTTTGGGTAGATACAAGTATTCAAACGCGGCCACGGAGCCACCCACGCGGTCCAGCGTATGGCCGGTTAAGCGGCTGCGCTCGATCAGGTAATCCAACAGGTGAGTGTGATTAAAAATATCCAACACTAATTGGCAGTCTTGCCGGTTGTATTGAGCTAGCGCCAGTTTGTCTTGGTGGAACAGGTCGGTGATGGCTTGGCCGCGATGCCGCATGTCGGTGGGCGTGTCGTTTAAGGATTTTAATTGCTTGCCTGTGCTCAACAGCGTGCGACTGACGTGCTCAAGGGAAAAACTGCTGAAGTGGTAAGTGGCGTTTTTCAACGCGTCGATGCCATCCACAATGACGCGTCCGGGGATATCCACAAACGTCAGGTTGTTTTGTCCGTTGCGCAGCCTGATGGCTTGGCGCTGACGGCCCCAATCAAAGGTGATGTTGTGCTGTTGATAAATGCGCGCCAGCACCGTCATATCAAAGTTCAACACGTTCCAGCCCAACAACACATCAGGGTCATAATCGGCCAGCCATTGATTCGCCTTGTGCAGTAACTCGGGCACGCTGTTTACCAACTCAAGCCAATCGGGTGTGTTTGAAGGTGAACAAGCATCAGGGTCGCCCAGCATGAACACCTTTGCTGGGTGCTCTGTGGTGCCATCGTCGCCTTGGTGTTGCCCCACAAAGCCAATGCTGTACAGCACCTCTGGGGTGTGGGCGGTGGGCATGGAGGTTTCAATGTCCAGCGATAGGCATTTCAGTGTGGGTTGGTAATCGCATGGGCGAATCTTGGGGTTGATGTTATCCACAGTGGTGGACTCAAACGCCAAGCTACCGCGAATAAAGCGCTCCATCATAAAACGGTCGGCGGGTTTGATGTCCGCTTCCCACAGGGGTAAGTCATGGCTTTGTGCATGACGGCGCAAGCGCGTCAGGGTTTTGTAATCGCGGCAGTACAGCCCAAGCACAGGGCCAAAGCGAAAGTGTTTTAGCGCTAGCGGCACACAGCGCAGTTCTGGCCAGTTAGGCACATCGGCTTGCTGCGTGGCGGGGGCAAAGCACACGATTTCCTGCTGAGGAAACGTCAGGCACACCGGGCCTTGGTCCGTGCTTAGCCAATAGGTTAGGCACAGACCTTGGGGGGTATCATGCCAATGGTGGCTGAGAATAAAGCCCTGCTCAGAGGTAGAACGCATCACTTCATTTGACCCATGGCTGCCATGGGCTATCACTTACTATTAGGCAAAAAGGAATTTTCACC
>JBFHVZ010000316.1:0-3460 GCA_041589295.1 Pseudomonadales bacterium
ACTCAAGGTGTAAAAGCCGCCATGATGGGCATTGTCCCTTTGTTAGGTGCGCTTATGTTAGGGGCAATTATCTTAGCTTTATATGCGCTGTTTAAACCTAGACCACGTTTAAAAAAGACCGATCACTAAAAAAATCCGAAGAACGATTCCAAAAAACATCTAATGAAAAACTAGGCCCGACAACAAAAAATTGTCGGGCTTTTTTGTTTTTATCGTTAAGAAAATGTCACTTTCTATCTTCGTAAAATGACCAGATAAAATGAGACAGGGACGCTTTAGGACGAAATCGAATTTGCTTTTTATTCTTATGTGGCACTCTTCAGATTATTGGCTAGGTTTATAACAAGGACACGACAAAATCCGCGATTCTCTTTGCGCGCGCCGTATAAAAATAACAGCCGAGCAAAGACCGTAACGCACAGAAAAGGTAAAAGGAACGGCTCAGCCTTTCGCAATGGCCGCCTTTTTAGGGAGAAAAAAGAGGTAGGAAGATGGCTAACCATATCTTTATTCTGGCAACTGTAATGTTGCTGGCCGGCATATTCGGTGGTTTGGTGAATTATTACCTATATGGTGACAATGACCCTGACGCAACCAGTTTACCCCGTTGTCTTGTCGTCGGCATTGGTGCTGCGTTTTTGGTGCCGGTGATTCTCGACTTGGTCAACAGCGAATTGATTTTAGAAACCCAGGGTGATCCGTCACGGCTGCTGATATTCACAGGCTTTTGCTTAATCAGCGCCATTGCTTCGCGGTTTTTTATCACCAATATGTCAGACCGTATTTTGGATGCGGCCCGTCATGCGCGCGAACAATCCGAATCGGTACATCATGATTTGCGTGTTATTAAAAATGAATTACTGCCCTTGATTGATACCGAAACCGAACAAGACCTAGAGCCAGACGAAGAGACAACCGTGGTTCAATACGACGAAGAACTGGATGTAACTTCGTCCAAGGCGCTGAAAATGTTGGCAACGGGTCGTTATATTTTCCGTTCGCTGGCGGGTTTATGTCGCGAATCCAATAACGACGAAGCCACCATGCTACAAACCTTAAACGTACTGGTGTCACGCAGTTTAGCGGGTAAAGTCAGTGGTAAAAATGGTGTGCGTTGGCATATCACAGAAAAAGGACGCCGAGTTTTAGAGTCCACTATGTAATAGATTTTCTATACTGCCTTCTATAATAGACAGTGAAGTTTGGAAATCTTAGGTGAGAGGCAAGGATGATAGTATTTAAAAGCAGACGCATACAAAGCTGCTTTGGTTTGCTTCTCGCCAGCCTTTATACCCTGCTATTGGGCTCTAGTGCATTGGCGGCGCCCGGCGATGTGGTTGCACCGACTGCGGCAGCCCCGTCCTCAACGGCCAACGCTGCGACTGCCGCCAAAGCCGCAACGCCAGCAGCAACAACAACACCGTTACCGAGTGCAGCCAATCAAGTGATTCCTGCTGCGGTAACTACGGCAATTCCGAAATCTTTACCTGCTCCGACACCCGAATCTTCTCAAAAGCCTTCGCCTGAGCTTTCAACAGAGCTTTCACCCGAGCTTTCACCAAAGCCAGCGACAGCACCTGCTAGAACAACCGCACCAGCCACCGCAACAGCAGCACCTACGTCACCAACTTCTGCTGCCACCCCTGCGGCTAAAAAATCGGAAAACACCAGTGCGCCTAAAACGCAACGCACAGAGATGATTCCGAAAGACAAAGCTTCTGACGTGCGCGTGATTATTGATATCTCTGGATCCATGAAGGAAAACGATCCCAATAATTTACGCATACCTGCGTTAAATCTTATTGTGGAAATGTTGCCAGAGGGCAGCCAAGCGGGTGTATGGACGTTCGGACAGTGGGTCAATATGTTGATCACGCCCGAAACCGTGAATAAAGCATGGCGCGACAATGCAAAAGCTCAGGCTAATAAAATCAACTCTCACGGTTTGCGCACAAACATTGGCGAAGCCATGGAAAAAGCCATGTGGAAAATGGCAAAAGATTCTGGCTACGCACAAAGTGTTATTTTACTGACTGACGGTTTAGTGGATATCGCCGACGATGATGATCCAGAAAAAGACGAAAAAAACGAAGCAGAACGGAATCGCATACTGAAAGACATCCTTAAACAGTACAAAGCGGTTGGCACAAAAATTCACACCATTGCCTTGTCAGATAATGCGGATAAACAATTGCTTGACCGCTTATCGTTAGAAACCGGCGGTATGGCGGCCGTCGTGCGCAACAGCGAAGAGTTGGTTAAAGCGTTTGTGAAAACCTTTGACCAAGCGGCCCCAGAAGTGGCCGAACAAGTTCCGCTTTCGCCAGACAATCGCTTTACCATTGATAACAGTGTGCAAGAATTTACTGCACTGATCTTTCGCAAACCCGGTACGCCTGCTGCAAAATTAAAAGACCCGTCTGGCAATGTCATCAGTCAAATTAAAGCTATTCCCAATGCGCGCTGGTTTGGCCAAAGTGTTTATGACTTAGTCACGGTTGAGCAGCCTGAAGCGGGGGAGTGGGAAATTCTGGCAGATCTGGATCCCGATAATCGCGTGACTGTGGTCAGTGATTTGAAAATGGAAATTGAAAACCTGCCAACAAACTTGTTCCCTGGTCAGCAAATTGACTTTGAAGTCTACTTGCACGAAGACGGTAATATCATTAAGCGCAAAGCCTTTCTGGAGTTAATGACGGTGGAAATGAAAATGACCACCGAGTCAGGTCGCAGTGGCAGTAAAGTCATTTCGGATCCGGCTAACATTCCCGCCGATGGTCGTTATAAAGAAAGTATTTCGCGCTTAAGTAAAGAAGGCGAATACGAACTGCAAATACGCGTCGATGGCAAAACCTTTCAACGATTGCGCAAAGCCTATTTGCAAGTGCGTCAGCCTGTTGGATTTGAAATTCGTAAACGCAGAATCGGTCAACAAATGGGTTACGCTGTGCGCGTGATTCCGCAATCCCCTGCGGTTAAGGTGGCCGATACCCGTGTAATTGCCAAATTAAAAGGGCCAGACAAGCATTCCATTATTCAGTCTATTCCTTGGGTGGAAGAAGGCGTGTGGGAAATTGAAGTCGCTCCAGACAAAGGTCCGGGTGTTTACGAAGTGTCGATGAATATCAAAGGCACCTTGGGCGAAAACCAAGAGTTCCGTGTTAAACCGGAATCCATTGAGCTTGCTTTCCCAATACCACCTGATTTCACCCATGAATATTATGTGAAAGAAGAGTCGGTAGAAATTGCAGCGCCTAACGAATCCATCATGCCGGATTTGGCAGAGAAAATGGATCAAACGGATGCGCCGGAACAGAGCGTCGAGCCGTCTGACTCAATGGATGATGACCCTGCTGATGAGCCTAGCGAAAACGCGGACGAAAGTGCGGACGATAAACCAAAAGCCGCAGATGACGCTGCGCCAGAAGCAAATAAAGAATCCGAAAAAGATATGGCTGAT
>JBFHVZ010000317.1:0-3458 GCA_041589295.1 Pseudomonadales bacterium
GGATTCTGCTGGCGGACGCTCGGCGATAAGCAGCGTGGAAATCAGAGTTAAACTCTTGGAAGAAATCTACCCGCTGCGATTTGCAGCGGACAGAAGCAGATGCCAAGGCTGAGCGATGCAGACAAGCAACCTAGGTAAACAGCAAACGGCACCTGTTTAAAACGCAATTAACCGTAAGAGAAACGTTATGCAGCAATATCTGAATTTATGTCAGCGCATTGTGGACCAAGGCACTTGGGTCGAAAACGAGCGCACGGGTAAACGCTGCCTAACGGTGATCAACGCCGACCTAGAATACAACGTGGGCGAAAACCAATTCCCGCTGATTACCACCCGCAAAAGCTATTGGAAATCCGCCATTGCCGAGTTCATCGGCTACATTCGCGGTTACGACAACGCCGCCGATTTTCGCAAATTAGGCACCAAAACTTGGGACGCCAACGCCAACCTTAATGATGCTTGGTTGAATAACCCGTACCGCAAAGGCGACGACGACATGGGCCGCGTTTACGGCGTACAAGGTCGCGCGTGGGCCAAACCCGATGGGGGCACCATCGACCAACTGCGTAAGATCGTCGACGACCTAAGCCGTGGTGTGGACGACCGTGGCGAGATCATGACCTTCTACAATCCCGGTGAATTCCACATGGGCTGTTTACGCCCATGCATGCACACCCACAACTTTTCGCTATTAGGCGATACCTTGTACCTGACCAGCTTTCAACGTTCGTGCGACGTGCCACTGGGTTTGAACTTCAACCAGATTCAAGTGTTTACCTTCTTGGCATTGATGGCGCAAATTACAGGTAAAAAAGCTGGCATGGCGTACCACAAAATTGTGAACGCCCATATTTACGAAGACCAACTCGAACTCATGCGCGACGTGCAACTGAAGCGCGAGCCGTTCCCGTCACCGCGTCTGGAAATTAACCCAGACATTAAAACCCTAGAAGACCTCGAAACCTGGGTCACTATGGACGACTTTAAAGTGCATGGTTATCAACACCACGACCCTATCGCCTACCCGTTCTCGGTGTAAACACGGCGCGTTTAATCCTTCAACTCGGCGTAAAACAATGTAACTTCGCCGAGCGCTCTGACTAATCCTTCCTATACTTGCTAGTGAACGGTGCTCGATAAAAATCCAACGAGCACCTCTGGCGAATAGGGAGAAATTACGTCAGTGTCACTTGCAGTATCTACCCCTTCCGAATCCAAACCCGAGCTGTTCGTTTATGCGTTAGGCTCGGGGCCCAGTCGTGAATTCGGTTTATGGCTGGACGCCTTCCAATGGCAAAGCAGCGCCAGTTTAAATGATGTTAGCCGCTGGTTGATGTCGCAGGCTCACCCTACCTTGCTGATTGATTTACGTGTTAGCCCGCAACGCATGCTGGCCGAAACCAAATACCTATGCGAGCGCTTCAGTGCCGTGCGCTTTGTGGTACTGGTGCGTGCCGATCAAAAGCACTGGGGGCAAGAAGCCATCCGCCTAGGCGCCGCGTTTTACATCAGCCCAGAACATTGCACAGGCGAAGGCCTAGCCATGTTGCTGGACGGACAAAAACTGCAACAAACTCGACAACCCGGTATGCAACCACAGCTAGATCGCCTCACTGGCTTGGTTAATCGACCACTGTGCTTTGATCGCCTTGATCATGCGCTCACCATGGCGCGTCGTCGTGAAAGTTTGACCGGTTTGTTACTGATGAACGTGGACCGTTTTCGCGAAATGAACGAACAACATGGCGAACGCACCGCCGACGGAATTTTACAAGTGGTGACCCAACGCATTGGTTTAGTCATGCGCGCATCCGATACCCTCGCACGCCTCGACAATGATAACTTCGCATTGGTAATCGAAGACCTGCAAGACGAAGCCATGCTGGGGCATATCGCCAGTAAAATTCATCAACAGTTTTCAGAGCCATTAATGGTGGATGGGCAATCCATCGTCATTACGCTGGGCATTGGCGGTCAACTGGCTGACTCAGGCGATATGAATGCAGACGCGCTGTTTCGCCAAGCCAGTGCTGCGTTATTGCGCGCCAAAGAAACAGGCCGCCGAGGACTTTGGTTTTATTCGCAAGCGCTCAATATGAAAGCCATTGCGCGTAACAACATGGAACAGGGCTTACAAAAAGCCCTTAGCCGCGAAGAATTTATGGTGCAGTTTCAACCCGTGCATTTAGGCTCGAATGGTGAACTGGCCGCTGCCGAGGTTATTTTACGATGGCGTCATCCAACCGCTGGTGTGATACCTAATCAGGTGTTTCAGCCGTTGTTAGAAAGCAGCGGTTTAGTGGACGAAGTGGATCGTTGGCTACTAAAACACGTTGCCCAACAACTGCAAACTTGGCAGAAGCTCGACGCTTGGCCTGACGACGCTCCTGTGATGTTACCCATAGGTTTAAAACAAATTCGCAACCAAGAGTTTGCCCGCTTTGTCGCGGACCACTGGGCCGCATGTGGTTTGTCTGCACACCAATTGATGTTTGAAGTGGACGAAGTGATCCCGATGCAACACGCCGAATTGTTGCAAGACTTTATGGACCTCGCCAACGGCGTTGGCATTGCGGTTAACGTCAGCTCGTTGGCCGACCGCCAGATGGCCCTGACCTTTTTGAAACACCTCAACATCAAAGTTTTAAAAATTGGCCAAGCCAGTATCCGTAACATCGACGTCGATCATATGGACGCCGCCGTCACTCGTGTGGTCATGGAGATCGCCCATATTTACGGTGTCGAAGTCCTCGCGCAAGATGTGGACAGCCGCTATCAAATCGAAAAACTGCGTGCATTAGGGTGTGATCGCTTTCAAGGTCATGTTTACTCCAAACCCGTTGAAGGCGAAGAATGGATCAGCTATTTGAAAACGCGTACGCATCAAAACTCAAACCAGTAAACGCGTGAGCGACGTTTGCAACTCCTCTCGCCTATTCGACATCTGTCGCCCAGCTCCGCAAATCGCTGGCAGCAGTGCCTAACTGGAACGCAGCTTTGACAAGGCCAGCTAATCGCCAGTGCGCTGGGCCGACAGTATCTCGAACAGGCTGTGATCTGAACCAGCTTTAAAACAAGGCAGGATTCAAAACAGCCAGCGAAGACTTGGGATTCTGCTGGCGGACGCTCGGCGATAAGCAGCGTAAAAATCAAAGTTAAACGCTTGGGAAAAACTTACTCGCTGCGATTTGCAGCGGACAGAAGCAGATGCCAAGGCTGAGCATTCAAGCAACTCCGCTAGCCTATACGACAACTGTCGCCCTAGCTTTGCGAGACCTCAAGCGAAGACTTGGGATTCTGCTGACGGACGCTCGGCGATTTGCAGCGGACAGAAGCAGATGCCAAGGCTGAGCATTCAAGCAACTCCGTCAGCCTATGCGACAGAATCTCGAACAGGCTTTGAGCTGAACCTGCTTTGAAATACAGCAAGATTCAAAACCGCAGCGAGCATCCACCCC
>JBFHVZ010000318.1:0-3381 GCA_041589295.1 Pseudomonadales bacterium
ACCCCATCACCTCAGCCAGCTCGCTGGCGGTGCGCAAATGCCCAAAATGAACGGGGTCAAATGTGCCGCCAAATACAACCATTGAGGTGCTCATGTGGAGGTATTCATAGCATGTTAGGCGCGGATATGACCGTCACCCAGTACGATCCATTTTTGCGAGGTTAAACCTTCAAGGCCAACCGGGCCGCGCGCATGGATTTTATCCGTACTGATGCCTATTTCAGCGCCAAGGCCGTACTCAAAGCCGTCAGCAAAGCGTGTAGACGCATTCACCATCACCGAGCTGGAATCTACCTGACGCAAGAAGGCACGAGCCTTGGTGTAGTTTTCGGTAATGATGCTGTCAGTGTGGTGTGAGCCATGGCGGTTAATGTGCGCAATGGCTTCATCCATATCGCTGACCAGTTTAATGGCCAGTATCGGTGCTAAATATTCAGTGTCCCAGTCTTCATCCGTCGCATCGACCACGTTGGCAATCACAGCCTTAGTCTTAACGCAGCCACGTAGTTCCACACCAATTTCACCGTAGGCGGTCGCCAGTTGTGGCAGAACCTTCTCTGCCACGGCTTCGTTTACTAACAAGGTTTCCATGGTGTTGCAGGTGCCGTAGCGATGGGTTTTGGCGTTAATAGCCACATTCACTGCTTTGCTCAGGTCTGCTTGATCATCGATGTACACGTGACAAATGCCGTCTAAGTGCTTGATCACGGTGACTTTGGCGTCGTTACTAATGCGCTCAATCAGGCCTTTACCACCGCGTGGCACGATAACGTCCACATACTCAGGCATGGTAATCAGTTCGCCTACCGCCTGACGGTCAGTGGTTTCAACCACCTGCACCACATGCTCAGGTAGCTGGGCCACTTTTAACCCCTCACGAATGCATGCCGCCAACGCTTGGTTCGACTCAATGGCTTCGCTGCCACCACGTAAAATCACGGCATTGCCGGATTTTAAACATAGGCTGGCTGCTTCGATGGTCACGTTTGGACGGCTTTCGTAAATTATGCCGATCACCCCTAAAGGCACACGCATTTTACCCACTTGAATGCCCGAAGGACGGTAATCCAAATCAGTCATGCCGCCCACTGGGTCTGGCAATGCCGATACTTGATGCAAACCTTCGATCATGGTGTCGATGCGGGCTGGCGTCAGTTCCAAACGATCCAGCAAGGCAGCATCAAGACCGTTGTCGCGACCACGGTCTAAATCTTTTTGGTTAGCCGCCATCAGTGATTCACGACGTTGCTCAATCACATCTGCAATGGCTAACAGGGCTTTGTTCTTGGCACCGCTATCGGCTTTCGCAATATCGGCGGAAGCAACACGGGCTTGCTGACCCAGCTGCTGCATGTATGCTTTCACATCCATCAGGATTACCTAAACTTTAATGACAGGGACTTACAGGCGAGTGCCTTGCCAGCATAGTAAATAATGAGTAGCGGCGGATTATACACATCTCGCGCACCGGATAGAAAGGAAGGGACATCCATGCAAGCGCCCCAAATCGTAGCTCACACCAAAATATTGTTCTCCATTATGGTGGGCGCAGCACTAGGTGCCATGGCATGGCTGGATTTACAAGCCAATGCCCCCATGCTGGCATTGATTACGGCCAGCTTGTCCATGCTGATGGTGATTAACGGCTTACTGCTGTTATTGGCTCGCGGCCATGCCGAACAAAGCTACCTTGAAGGCTTGTTTATTTTTCTGCTGGCAAGCTTTTCCATTTGGGCCACATGGCAACAAGGCGGACAAGCCGCTTACTGGATGTACTTTTACCCACTAGCGGCCTTCTTTTTGTTCTCGCTAAAAACGGCCGCTATCTTGGTGGGCCTTTACCTGCCAGCGGCTGGCTACGTGACGTTTCGTCTAAGCGACCCACTCATTCAAGCGCAAATCTGCTTTACCTTTACCAGTGTCACCTTGGTAACGCTGTTCATGGCCATTGTTAAAGCCCGTACCAATCAATTACTTGAGCCACTTGTAAGTGCTGACCTAACCACAGGCGCACAACAAGAAAAGCGGCTGCACCCTGAACTCAGCATTGAAATAAACCGCGCCGAACGCGAAGGAACTGGGTTGTTATTAATGCTCATCGGCACAGGCGCAGCGGTTCGCAACGCAGGACGCAGTAACCGCACTCGACTGATGCAAGAAGCAGCAAGTGCCATTGCTACCCACCTTAGGCCGTTCGACTCGTTTTACCGCTTACATACGGATGACTTTGCTGTGGTGCTGCCACACACCACGTCGGCTGAGGCAAAAAATCTCTCGGGATCAGTGCTGCGACAACTCCCAAAGTCGCTACAACAACAAACTACCTTGGGTATGACTAGCCTAAACGTGGATGATACTGCTGAATCCATGCTTGCAAATGCCAAGGCGCAACTAAACGCAGCGAACCTGATGCCCATAAGCCCAGTGGAGCATGCCTTATGATTTTTGACCCTCAGCTAAGTCGCTCACAAATTTTGGCCCTGCTGTACGCGTTACTGGGCGGCGCGCTCACTTTAAACGCCATTGCTCACTATTTCTTGGGCCACTATGAAGCAGTGCTTATTCATTTAATCGCCATACCCGCCAGCATTTTTGCCAGCTTGTACTTGTATTTGATTCGTGAACCGGCGGTAAATGTCTACGTCAACCAAGGCGTATTGCTGTTACTGGCCGTTTTAATTCAGTACCAACTAGCATTTCATACCGACATTGGTCTGCATTGGCTGTACAGCTTCCCTATTCTTAGTTTTTTCGCATTATCACTGTCATTGGCCAGTGCCTTAAACGTCATTTTGTTGCTTGCCACCACACTCCAGCTGGCACAACAGGGGCTAAATAGCGATGAATGGCGCGCCGAGCTGGTATATCTACTTATGGCTGCAGCATCTTGGTGTTATGCCTACCTAAATGGTCTCAAGCACACGAGCTTGATGACGTTGGCGGTCACAGATGGGCAATCAGGTGCCTATAATCGCCGCCACTTATCTAAGATGCTTGAACAAGAAATCGCACGCAGCAAGGTGACAAAACGCACGCTGTCGTTAATTGCAATTACTATTGAGGACTACACACAGGTGGTGGAAATTCACGGGCAGGCTGCCACTGAAAAGTTGCTGCATCATTTCCGTGATGAGTTGATGAACCTAGTGCGCGCTGGCGACGAGACTTTTCACGACGGCAAAGGGACATTTTATTTGTTGCTACCCAATTGCCCCATGGAAGGCGCAGTAGTACTAAAAGAGCGCTTGCAGTCCGACCTAACCAAACGGCAGTGGCCCGTAGCCGGAGAGCTTCAACTCAGTACCGGCATCGCAACGCTAAATGAAAATGAACAAGCCGAAAGCTTTTTACAACGGGCCTCACTGCACGTACACAAGCAGC
>JBFHVZ010000319.1:0-3367 GCA_041589295.1 Pseudomonadales bacterium
CGCATAAACCAACTGATATCACACAATCGTTCACGCCACACTGCCGCGTATTCTTGCAAGCGTTCCCACTGAACCTGCGAAAGTTGCTCAGGGTCCAGCATAAAGCGTTGGCTGAGCGGATTGCCTTTATATAAAGAATGCCAGCGCTCAATGACTTCTTCGTCTGTCCAAGCATCTGCCTTAGCTTTGTTAATATGAAGTACCACATGATAGTGATTGGACATGATCGCGTACGCCGCCACGTCAATGGCAAATACTTCGCTTTGCTTTAAAAGCTGTTCTTTCACCCACGCACGACGATGCTCATAACTTGCACCGTTGGACGCATCCACACCGCACAGAAACGCGCGGCGCACACAGCGAGAAACACAATGATAAAAAGGCGTAGCTTCTAAAGACACTTGCTGAGAACGGGGCTTAGGCATGACTCGATCCTTGATTCATGATTAGACCCATAAACCTTACGCGCTTGAATATTCAATACCATCGGATAAACGCATGAAATATCGGCTGGATCATCTAGCGCTTTTTTCTTAGGATGACTGTCTTTTGAAAAAGGTCGGCGGAACCCACAAGCGTCAAAATTCACGACGATGCCCGTGAAGAATACGAACGAGTACTCAACTTATAAAGCGTGTGACTCATGGTGTCGCTCTTTTAAACGGGTAACTCACCATAGAGTATCTACGATATCGCTATTGATAAGGTTCTGGTCTGCTGTCACCAGCTGCGCATTGTGAATGATAGATGTGGCGCTAATTATTCTGTCGGCAGGATCTTTATTTATTTCTGGGCTTAGGCTGACCGAGAGCTCTGCAATTTCTGGTGAATTTTGTACCACAGAGATTTGTCTGGACTGCAAGTATAGGTTCATAAAGTTAGAGGCTGATGTTTCTATTTTTAGCCGCTCTTTTTGAACGAGCATAGAAATCTCCCAAAGAGAAATATCGCTAATAATTAAGGCACCAGCCTCATCGGCTTTATTTATTGCGTTGAGTGCTTTTTTAGTCAGTTGGTTGCGATCCAGCGCATCCCAAATGATGGCGCATGTATCGAGCAAAATCATAGCTCGCTATCCCACTCGGTGTCAGTGGGGGTAACAACATCGAGAATTTGAGCGCTTTGAGCGATCTGTTGCAGTTGTTGCTGAGCGAGCTGCTTTTGCTGTGAGGGTGCGGTAATCGTGGCTAGCAACTTGCCATTAGTGGTGACATTGATTTGCTCGCCAGCATTTGCTTTTTCCAGATATTTCAATAGGTTAGCTCTAAAATCGCTAATATTTACTGTCTGCATGGCATCACCGTTTGGTGTGTTGTACAAGTGATTTGTACAAGATAGCGCAAAAGTCATGGCTGCGGTATGCCTCCGGCTTTTAGCTTTCCCCCAAAAAATACCTTTCCACTAACGTCCGTATCTGAATGCTGTCGTGTTCGGTTAGGGCTTTGTGTAGCTGAAAAGCTAGTGTGCTGTGTTGCTTTAACGCGGACTCACTCAGTTCTTCGTTGCTAAGCTGGTCGAGAAAGTCGTTAGGGCGGGGTTGGATTAACCGTACAAAGGCTTTGCTGGTAAGGGTAGCGGCTTCGATGGCTTCTTCGCGGACGAGGTCGTCGAAGCGAATAAAGCCTTCGTCTTTAAGCCATAGCAATGCGCCAATGCAGCTAAGGTGACGTGGGCTGTGTAATCCAAATTCGTCCACGTCGTCTGGGCCGCTGATGTCTTCCACGTACAAACTGACCTTGCGCGGAAACTGCTGATACAAGCTCAGCAGTGTGGCGGCTACGTCGTGATAAAAGTCGTCTATGTGTACGTCGATCATAATGCGTTGGCGCTTGTTGCGTTTAGTGTTCTTTTAATTGGTAAGGGACTTTTGCTACTGCGAATAGTGTTCGAAGAAGCGCCCGATTTTGCCAATGGCTTCGCTTAGGTCGTCCACTCTTGGTAGGAAAACAATGCGGAAGTGGTCGGGGTCTTTCCAGTTAAACGCCGTGCCGTGCACGATCAGAATTTTTTGCTGCTCTAATAGGTCGAGCACCATTTGTTCATCGTTTTTAATGTTGAACTTTTTCTGGTCCATTTTTACAAAGCTGTAAAGCGCACCTTGAGGTTTGGTGCAACTTAACCCTGGGATGTCGTTAATCATCTTGTAGGTGGTCATGCGCTGTTCGTAAATACGGCCGCCTGGTTTTACCAAGTCTTGAATGCTTTGGTAGCCGCCTAATGCGGTTTGAATGGCGTACTGCGCAGGCACGTTAGCGCACAGGCGCATGGACGACAGCATGTCGAGGCCTTCTAAATAGTCTTTAGCTTTGTGTTTTGCGCCGCTGACAATTAACCAGCCAGAACGGAAGCCCGCTAAACGGTAGGTTTTTGAAAGACCGTTAAAGGTAATAAATAAAATGTCATCGGCTAACGAGGCGGTAGAAACGTGTTCAGCTTCGTCAAAAATGATTTTGTCGTAAATCTCGTCAGAGAAAACCACCAAATTGTTTTGGCGAGCGATCTCGATCATTTCAAGCAAGATTTCTTTAGGGTACAGCGCACCGGTTGGGTTATTAGGGTTTATGATCACTAAAGCTTTGGTACGCGGGCTGATTTTGCGCTTGATGTCTTCAATGTCTGGATACCAGTCTGCACCTTCGTCACAGTGGTAGTGCACGGGTGTGCCACCGGCTAGGCTAGCCGCGCCCGTCCAAAGTGGGTAATCAGGGGAGGGGATCAGCACTTCGTCGCCGTTGTTAATGAGGCCTTGTAGTGCCATGACGATGAGTTCGCTGACGCCGTTGCCAAGGTAAATGTCGTCGATCTCGACGCCTTTGATGCCTTTTTGCTGGCAATACTGCATTACCGCTTTGCGGCCAGAATAAATACCTTTACTGTCGCTGTAGCCTTGGCTGTTCGGCAATTGGTGAATGACGTCCTGCAGGATTTCATCCGGTGCCATCAGTTCGAAGGGGGCGGGGTTGCCGATGTTCAACTTTAGAATGCGGTGCCCTTCTTCCTCCATGCGCTTGGCTTGAGTTAAGACGGGTCCACGGATGTCATAAAAAACGTTGGCTAATTTGTTAGACTTTTGAAATTCGTGCATGACAAACCCGAAACAGCGTAAAGGTGACGTGCCGTTTTTAGAAAGGACGACACGCGAAAACGCAGCATAATACCTTTGTTTTAACAGGGCTCCAAGCGCTCAGCCCATGTGCCCGAGGGCGAATTTAGGGGCGAATTAAAAGGAAACACCCGAATGTCGGATAAATTGCAAAAGACGCCTGAACAGTGGCGCGAAGAATTGGACGAGTTCACCTACTACGTTACCCGCGAAAAGGGCACCGAGCGGGCATTTACCGGTGAATACTATCAATGCACCCGCGAG
>JBFHVZ010000320.1:0-3345 GCA_041589295.1 Pseudomonadales bacterium
CCACCGCTTGCGCGGCGTCCACATGGAATAGCACACCTTTTTCACGCAAAAGCTGACCAATTTCCGCAACCGGGTTGATGCTGCCTAACTCGTTGTTTACGTACATCAGGCTGACTAGTGCGGTATCGTCGCGCAAAGCCTCGGCCACTTGCGCGGGCAAAATGCGGCCATCGGCCTGCGGCGTTAGATACGTCACTTCATAACCTCGCGTCGCGAGATAGCCGCAGGTATCCAATACAGCTTTGTGCTCAATGGCACTGGTTATAATGTGTTTGCCTGAGGCTGGATTGTTGCCAGTGAGATATTCAACAGCACCAATAATGGCAAGGTTGTCCGCTTCGGTTGCGCCTGAAGTCCAGACGATTTCGCGAGCATCGGCACCGATCAGTTTGGCTAGATGACGACGACCGGTTTCCACGGCTTCTTCTGCCAACCAACCGTATTTATGCGAGCGAGAGGCCGGGTTGCCAAAGTTGTCGTCCAACGTCAGACACGCCGCCATGGTCTCCACGACTAGGGGGTCCGCTGGTGTTGCGGCGGCGTAATCTAAATAAACAGGCAACTGCATGGGTACTTCTTCTCTTAATCGTTCAATCGCTGGCGGTCGCTTAGGCGGACGTCAATTGAATCAATGAATCACGATTCTTAAGGTGCGCACGCTCGTCCTGACGATGAGCGACCTCGCGTATTTCTTGACGGCTGACCAGATCATAAATGGTGATCTTGGCCAAAAATGCGTGTATCTGTTCGCTTAGGTCGTGCCACAAATGGTGAGTTAGGCACTGATCACCATCGTGACAGTCGCCTTTTCCGCGGCAGGCAGTGGCATCCATGGACTCGCTCACTGCATCAACAACTTCTGCAATATTGATGTCTTTGGTTTCGCGGGCTAAACGGTATCCACCGCCTGGACCACGCACAGAGGTCACCAACTGGTTACGGCGCAGCTTTGCAAAGAGCTGCTCAAGGTACGACAGGGAGATACCCTGACGACCAGAAATATCATTTAGACTGACTGGTGAATTTTGACCATGGATAGCCAAATCCAGCATGGCCGTTACGGCATAACGACCCTTGGTGGTTAAACGCATAGCGAACTCCCCTCGTTTTAGACTGGGGGAGTATGATAATTCCGACTAAATCAGTCAAGTAAATAACCCTTCGAAACAGTAGGCTATTTAGACTCTTTGGCTATGACGTCAGCACCTAGCACCTAACCTATTAGTGAAGCAGTGGCGCTCTGAGGAGGAACTGCCGCACCCTTAAAATTACGGGCGCGGAGTTTATCAGATTTTGTACAGTGAAGGGAGATGGAAAGACGCTTACTGAGGCTTTGCCATAGCCCCTAAAATGGCTTGTAGCTGCTTCATGGTCTGCGCGTCTTCTGCTGTGGGTTGATAGCGACCACCACAACGGGCATCGGTATTTTGCAACAAACGGGTCATTTTGCTGGTTAGCGGAATTGGCTCACAACCATGACCTGTCTCACACACCATGTCGAACTGAGGCTTAGCCTGTGCGTGACACGCAAAACAGCTCCCACCAAAGCGGTTCACCACGTCCACAAAGCCACGCTTATGAATTTCACTGCCTTGGACTGACACGTTTAACTCAAAGAATTCCCAATCTTTAGTGGCCGGACTAAAGCCCGCTGGGTGCTTTACCATCACCTCACCCGGCACCAGTTGCACCACTGAGCCCGCTGGATACACACCTTCACCGGCTTCGGCCACGGCAACGGTTTTTGCCAGCTCGCCTTCAATTAAGTTATCCACATAGAAGCCACGCACCGGCGTCATATCTAACATACAGCCAAAATCATCCGCCTGAATGTCTAGCTTGGCCTGCTCATTGGGCGTTGCGGCCATCGCCTGCGCCGTCATCCACACTGTGCTGACCACCCAAAAAGCCTTAATCAATTGTTTCATAACCGTTTCCTCAGTTTATTAGGACTCAAACCCATGCCGGAATAGCACGAGACATTTATTTACAACAATTAGATTGTGCACAATATATATTTTTGAGTAATGCGGAAAGGCTTTGAAACGGAACAGTCTGATTTAAAAATGAAAAAGGCAGCCGAAGCTGCCTTTTGAGGATGCTGAGAGATGCAGTGAAACTACTTTTCGTCTTCCAATTCCGTTTTTAGCTCCGGCAGTTGACCAGTGCATTCGTTATGGCCCAGCTCACCAAGGGCTTTGCTCATGCGGTCGATCTTGTCATCCACGGCGTGCATGTGATCCAGCATGTTATGAATGGAACGCGCAATCGGGTCGGGCATTTCGTCGGTCATACCGTAGGCATCAAAGCCAATCTTATCCGCCATGGCCTGACGGCGACGATCCGCTTCGGTCGATGCAGACTTCGTCTTAATGACAATGCGACCGGGAATCCCAACACACGTTGCGCCTGCTGGAACATCTTTAGTTACAACCGCATTTGAGCCTACGCGTCCATCTTTACCAATGGTAATTGGGCCCAGCACTTTCGCACCGGCACCCACCACCACTCCATCTTCTAAGGTCGGGTGACGCTTGCCTTTATTCCAGCTGGTTCCACCCAAGGTGACGCCGTGATAAAGGGTTACGTTGTCGCCAATTTCGGCAGTCTCACCGATCACCACTCCCATGCCGTGATCAATAAAAAAACCTTTGCCAATGGTCGCACCGGGGTGAATTTCGATACCTGTTAACCAACGGCTCATAAACGAAATCAAACGGGCCACGTATTTTAAACCATGGGTCCAACACCAGTGAGCCAGACGATAATGTAGAAGTGCATGGAGCCCTGGATAAGTCGTCAGGACCTCAAAGGTATTGCGTGCGGCCGGATCACGGTCGAATACGCACCGAATGTCTTCACGTATAGATTTAAAAAACACAATTATCTCTAGTTTGGAAAAGCGAGCTAAGCTTCGCACTTCTGTTGGCTTCCGTCCCTCAATGGTTTCTTTTTTTCAAAACCATTTTGAGAATGCCTCTAAGTATATTCACTTCAGTCTTATCTGGCGCAGCACGCTGGAACAAACGACGAAGCCGAGGCATTAATTGCTTGGGATTATTGGGGTCGAGGAATTCGATTTCAACCAAGGTTTGCTCGAGGTGATGGAAAAAACCGTTCATATCATCTTGCGTGGCCAAGTCCTGATCCCAGCTCACACCCCACTGCCCCGCGTAATCCTGATCTAACTCACCGCTTTGCGCCAGCGCCGTCATACGCAGCTCATAACACAGTACCTGCACCGCTGCGGCAACATTCAACGAAGAATAATCGGGGTTAGTAGGAACATGTATATGCACCTGACACTGAGCTAACTCTTCGTTGGTTAACCCAGTGCGCTCACGG
>JBFHVZ010000321.1:0-3342 GCA_041589295.1 Pseudomonadales bacterium
CCACCACATTGGCAGTGGGTTATCCAGTTCTTCGATGCCGTCAAAGGCGTGACCAGTGGTTTGGTCAGTTTCTTCGTTATGCTTTTGACCTTTACGGGTCAGGACGATCAGCACACCACAGGCAATCATGGAGCCGATCACAATGGCACTTACCCATAAGTGCCAAAAGGTATTTAGTTCACTCATTTTCTTTTCTCTCCGCTTGTGCAGAACGTTGCGCGATATCGTCATCCTTAAAGATGATGTCGCCATCATCTTCAAAGCGTTTTTTACGGCTTGAGCTATAAGCCCAAGCGATGATGCCGATGAAGGCGATTAGGGCAAATACGGTGCCCAGACCGCGCACGTCATTAATATCCATTACGCTTACCGTTTTTGTGTAATCACAGTACCCAGTTGTTGCAGGTAGGCAACAAGGGCATCGATTTCACGTACACCGTCAGCTTCTGCCTTCGCGTTTTCGATCTGCTCGTCGGTGTATGGCACACCTACAGTACGCAGTGCTTCCATTTTCTTCGGTGTGTAACGACCGTCGACAGTCTGTTCAAACAACCAAGGGAAGCTAGGCATGTTGGATTGCGGTACTACGTCACGAGGGTTGTACAAGTGAGCACGGTGCCAGTCGTCAGAGTAACGTTGACCAACACGGGCTAGGTCAGGACCAGTACGCTTAGAACCCCACAGGAATGGGTGTTCGTATACGTGTTCGCCTGCCAGAGAGTAGTGACCGTAACGTTCAGTTTCAGCACGGAACGGACGAATCATCTGGGTGTGACAAACGTTACAGCCTTCACGGATGTAGATGTCACGGCCTTCTAGTTCAACAGCAGAAAGTGGCTCTAAACCATCTACAGGCTCAGTGGTTTCTTTCAAGAAGAACAGAGGAATGATTTCTGCCAGAGCACCCCAGCTGATCGCAACAAAGATCAGCACAATCCTCAGGGGGAGGTTCTTTTCAACAATATCGTGTTTCATGGTTATCCTCTCTCTTACCTTACGCCTGCGCAGGGGCAGCCGCTTGCTCTTCACGGGATGCGTTACGAACCGTCATGTAGACGTTGTAAGCCATTACAAACATACCGGCTAGGAAGATTGCTCCGCCAAGGGCACGGATGAAGTAGCCAGGGTAAGAGGCTTCAAGAGATTCAACAAAGCTGTAAGTCAGGGTGCCGTCGTCGTTTACTGCACGCCACATCAGACCTTGAGTGATACCGTTAACCCACATCGCAACGATGTACAGTACAGTACCTATGGTCGCTAACCAGAAGTGAACGTTGATCAATTCAGTTGAGTACAGCTCACCTTGTTTCTTGCCTAGAGTCACAGGCAGCATGTTGTAGATGGCGCCGATAGAAACCATGGCAACCCAGCCCAACGCACCAGAGTGTACGTGACCAACAGTCCAGTCAGTGTTGTGAGACAGAGCGTTAACTGTCTTGATAGACATCATTGGGCCTTCGAAGGTAGACATACCGTAGAAAGACAGAGATACAACCAAGAAGCGCAAGATAGGGTCGGTACGCAGTTTGTGCCATGCGCCAGACAGCGTCATCATACCGTTGATCATGCCACCCCAAGATGGAGCCAATAGGATCAAAGACATGATCATACCTGCAGATTGCGCCCAGTCAGGCAGTGCAGAGTAGTGCAGGTGGTGAGCACCAGCCCAAACGTAGATAGAAATCAGTGCCCAGAAGTGAACGATGGACAAACGGTAAGAGTAAACAGGACGACCTGCTTGCTTAGGTACGAAGTAGTACATGATGCCCAAGAAGCCCGCAGTCAGGAAGAAACCTACCGCGTTGTGGCCGTACCACCACTGAACCATGGCGTCGATGGTGCCCGCATAAACCGAGTAAGATTTAAATGCAGAAACAGGAATCGCCATGCTGTTGAAAATGTGCAGAACTGCGATGGTGATGATGAATGCGCCGTAGAACCAGTTAGCAACATAAATATGTTGTTGCGAACGCTTGGCGATGGTGCCGAAGAAAACAATGGCATAACACACCCACACAATAGTGATGGCGATGTCGATTGGCCATTCCAACTCAGCGTATTCTTTAGCAGAGGTCAAACCCAGTGGTAGGGTGATCGCTGCCGCGACGATGATGGCTTGCCAACCCCAGAAGGTGAACATAGCCAGTGAGTCAGAAAACAGACGTGCCTGACAGGTACGCTGAACAACATAGTATGACGTTGCAAACAGGGCACAGCCACCGAACGCAAAGATAACAGCATTAGTATGCAGAGGACGTAAGCGAGAGAACGTCAGATACGGCGTATCGAAGTTCAGCGCAGGCCAATAAAGTTGAGAGGCAATGAGTACACCAACGGCCATACCCACGATGCCCCAAACCACGGTCATGATGGCGAAGTATTTCACCACCTTATAGTTATAGGTTGGATGCTCAGTAGCAGTGCTCATGTTTAAGTTCCATTCGCAGCGAGTTAAAAAATCGGCGCAATTATCGGGAAAGCCCGCAATAAATGCAATGAATTGGGTCGACTGATTTCCGTATTTTCTGTGATAGAACAAGAGTTTAGATCAACATTTATACGGAATCGGCCAAGTTTCACCATTGGCTAATTTTTAATCATAGCAGTGCAGGCTCCTTTTACAGGCTATGTTTAATTAAAAAATCAACGGATGGGGCGAACAACGAAGCACCTGAAACCGGCTTCGCGTAACGCAGCAGAGGGTCGGAGTGACCGAAGGCATCGCAGTGCGTCATGGCATCCAAAATCCGCACAAACGCATCGGCTTTGTTGGCGTAACTAATAAAGAAGTGGCCCTGCTCCTTGGCATCACCGTAAGGCATACCAGCACGAACGATATTCACGTTTCCGGCCTGACGCACACGATGGATGTGCGGCATGTCTTCTTCATCTGGGCAAATGTCGTTGCCTGTGCGTTTGTCTTTGCCCATCACTTCCTCTTGTGAACTTTCCGCCAGTCCTTGCCAGCGAGGCATATCAAACACAAAGCGTTGAATATTCACGTACGAGCCACCGTCTTCGACTGAGCCCGATTTATCAATAACCGCATACTTGGTTTTTTCTGCTGGCGTTAGCTGTTCTTTTGTGTGGCCTGCAAAACCAGTGAGATCGCGTTCGCCGAAATAACGAAAGCCGACGGTTTCTTCGGTAAGCTGAGCATCGTGTTGAAACCAATGCAAAACCGACAGGGTTAGCTCCAGTGCCAAATCAAACTGGTCCGAACACACGTGAATAAAAAAGTCCGTGGTAGACGGTGCGATGATTTCCTTTTTCAGCTTAATTTCTGGAAAGGGAATAATCTCAGGACACGCCTCACCGGTTGCATCGGCGTACAACAATTGC
>JBFHVZ010000322.1:0-3276 GCA_041589295.1 Pseudomonadales bacterium
GCGTCGCATTCTTGTTACCAGCGCCCTGCCCTATGCTAACGGTCCAATTCACCTAGGCCACATGCTTGAATACATTCAGACCGACATTTGGGTTCGCTTTCAGCAGTCGCGCGGTAACGAATGCCACTACGTCTGTGCTGACGACGCCCATGGCACCGCCATCATGCTGCGCGCGCAGAAAGAAGGCATTTCGCCAGAAGAACAAATCGCCCGCGTTCAAGCCGACCACGAAAAAGACTTTGCCGAATTCTTAATCAAGTTCGATAACTTTGGTTCAACCCATAGCGAAGAAAACCGCGAACTATCAGCACTGATCTACAACCGCTTAAAAGAAAACGGCCATATCAATGTGCGCGGCATTAAGCAGCTGTTCGACCCAGAAAAAGAAATGTTTTTGGCCGATCGCTACGTTAAAGGCGAATGCCCCAAGTGTGGCGCTGCCGACCAATATGGCGATAACTGTGAAAGCTGTGGTGCCACCTACAACGCATCAGAATTAAAAAAACCTAAATCAGTGATGTCCGGTGCAACCCCGGTGGAAAAGGAATCCGAGCATTACTTTTTTAAACTACCAGAATTCCAAGAGTTCCTAAAAGGCTGGACGCGTAGCGGCACTTTGCAAAACGAAGTGGCCAATAAGCTTTCAGAATGGTTAGAAACCGGCCTGCAAGAATGGGACATCAGCCGCGATGCACCTTATTTTGGCTTTGAAATTCCCGGCGCACCGGGCAAATACTTCTACGTTTGGCTGGACGCCCCTATCGGTTACATGGCCAGCTTCAAACAGCTGTGCGACAAAACCGACGGTTTAAACTTCGAAGATTTTTGGGCGAAAGACGCGCAAGACAAAACCGAGGTTTACCATTTTATCGGCAAAGACATTATTAATTTCCACGCTTTGTTCTGGCCATCTATGCTATCCAGCGCACAGTTTCGTACACCTAGCGCGGTTTGGGCCCACGGCTATGTAATGGTTAATGGCGAAAAAATGTCTAAATCTCGCGGTACGTTTATTAAGGCGCGCACTTATTTAGATAATCTGCATCCTGAATATTTGCGTTACTACTATGCCGCCAAACTAAATAATCGCGTTGATGACTTTGACTTAAACCTCGAAGACTTCGCTCAGCGCGTAAACTCCGACCTTGTAGGTAAAGTCATTAACATTGCCTCCCGTTGCGCAGGCTTTGTTAAAAAAGCAGGTGGTGTTTTAGCATCAGAATTGCCAAACGCTGAATTGCTAGAAGCCTTCGTTAAAAAAGGCGACGACATTGCCAAGTTTTACGAAGACCGTGAATTCGGCAAAGCCATTCGTGAAATCATCACACTTGCCGACCAAGCAAACGAATATATTCACGAAAAAGAACCTTGGGCATTGGCCAAGCAAGAAGGCAAAGAAGCTGAGGTGCTCGGCATCTGCTCTTTGGGTATTAACCTGTTCCGCGTACTCATGACCTACTTAACGCCTGTCCTGCCAGAAATGTCCGCCAATGTTGTGAGCTTTTTAAATGTGCCAAATCTCGACTGGGATGCACGAACAACTGCACTGACCAATCACGAGATTAATAAATTCAAACCACTGATGAATCGCGTGGAAATGGACAAGGTCAACGCCGTTGTTGAAAAAGAAAAAGCAGACGCAGAAGCCGAAGCGGCAAAATCAGCAGACGCCACTGGTGCAGCGACCACGTTAAGCGAACCCATTGCTGACGAAATCGAATTCGACGATTTCGCCAAAGTGGATTTACGTATCGCAAAAATTGTTGAAGCCAGTCACGTAAAAGGTGCAGGTAAACTATTACAACTCACACTGGACATTGGCGAAGGCAAAACTCGCAACGTATTCTCTGGCATCAAAGCCGCATACGAACCAGAGCAACTAACCGGCAAGCTCACCGTAATGGTGGCCAACCTTAAGCCGCGCAAAATGAAATTCGGCATTTCAGAAGGCATGGTGCTTGCTGCAGGTCCTGGTGGAGACGAACTATGGCTGCTGGAGCCTCACGAAGGTGCACAACCCGGCATGCGTGTGATGTAATTTAAAGCATTAATTAAGAGCAAAATGCATGAAAGCAAAAACCTTAACCACTCTCGCGCTGTTAGGCACTTGCTTTCATGCGGTGGCCGACACTCGCTATCAGCTTGGCTTTGATTACCTAAACTTTTCCGCAACGGAGGATAGGTACGACGGCGTAACAACTGAAAGCGTTTCTAATAAATACGAAATTGAAGACGCCTTATGGATCACACTTACAGGCTCTCACCAATTTAGCTCTGACTTTTACGGCTTTTTCGATTTAAGCACACGCCAAGAGTCAGCCAGCGACAATCTAAAACTTTTAGCCTCTTTGACCAGCAATGACATTACGTTTCGTACTCGTCGAGGTGCATATGTAGGTACATTTTCGCAATCGGTGCGCGACGGCTCGCCAGCACAAACAGAAGAGGTTGATACCACCTACTTTTCTTTAGACTTGCAATATCACTTAGTTGGGCTGCGTTACCTAAATATGTCAGCGCCGACTGTATTGGAGCACCCTCTTCTAATTGACCTAGGAAATGATCGTACGGTAACCAAGGATGGCTTAGACCCAGAATTCGAGATAGAAGGCTATGAGATCTTTTTGTTCATTGACGGCTTTCAAGAAGCGTTAAAGGAGAGCGCTAGCCGCTCGGACTGGTATATGGCAACCTCGGTATTCTTGGGTTTGGGTAGTGCTCAAGGCAAAATGAGCGATCAAGGTCGGGCCAATATCATTGCAAGATCAGGCTCAACTCCAGATAGAGATACCGAAACTCTAACCATTGTCGAGTTTTCTGTGCAGGTTAGTCTGGCAAAAGATATTTCCTTGGGAGCTACGAGCAAGTTTTCCTATGCATGCGGATACTCATTTAACATGACTGGCTACCAGGCAGATAGTCAAAATGCATTTGGAGTTGATCGCGCCAGAG
Organism: Pseudomonadales bacterium; assembly: GCA_041589295.1. GTDB lineage: Bacteria > Pseudomonadota > Gammaproteobacteria > Pseudomonadales > Oceanobacteraceae > Bermanella. The sequence goes on from JBFHVZ010000322.1 coordinate 2,953, forward strand.
TCGAGCAAACCATTATTCAGCATGGCCCGAGCTTGAATCTTGGTTTAACCTACTAAGCCCGCCGATTTTTATTATTGCCTCTACGAGCAAGATGACTTTTACCTTCTTGCTCGCCATTCATTTTCCAGCCTTATATCAAAGCGATCACTTAAGCCAGCACCGGAAACAAACCTTTTAAGCCGTTCGCTAAAAACTCGATGGCCACTGCCGCCAGTATCAACCCCATAATTCGCGTAAAAATATTTACGCCAGTTTGGCTTAAATACTTCGAGATATAACGTACAGATTTAAAACAAAACCACAGCAACAAGCTCACAAGCAAAA
>JBFHVZ010000323.1:0-3264 GCA_041589295.1 Pseudomonadales bacterium
AACCATAACAAGGTCATTAGGGCCGTTATCCGCGCCGCCATCCTCATAGAGTTCTCTCGCCTGAACATTCGTCAAAAATAACGGTGGATTATAGGGGGTTGGCGGCGCGATTGATACCGCTCTCAGTCCTCTACAGCCCCCGTCATTTGTGTGGGTTTTTACGTTATAAGGCGAGGACGTTAGAATAGTCCGGCCCACATGGATGAATGGACACGCTTGGGAGCCTCTATGTTTCACCAACGAGAACGGCTAATTGAGCTTTTGGAAAAGCAATCAACCCCACACCAGCTTTGGCAACAGGTGTTTCGCTGCCTAGCCGACGAAGGCTTTGACCGCGCGATTTATTTAAGGGGTAGCCCGCGCGACATCAAGGTGGCGTCGAACTTCGAAGCCAGCTGGAATGAGCATTACGTCGAGCAAGGCTTCATGGAGCGCGACCCCTTTCTGCGGTACTGCGCCACCCATTATCGAACCGTGCGAACTGGCATCGACCATGTTCATGAACACCCTTACCTCACACCCGCAGAAAAACAAATCATCAATGAAGCCTCCGAGTGCGGTTTCCGTTCGGGCTTTTCCAACACACTGCAACGTTTCGATGGCCACCAAATACGCGCTTGGAATATTGGTTCGCGGCTGAGCGGTCACGAAGTTACGCGCCTGCTGGATGACAAACTGCCCTACCTTCAACTAATCAGTTATTACGCTGCTTTGTTTGCCGGACAGTTCGATGAACTGGAAAGTGAATCGTCAACAGGCTCACTAGGCGAGTACTCACATCACAATCCTAACCATGAACGGGTATCGCTCACCGCCCGTGAGCGTCGTTGTTTAGCGCTGTGCGCCAGTGGCATGCGCACGCGAGATATCGCTGACTTGCTTAAGCGCTCTGAGGCCACCATCGAATTTCATTTACGCAATGCGCGCGACAAGTTAGGTGCGCGCACCCGTGAGCACGCCATTTTTATTGCCATGAAAATGGGGCTGCTTTAGCGCTCGCAGGTTTGATTCAACCAAAACCTATGGAATTCCTCAGTTAAGAATTGGCACGATCCTTTTCATTATTGGCGTCTCACCTTTCCGTTTTCTAATTAAAAAAAAGGATGACCCTATGATGGTACGGATTATTACCCCAGTGATGATGTGTTTGTGGTTAAGCGCATGCGGAGGCGGCAGCTCAGGCTCCAGCTCAAACAACAGCAATAGCAACAACGCCAATGCCACCAACAACAAGATACAGCTGCCCAGCGTCAGCAGCAGCCCGCATACGCAAATGTTCAACCTAGGCCACAGCACCAGCGCGGCCTTCGCCAATGTACAAGGCTTTCAAGTCAGCTATGGCGGTCTCACACAAACCTTACAAAAATCCACCACTGGGAACAGTTGGACCGTGGTGTGGGATGGCACCTACGATGGCGTCACTTTCAGCAACTGGGTGGCATTTGGCTACGACGACACACCGAACCACGCACAGCAAAGCGGCCGCTTTTATCAAAATTATTACAACCAAACTCAGGTACAAAGTGAATTGGTGTACTTCCACGATGAGCAAATAGCCATTTACACATACTTGGAAGATGGCACGCTGCACAGTACCGCCTTATACGTTCCTCGCACGAATTTAGGCCCAAGAGTCATCATGAAAGACCATGCAAACACAACCGCAGGCGTGATTGATTTAGCCGATCCGGCAGGTAGCGCGGGCGTGATGTACGATGGCTGCACCGCGGATTTACAAACGTTAAAGACAGACGTCAGCAGCTGTACCACCAGTGTGGCGTTTTAAATCAGATTACTTTGGCGGCTCTGGGTACAAGGCTTTTAACGCTTGATTCAGCCGTGCTTCCAGCTTGAGTTTGTAAGCAAGGTAACGAGCGGTTTGCAGGGTTTGACCGGCGCTGCGTTTTTGCAGGCGATCGGCAATGGCTAAATCCGAAATGTAAATGGGGTAAGGTCGCGCAGTTTTGCGCTTGCGCACCACATGACGCACCAGCGCCTTGTAGATTTGGTCGCCGTGCTCCAAATGGGAAAACTCCTGCTGCTCACAGAACAGGGTAAAGCCCAGTTTGTTGTGGGCGTCTAAATCCACTTGCGCATGCACATCAAAGTAGCGGTCACTGATGCCTTCATTGGGGCGCAGCGGTCGCAAGCTCATGCCTTCGTTTTTTGTGGGCAATACAATTTCATAAAACTCCATTTGCCGCTCTTGCGGCATGTCACCGCGATGCCGATTTTGGTGGTATTCCACCTGCCGTAAAAATCGGTGCAACGGATTCACCAAACTGGCTTCGTTAAACATGGGGGTGCGCCAAAACGTCAGAGAGCCCCGTTCATCCATGATGTACACATGGGCGTGCTTGCCTTGGTTTAAGAAATACACTTGGATACGACCCGGATGCACATGCTCGCACACTAAGCGCAGCGCCGTGCCTTTGAGCGCTTCGCTGTCGAGCACGATCTGACTGTAACGGGACTGGGGTTTGGCCAAGTGCGAGAGCAAATCGCTGGGGCGATCGAAGTGGTAAATGGTCGGCTGGCCCTGCACCAACTGAATTACATGAAAGGTGTTACTGACCTGCAACACGTAGCGTGCGCTTTGCCCACCATGGCCGTAAAAGCATTGCCGCACCCCTTCAAGCACATCATGCACGCGACTGGCAATGGCCTTAGGACGGGTCGGCGAAAAGCAGTAAACACTCACTTCCGGCGGCATATCCTGCAACCGCGGCGGTACATCAGGATTATGCGGAAACGCCAGCAGGTAGTCTTCGATCACCCTAAGCAGTGTGTTTTGCCCTTCATAGCGTGTGACCAACACCTCGCGCCACGAGTTATACACTAGTTGATCCACGGTGAGGACGAGGTTTTCTTTGAGTGCGCTGTAGCCCAGCGCGTCAGTCCGGTTGGAGATTTTGTGCATGCCCTTGCGGGTGTAGTGGCTCATAGGGTCCACAAACACGTTCACATACAACTGCACCATGTGCGGTCTGGGTGGCAACTCAAAATGGGTGTCGTAATCGCTGGGCAGGTTCAGCTGTTGGAAAGTACCGAGGATTTCACGGATTTCGTAATCATTTAAGTGCTGCCTCCCTTGATACAGCATGATGTTGGTTCCCTTCCCCATCACCTGATTCACATGGCACCACGCCAGTATCTCGATCAAACTGGCTGATTTTTTCACCGCGCTGGATTCGGCACCGGGGCGCGCCACACCGGTAAACAGACTCCACGCCATTTGCGGAATACGACGGCGCACATGCTGGC
>JBFHVZ010000324.1:0-3229 GCA_041589295.1 Pseudomonadales bacterium
AAGGACTGGACTTAAACAGCAGCGCTGTTTTTGAAAGCGGACGCTATGACGGCGCACTGGCGCTATTACTACATGGTGATGTATTCGCCGCCGTGCTGCCCACACCACTTGCAAAAAAGTGGCAAACAAAAAACAACCTTAGCCTATTGGCCAGTAGCGCAACTCAGCAACGACCTTACTTAGCCATCCATGAATCTATACCGCCAACACACGCCGAAATAAAACAATGCCAAGACGCTTTTTTAACATTACATGAAACATTAGAACGCCACCCATCACTCAGCGTATTCCCCCTCTGGGTCGAGGGGTTTGAATTGCTCAATCTGCACTAAAACAAAGAAAACTAAGCCGCTTTGCGGGACTTACGCACGACCTCGTAAGCGGTTTGAATTTCTTGCGCTTTGTTTTTGGCAATTTCCATCATTTCTGGGGGCAGGCCTTTACTCACCAGTTTATCGGGGTGGTGTTCACTCATGAGTTTGCGATAGGCCTTTTTCACGTCGGCGTCGTTGGCGCTGGGTGCAACCCCTAAAATGCCGTAGGCGTTACGCAGTTCATCCACGGAGTTTGTACGCTGACGAAAGTTTTGCTGGGCTTGTGCGGCACGGACTCGCGCGTGTATGTATTGAAATTGCAGTGCCGATACCCCCAAGGTGCGACACACTTTATCCAGCAGGCGTTTTTCCGACAGGCTTAGATCGCCGTCGGCGTAGGCGATGGTAAGCTGAATTTCTAAAAACAACTGCACCAAGCTACCGCGGCTGCCCACCGCACGGTTGAATTGCTCTAAATCATAGGTGAGGTCGTAACGAGGTTCTTTGCCTTCGGTGAATAACGCAATAGCGTCTTTACGCTGGCGCTCGTTTAAGCCCATTTGGTTCATGATAATACGAGCTTGTTCGATTTCTTGCTCGCTGACGCGGCCATCACTTTTGGCCAACTGGCCCATGGTTAAAAACGTGACGCGAAAGAAAATGCTTTGGCTTTCATCACGGGCATACGTAGGTGCCGCGAGTTTTTGCTGGTACATGCGGTCGAATGCATTACCCGCCAGCAGCCCCACCACTAAACCAAACGGGCCACCGGTTAATAAACCAACAAACGCGCCGATGATTTTACCGGCCCAAATTTGATTGCTAAAAAAATTCATACATACCTTGGGTTTTCACAAAGATGACGATCTAACGCTTGTAGACGCTGCGGTGTGCCCACGTCTAACCAATATCCTGAATAATGCTGACCACTAACACGCCCTTTTGTCATGGCGTCGCGGAGTAACGGTGCCAATTTAAACGCACCGGCTTGACTGTGTTTAAACAAATCTGGGTGCAACACGCTAATGCCGCTGAAGGTCAATGCTAAGCCGCCAGCGTGTGCGTCATGTTGCCCGTCGCTTTGTTGCCGATCGGCTAATAAGCCATTGTCGTCCAGTACAAAATCCCCTTGGGGATTATGTGTTGGGTTATCCACCATAACCAAATGGGCCAGCGGAAACGGTACCGCCGATTGCGCTAACGCAGCAGTCATGCGTGTCTGTTGTGACATCAGCTCGGCGTAATCTAGGTCGATCCACACATCGCCATTGACCACTAAAAACGGTTCGCCGTCTGGGCTTAACAGGGGCAAAGCCTGAAAAATACCCCCGCCGGTTTCCAAGGGTTCGTTGGCTGGCTCTGGGCTAAATTGCACATGCAACTGCCAGCGCGAACCGTCGCCCACGTGCTGCTCGATTTGGTCACCCAAATACGCATGGTTGATGACAACGTCAGTAACCCCGGCTTTGGCTAGGCGTTCCAGCTGGTAGTCGATCAGCGCTTTGCCATTCGCTTTCAACAGGGGCTTGGGGCAATGGTCGGTCAGCGGGCGCATGCGCGTGCCCAACCCTGCTGCCAGTATCATGGCGCGCATCAGTTATTCACCTTGCGCGCTGCTTCATAGGCCTGTTGGGCGGGTAATACCACGTCCGTTAACCATTGGTGAAACTGGCTTAAGCCATCGTACCGAGCTGCCACGCTTTCGATGTAGTGCAGGGTCAAGGGAATGTCATTTAAATAGCCGGATTTGCCATCGCGATGATGCAAACGCGCAAAAATACCCGCTACTTTAATGTGACGTTGCAGTCCCATCCAATCGAACCAGAGCATGAGTTGTTCGGGGGACTGACCACCGGCAATGCCGGCTGCGTGGGCTTTTTCGAAATAACGCTGCGCCCACGCCGTCACTTGTTCGTCGGGCCATTGGATGTAGCAATCGCGCAGTAGGCTCACTAAGTCGTAGGTGAACGCGCCCGTAACCGCATCTTGAAAATCAATAATGCCTAACTGGCGCTGACCATTATCATCATCCACCAACATGAGGTTCCGGCTGTGATAGTCGCGATGCACGGGCACTTGCGGTTGCCCCATGGCGGTGTCGCGCAGTAGCTCAAAAGTTTCGGTTAAAAGTCGTTGTTCGTGGGCACCTAAGGTAAGTCCCAAATGTTGGGTTAGGTACCAGTCAGGAAACAAGGCCATTTCGCGGTCAAGCAGCGCGGCGTCGTATGCGGGTAACGGATAATCAACGGCGTCTGTTGTGCGCTGGATGTCTATAAGGCGATCCATGGCGAGGTCATATAGGCCATCGGCTTGGTCGGCCGTGAGTTCGGGTAGCAGCAGGCGATCACCAAAGTCTGATAGCAGCATAAACCCTTGTTCAAAGTCCACGTCTAACACCTGAGGTACATTCACCCCTTGAGCGAACCAATTACGTGCGATGGCGACAAAGGGACGGCTGTCTTCTTTTTCGGGTGGCGCATCCACGCAGATAAACTGGCTGCTGGCTGTGTGTTGGCGAAAATAACGACGGAAACTGGCATCACCGGATACGGTTTGCAGTGGGCCTGTGGGCTGCCCAAGGTTTAGTTCGCTCAATCGGGTCGTGACCCAGTCTTGTAAACGGTGTTGGCGCGGGTCCATCAATGCTGACTACTCTTGCTCAAATGGGAAAAGCGAATTCGCGCTTGGCGAGTGCGCAACATTAACGCAAACAAGAGTTTGCCTCTAGCGGCATGTTGAAAATCTGCGGTGATGGTCTGCTGTCATAAAGAATGCAGCCCAAGGTTAGGAATTTTGATCGGGCCGCTGGCCCTGATCTGGGATAATCCGTACAATTTTGCGCTTTCGCACAATGATTAAAATAGCGACTTGAGTTTGAATATTCGTCACCCTTTATTTTTAGCCTGTTGCCTTGC
>JBFHVZ010000325.1:0-3184 GCA_041589295.1 Pseudomonadales bacterium
CCTTTGTTGATCTCATGGCCGTATCACCTATCAACCTCGACAGATCGTGGATTCCCAGTAAAATGGCAGCCCTTGTCACTCATTGCGATTCGGGCACAACATTTGTTAGGCAGAAGGTGCTGTGGTCGTGGCATGAGGCCAATGTCGCCAACCCTGCTCAGTTCGAGACGTGGTTCGCACACTCAGATTCAAATTCCTTGGAATATGTCAGCGTGAGCTACGTTGCCATTAACGCAGCCTGATTCAAATTCAGTTGATTGAACGTTAACCACTTTCTGTACAACAGCCGGACTTCATGCAACCCACTTCAAGCAAAAAAGGTATTCGCTTTCCCGTTTTCTGGCAGATGGTATTGACCACATCGCTGCTGGTTATTCTGGGTACCAGTATGCTATGGGCTTACCTGCATTTGAATCTCAATCAAGTGCTGACACGTCAGGCAAATACATTTGGCAGCAGCATTGCCCATCAAATGGCAGAAAGTGCAGCGGAAATTATCTTAGCGGATGACTTACTGGCACTGAATACGATGCTAGGCAATATGATTAAACAGAATGATCATATTATCGGTATCGAAGTGCTGGATCACACAGGCGAGACCCTTAGCGCAGCACAAAGCATTCATTACGGTTCTTTAACGGATGTCTCCCAACACACGGTGGACATTCGATTCCAAGATGTCGTCGCGGGCACGTTGAAACTGACGGTGGATCGCAGTCCCATTACTGAGTCACTACACAAAACCATTAAAGCCGTTTCTATGCTCGCCGCGATGACACTGCTATTACTGATCGGCTTTGGTGTCTATCTCGCACGTCGTATCACGCGTCCATTAAAAGACCTGCAAGCCGTTGCTGAGCAAGTTGCACAGGGCGAGCTAAATCCCAATTTACCCAACCCTTTAAATGATGAAGTCGGCGATTTGGTTGAGTCATTCGATCAAATGCTGCAAGGCTTGCGCGATAAAGCGTCCATTGAAAATCGGTTCAGCAGTTACATTAGTAAAGATGTGGCTGACGATATTCTTGCCAACCTCAATCAAAAACGCATGCCATTGAAACAAGTATCAGGTTCAGTACTGTTTATCGACATCGTGGGGTTTACCTCTTTATGTGAACATACAGCCGCTAACGTTATTACCGACATTTTGAATCAATACTATTATTTTGTTCACCAAGCCGCCAAGATGTATCGCGGCAGCGTCGAAAAATACATTGGCGATGGCGCCATGATCACCTTCGGTGTTCATAAACAAGATAGCAACCACCCACTAAACGCTGTCTGTGCCGCACAAATTTTTTTAAAGCTCATTCAGTTTATGAATGATAAACGCGCGCAACAATCACTCGCCCCCATTCAATTTCGTATGGGCTTACACTCAGGCGATATGATGGCAGGCACCATAGGCTCGGACGAGCGTATGGAATTTACGGTTTTGGGCGACACAGTAAACACCGCAGCTCGCTTATGCAGTTACAGCTTGCCAGACCGACTCTTAATCAGTGACGTTGTTTACAACCACAACAGCACCCGTGGGTTACTCGTCACCGAAGCCGCCGAAGAAATTCAAGTAAAGGGTAAAGCCAAACCACTAAAAACCCACTTGGTCCTACACTTAGCAGCAAAATTTAATCGCCTATTACGCCAGCAACAAGATGAAGTCGAGGCCATGCAAGACCATGCTTAGTATCCGCCTTCGCTTAAATACCCTAGTCATTCTGACGCTAATGCCGTTTTTTTTAAGCGGATGTGCAAGCCTTCCTTGGCAAACGCAAAGCGTAAACAGTCTTGTTGAACAGCACCAATACCAACAAGCGCTATTACAACTAGATCGCCAACAGCGAGGTGCCGCCCATGCTGATCAATTGAGCGACGCCGCTTACATGGAAAAAATACACACCATTAAGCATTTAGCCGAGCAGCATAGACAGCGCTTACACCAACACATTGAACATCACCTGCAACAACAAGCCTGGGCCAAAGCCGATGGCTTGCTACGTAAAGCCGAACTCAACCTACCTTCTAATTCTCGTACTGACGCTCTTAGAAAACGCTATCACCAACTTAGAAACGAAGCCTTGCGCAAAGTGGATACACGCCTTGCGTTGGCCGAAGCCGATTACCTATTAGCAAAAGAAGTTCAACTGGCATTTAACAAACAAGATCAAGCCTCTGACTGGCGGCTCACAACAGACGAATTGGAACTTAAACATGCGCGTTTAGCGTTAGCACAAACGTTAATGGAGCTTTCCATCGCCGCGCTAGCCAGCCAAGACTACAGCGGCGCTGAAGTGACGTTTAATACAGCCACGCGATTAAATGCTGAACTCAGTAAAAGTGACATTCAACAGGTCATACACCAAGGTTTAGCCGAGCGTACAGAACAAGCTATTTTGTTTCGTCAAAATCAATTATTGAAAAAACTAGCGATTGCCGAAGCGGAGCAAGACTTTAAAAAAATGCAGGGGATTATTTCTATTCTCAGCACGGGGCCGTTTAAAGGCCAAGATGTCACCGCACCCATCGCCCGCGCTGAGCATTTGATTTTAGAACACGCCAAATTCCTCGATAAACAAGCAGACCGTATCTATCAACGGGGTGATATTCAACAAGCCATCGAACTTTGGCATCAAGCCAGATCTCTTGCGCCTGAATTAAACGGCCTGCAAGACAAACTGACCCGAGCAGAAAAAGTACAGCGGAAGTTGGAAGAATTGAGGAAGGGTTAATAAAGAATTAGTGATAATCCCTCGATGGTTTTTTATATTCCGCTAGCTGATCGCTAATATCAAAAATACGGTGTGCAATCACATGCACCACACCACTGGCCATGTCTTTGTCGATGCGCCCATAAACTTTCATAATGCGTGATTGAGTTAGCGCTTTAAGTTGTTTTTTCGCTAGGGTTAACCACACCACTAAATTAATAGAGCCGGTTTCATCTTCTAAGGTGACAAAGGTGACGCCGGCGGAAGTTTTCGGGCGCTGACGATTGGTGACAATACCCGCTACATAGGCTTCGCTTTCGTGAGGTTGTTGCAATAATTCGTTGGCTTTTAGGCAGTCTTCTAAAATGGCTTCGTCACGCATGTACGCCATGGGGTGGTCCATTAAGGTTAAACCCGTGGCAGATAAGTCTTCGCTTAATTCGGTTAAGCGGGATGGCTGCGACCCTAAGGTTACG
>JBFHVZ010000326.1:0-3147 GCA_041589295.1 Pseudomonadales bacterium
CACCCAGATGGCATGCAAATTAAGATCACCCGCCAAGAAATCGGCCGCATCGTAGGCTGCTCTCGCGAAATGGTGGGCCGCGTACTCAAAAGCCTAGAAGATCAGGGTTTGGTATCGGTCAAAGGCAAAACCATGGTGATTTTCGGAGCACGCAACGCTGCCACCCTACCTAGCCGCCGCGACGCCGATTAAACATAAACCTCCATCACGGCTCATTGACCGTTGATCCATGGACCTAATAATTAGCCCGCTCATTAACCCGAGCGGGCTTTTTTGTGACTGACGTATTTTTAGCGCCCTAGCCAGACAGTCGCCAACTGGACAACGCCACGTACTCAGCGCCAGCAGGGCCCAGCACACTTTGATACAAAACCACCTCATCAAACTCAATATCAATGGGCGTCGCCAGTTGGCATTGAGAGGTGTCCAACGGCAATGGGGACAGTGTTCTGGCCAAACTAATATGTGGGCGAAACGACGAAGATGACGAGGCACCCAGTCCGGGCACGGCCAATTCGGCGATGGCCTGTTGTAAGTGGGCCAACCCATCGTCACTGGGTCCTTCCAATGCACAGACCTTAGGCGACTCGTCGCTCGGCAAGTGAGAAAAGCACGTGCCCTGCCATCGTACAGCTCTGCCAATATTAGTTATTTCGGCCATACTGCTGTTTATATAGGACACCTGTGCGGGCGTGACATTACCCAGAAAGCGTAGGGTTAAATGCCAGTTGTGCGGCGCAATCCACCGTGATTTCTGAGCTCCTGCCAATGCCTGTAGCCGTGCCCGTGCAGCGTGCAAAGGGGGCTGACATTTTTCCGGTAGCTTAAGTGCAATAAAGGTTCTCAAGTGCGTCTATACTGAAAATTGTTTAGATAAATCTGATCCAGGCCAAGCCCGTATGGAAGACATGCTTTTTGCCGATGAGCCAGAGACCCCAGTAGAAACTCAGGACTCTGAGCCTTGGCATGTGCTCGTAGTGGACGACGAACCCGGTGTGCATCAGATAACCGAAATGGTGCTGCGGAATTTTAGCTTTAAAAGCCGGCCACTGAAAATCAGCAGCGCTTATAGCGCAAAAGAAGCCAAAGAATTTATGGCATCCCATGACGATATCGCCCTCGCAATTGTGGATGTTGTTATGGAATCCGACCATGCAGGTTTGGATCTAGTACGCGATATTCGCCAAGAGTTAGGCAACCATTACACCCGCTTAGTGTTGCGGACTGGGCAACCTGGGCAAGCACCAGAAGAGTCTGTCATTCGTGAATACGACATAGACGACTACAAAGACAAAACCGAGCTGACCAGTGCCAAGCTCGTCACTCTCATCTACGCTACGTTGCGCTCCTACAACGACATATGCATTCTGGATCAACATCGTAAAAGCCTAGAGCAAGTCATACAGGCTTCGACCGACATTTTTGAAACCGTCAACCTTAGTCATTTTGCTTCGGCAGTATTACGCCAAATTTGTATCCTGCTAGATTTAAAAACCGCGACGATTTATTGCACCAGCATTAACAAAGAGTTTAACCCTGACAGCTATAAAGTGTTGGCTGCTAGCGATGAAGATTTAAACCATCAAAACTTGGCCTTTTCCTCTTTGCCGAATCCCATTCAAGGCGCATTAAAAAACGCCTTACAAAACAAGCAATCGTTTTATGATTCGCAACATTACGTGGGCTACTTTGCCACATCCCATGGCAGTGAAAATTTACTCCACGTAGAAATAGAACATGAACTCAACGACTTAGATCGACAAGTATTGGACATCTACGCGGCTAACGTGGCAGTGTCTTACGAAAACTTACTGTTGCGCGATGAGATCATCGACACACAGCGCGAGTTGGCCTATTTACTGGGTGAAGCCGTTGAACAGCGCTCGAAGGAAACCGGCTCCCACGTTAAACGCGTAGCCCTTTACAGCCACCTGCTGGCATTAAAGATTGGCCTGAGCGAAGAGCAAGCAGAGGTGATTCGATTAGCATCACCACTGCATGACGTGGGCAAGATTGGTATTCCTGATTTCATTTTAAAAAAACCCGGAAAACTAACTGAAGAAGAATGGGCCACCATGCAAACCCATGCACAGTTAGGCGCGGATATTTTACGGCGTTCATCAGATAACGAAGTGATTGAGATGGGCGCCATCATCGCATCACAGCACCATGAACGCTGGGACGGCAACGGTTACCCGAAGAAGTTGAAAGGCGAAGATATTCATATTGCAGGGCGCATCACTGCCATTGCAGACGTATTTGATGCCTTGGGCAGCAAACGCTGCTACAAACCCGCGTGGGAGTTGGCTGATATTTTAAAAATAATTGAAGAGGAAAAAGGGAAACAATTCGACCCAAAACTCGTGGATATTTTGTTGCAAAACATTGAAATATTCACCGCCATCCGCGAAGCCTACCCTGATTAAACAAGTGATGGTGCCATGCACCATCACTTGTTCGTAACGCTTAAACCTATCCGATTATTTGTGTTCCTCAAACACGTCGTTTTCATGTTTCATAATCGAACTAATTAACCCCACGATAATGCCCGCAGCGCCTAACGCAAACAGTACAAGCGCGGCTGGGTTATCGGCAAACGTAAAATACGCCGCGACATTTTCCCAAGTGCTTATGGATGTACCCATGGTCATTTCCTCTTTTGCAATTTTATTTAATCCGGCTTAAACCGACGGCGCTAATTTATTTGGTACGTCGCTAGGTTGTGATGCAGGTGTGGTGGATTCGGGATACGGCTTAGCCAAAATTTCCACTTCATCCACACCTAAATCTTCCACCGCTTCAGGGACACGCAATACATTGGCTTTTTTCAGCGCAAACGAAATACCATAGCCGGGAATGAAACCCAATGCGGCCATAATCAACGCGGACGTTAATTGACCCGTAAAGGTGATGTCTGGCGCACCGTTTACGTTTGGCGTACCACCGGCAAAAACACCCACCAAGACCACTGCAACCACACCGGTAAAACCGTGTACCGCCACTGCGCCAACGGCATCATCAATACCGCGATTTTCTAAGAATTTCGCAAACCAAACGGCCGCTAACCCCATGCAGGTTGCAATAATAAACGCCAGCGACGGGCTATATAGATCCAAACCTGCGGCCACAGAGATAATTCCCACAAGG
>JBFHVZ010000327.1:0-3078 GCA_041589295.1 Pseudomonadales bacterium
GGGGTAGCTAAGGGTTAAGGAAAGAAAATGTTTCGCGGTAATGTGTTTACGGGTTTGGGGTTTGTCATTGAGGCATTTGGCTTATTGTTTAAACCTCAGCTGCGGCCCTATGTGCTGATTCCTCTTGCCATTAATATTGTGATCTTTGCCATTGTTGGTTGGCTGTTTTTTTCTTGGATTGAAACGGGCACCAACTGGGCGTTGTCGTTTGTGCCCGACTGGTTGGCGTGGATTACGTATTTAATTATGCCCGCCGTGATTTTGATTTTTCTGTTGGGGGTGTTCTTCACCTTTAACATGGTGGCCAACATCGTTGCTGCCCCCTTCAATGGTTTGCTGGCCGAAAAAGTCAGCTTGCGTGTCACACCGAATTTACCTGCCTATGAAGAATCCATGGCCAAGTTGGTCATGCGTACCCTAAGCCGTGAGGTTGCCAAACTGGGCTACTACTTGCCGCGCATTTTACTCTTGGTGGTGATTAGCTTTATCCCTGTGGTGAACTTTATCGCGCCTGCGCTGTGGTTTGGTTTTACCGCTTGGATGGTGGCGTTCCAGTATGTGGATTTCGCAGCCGATAATCAGGGGCGTTCCATCAATGAAGTGAAGCTGTTTCTCAAGGAGCGTCCGTTGACCACACTGACACTGGGTACCTTGATTACCATGGTGCTAAGTGTGCCTGTGCTGAACTTTATCGTGATTCCATTGGCAGTGATTGCCTGTACCCTGTATTGGCAACGTAGCCAGCCAGAACCCCAGACCACCGCCAGTGAGGTCGCAGCCGCCGCGCTTACGCAAGATTGAACAGTCTGGTCGGCCAAAGACTGACAAGATGTTGCGCTCCCGTCTTTGCAATAGCCTGCTAGGCTAAACGTATGGACGTTTCAGGGAAGACCCATGAGTTCGGCGCTTAATATATTGGTGGTGGATGACGCGACATTCATCCGTGATCTGGTCAAAAAGGCGGTGCGTGCGCAATTCCCCGGTTTTAATGTGGAAGAGGCGGCAGACGGCTTAAAGGCCCAGTCCATGATGAAAGCGCGCCCGTTTCACGTGGTGTTATGCGACTGGGAAATGCCGCAAATGAGCGGGCTTGAAGTGCTGGAGTGGATGCGTCAGGACGAGCGTTACGCCAAGGTGCCGTTCATGATGATCACCAGTCGCTCGGAAAAGTCTCATATCGTCAAAGCCGTGCAAGCGGGTGTGAGCGACTACATTGGCAAACCCTTCAACAATGAGCAGCTCGGCACCAAGCTGGCGCGGCTCATTCACAAGTTTTACAAGTTATCACCCACGCAAACCGCCCGACAGGCTCAGCAACAGGCAACCAAGGCTGACAGTGCCAGTTTACTCACCGGTGGAAGCAGCAGTGCGCCTGCGAAGCCCGCCAGCCCAAGTTCGGGTGACGCCGCTAGCTTGCTGGTGGGTGGTTCACCGTCGGGTCAACTGGTGGATAAACCGAAATCGCCCAGTAAAAAAGTCTCTGCTAAAAAAGCGGCCTCCTTGGCGCTTGCCCACGTTCGCTTGGCCACTGGTGAGACCTTGCGTTGCATAGTCAAAGACATCAATTTGAATGAAATGCTGGTGGTGGTGAAGCGCGAAGAGGGCATCCCCGCGCTATACGACCAAGTGGTGGTGGACATCGTCAGTAAAGCCGAAGACTTGGTGGCGCGGGTGAATTGCTTTGTGGCTTCGCTGGCCGCGCCCGATAAACGCATCGACGGCGAGCTGTTTAACATGCTGGTACGTTACGACGATGCCGACCCTGAAAAAATGGAAGTGCTTTCCAAGTTTGTGGCCAAGATACGCTGAGCCGCTGCCGAGTGGCTGGACGACCCGCGACACGGGTCACAATCTTACAAAATCTAACAGTAAGGTGGCTAAACTTACCTATAGTTAGGGTATTAGCCTCATCACAGCAGAGAGTCGGCTATGAGCCTGCCCCTTCGAGTTCAAAAAGTGTTGGACGATTGGAACGTGGTCTACACAGTTTCAGATCGTGCCGCCCTTCCCAAACAGTCGCCGGTGTATAACATGCCTGGAATTTCCGACAATACCGCCCAGCTTTGCATCCTAGAGGACAGTATCGGCAAACTGCAGGTGATCTTTCCTGCGGCCTGTATTCTTGACCTCAACAAATTATTGGTGGCGACGGCCCGTCAACTGACGCCTATCGGCCCAAGCAAAATGGAAAAAGTGCTGCGCGGCTTAAATTTAGAAAGCCTGCCTGCTTTGCCACAAGTCACGGGTTTGGACACCTATGTGGATGAAAGCCTGTTAGATAAAGACTCGATCATCATGGATCTCGGGCCAGACCATCTGTTAGAAGTGCCGCAAAGTCATTTTCAGACGTTAATCAGCAGTGCGCGTATTGGCGATTATTGCTCGCCCGTACCGGTGCCTCAGGTCCCGCAAACCAACTGGGCTGATCAAGACCGCGCCCAGATCAATCATGCCGTGGCGACGTTTACTCAGCGCCGAATCAGTCAGCGCCTAGAAGAAACCCTCGACATGCCGCCCATGCCTGAGACCGCGCAAAAAATCATTGAGTTGCGCATGGACCCTAACGCAGAAACCGAGCAACTGGCGGCGCTGGTAGCGAAAGATCCGGGACTGGCAGCACAAGTGATTAGCTGGGCCAACAGCCCTTACTATGGTGTTTCCGGCACCATTACCAGTGTGCAAGAAGCCGTGGTGCGCGTATTGGGATTTGATTTGGTCATCAACCTTGCGCTGGGCTTGTCGCTGGGCCGCACGTTGGAAGTGCCCAAAGACGGACCCAGTGGGTACACCCCTTATTGGCAGCAGTCGGTGTGCATGGCGTCGTTAATGACGGAACTGGTCAGAGCCTTACCGGCTGAGCGTCGTCCACCCATGGGCATGGCGTACCTGTGTGGTCTGTTGCAAAACTTTGGTCATTTGATTCTGGCCCATGTGTTTCCTCCGCACTTTGCGTTGGTGAATCGTCACATGGAGGCCAACCCACAAATTAACCGCTATTTTATTGAGCACCATTTACTTGGGATCACCCGCGAACAAATTAGCAGTAATTTGTTCAAGCAATGGGGCCTGCCCGAAGAA
>JBFHVZ010000328.1:0-3074 GCA_041589295.1 Pseudomonadales bacterium
GGATAGGCACCAGCGACGCTGGGAATCCAAGTTAAATAATCTTCTTTAGGTAATAGGTTTAAGCTTTCGTACAGTAATCCATTTAGATTGCTGTGACCGGTATTCCGCACCAAGGTGAATAACGATAAGTCTTGGTCTGGGTCGTTGTTTGCCGACACCATAAGAATGGCAAGCTCGGGCATTAGGGTAGCCGCTTTACCTTGCATGTGATTCAACGGCTGTAATGCCAATTGCAAGGTGTTAGGGACCGAAGCATGCGGGCTGTATCGTTGGCTCATGGCCGTGCCCAAGTGTGAACGCATTAAACCGATGAGTTCCTGTTTGGGTTGGGCGCTTGTGTATTGAATGCTGGGCTCACCTAACAGGTTTTTCTCAAAGTTCACAAGGTGCTCACGCACACGGGTTGGTGTGTCGCGATACCAGTAATTGGTTAAGCGTTGACGTTCGGCATAGGGTAGCAACGCAAGAAAGTTTGATTCGCCTTCCATGCGTAAAAAATCCATATATAGGCGTGTAATTAATTGATGCCCGATGTTGCCGTAAACATCAAACTGAGCCACCAATAAATAATGAATGCGCTCTAACAATGGATACGAAATCAGCCAAAGAGTTTTTGGTTCTTGTCCTACCCAGCCTTCTAAAACCGTTGAGCTATCAAAGTGCCGAAAAATGGTCAGTGCCGAACTGGGGTTGGTTTTGTCACCTGCCCAAATTAAATCCAAATTAAGTTGCTCTTGCTTGCTTAGGCGGGTGCGCATGGCGCGGGTTTTGGCTTGTAAATATTGATTGTGAGCTTGGCTGTATTTGATCCAGTTAGTGACAATACCCGCGTTGCTTTCGGCTTCGCCGGGTAATCGTAGGTTTTCACTTTGTTCTACTAAAAACCGTTCAAGAAAAGCGGCGTCGTGTTTGTCTGGGTCGACAAACGCAACCCAAAAATGATCGTCTATTACGTTTAACGCGACTTGCCCGCGGCACACGGGCCCTTTGATAAAACCTTGAATAATGAATTTAGATTCTTGCAGCATAAAGCGATAGCGGGCATTCACAGGTAAGGCTTGAAAAGCAACAAACGGGTTCGCCGCCACGGGCGTGTCATAGCCAGGCCAATGTGTAACCTCGTAGTCGGGTGTCACAAACAATTGCTTTATCCACTCCATTCGTTCGTCATTGAGGCGATAAGGCATAAACGTCTTGCTTAAACGACTGCCGTGCTCTGGCATTAATCGGTAATAAATTCGTGCAACGCCTGGGTCGTCGTATGGGCGTCGGGTTGCAATGGGTTGAATGGGCAAGCCGGGAGGAGTGGCAGAGCGCACCAATTTAAATGTGTGTGTCGGCGATTGCGTTTCTTGCACATGGGTAAACAAAGGCGTTTCGGAAAAATACAAGCTGGCTAAAAATAAATGTTCGTAAATATAGCGACTCCATAAACGACTTTTTAAATCATCTTGATTAAGAAACCGTTCCCATTTTGTGATTTGCCTTTGCAATGCAACGGGTACTTCGGCGGGCAATCCCATGGGGGCGCCTTGGGTGATCCAGTTTTGTAGCAAATCATGTTCTTGCTGGCTGAGTGCAGGTAATGCATAGGGCATACCCCACAATGGCTTTTCGTTTTTGTAGTCTTCGATGTCGGCAGGCGTCGGGCAAAATTGTTCGCGATCTAACCCTAAAGAAAAATCATCACTTAAATGTTTGTCATCAGGTAAGGGATGTTGTTGCTTTAATGCCAGTAGTTGGTAGAAGGAGGAGTTTTGTTGATTGAATTCGGGAATTTGCGAACGCTCGTTGAGCACTGGGAAAAAGCCTTTAGCGCGCCATTGTTCTGTGCTTAGTGCATCTATGCCCATGCGGCTGGGATTGGCGGCTAGGATGCGGGTGCCGTCGTACACTTTTTCTTGGCTGGCGCCGCGCAAAATACCTTCGGCACTGGAAAGTTTAAGTTGGCAAGGGGCGTCATAGCAGCCATGGCAAACTACGCAACGCTGTTCCAGTATTGGTTGAATGGTATTGCGAAAGTGGTGAGCTTGGTCCGATGTGGGTGAAACCCGTCGATCCAAAACTAGGGTGTCACCGTAACGTTCCGTTAATTGATATTCACTCAGTGTGTAGGTAGCGCAGCCAGAAATCACTAGCAGTGCCAAAGCCATTATCAAGGGTCGTTTAAACATATCACCAACTATTCATCTTAGGGCAGGCAATCCGTTTGCCCTGTCGTGTTGATCGAGCCTGTAAAAGCGGCGCAGTTTATCACGCTCGCGAAGCCTGTATGGTTTGGCAACAGAGAATTCTGCTAGGGGGCTTTAATGGCCACAGCCTAGGTTCTGATTACTCTACTTATTTAATCTTGTTTAAAGGGTAGCAGTGTCTGGCATTCGTTGCGGTAGTGCGTCATGTGCTGGGCTTCTTCTTGCACAAAACGCCCTACAGCGTCGGCGAAGCCAGCGTGGGCAATCCAGTGGTAACTGTAACAATACACAGGTTCAAAACCACGACTGATCTTATGTTCCCCTTGTGTCCCCGGATTAAATTGTTTTAGTCCGTGTTGGATGCAGTAGTCAATGCCTTGGTAATAACACAGTTCAAAGTGCAAGCCGGGGATTTCTTGCACACAACCCCAGTAGCGACCGTACAGGGTGGTGCTGTCTTTAAAGAATAAGGCGCATGCTAACGGTTGGTTTTGCGCGTCGTAGGCAATCATCAACAGCATATTTTCCCCAAACTGCTGTGCCAGCTGCTGAAATGCCGCCAAGGATAAATAGCCCTGCATCCCCCGTTTAGCGTATGTGCTTTGATAGCACAGATAAAAGAAGTGCCAAGTGCTATCGTCGATGTTAGCTGCGGATATTTGTTTGATATGAATTCCGGCGTCGAGCAAGGCTTTGCGTTCTTTCAGCACGGCTTTACGTTTGCGCGATTTAAAACGAGATAGAAAGTGTTCAAATTGTTCATAGTCTTGATTGAACCAATGAAACTGCACACTGGTGCGACGGTGCCAGTGGCTGGCATCCAGTACTTGTTGGTCTTCTTTGTTGGCAAATAAGTAATGAGCGGATGAAAGTCCCTGTGCC
>JBFHVZ010000329.1:0-3039 GCA_041589295.1 Pseudomonadales bacterium
GGCGTTTCCCATGTTAACGGGCACCTTGATTACAGCGGCTGGCTTCTTACCCGTGGGTACCGCGAAATCCGCTGCGGGCGAATACACGTTCTCGTTATTTGCTGTGGTGGTTATCGCGCTGCTGGTAAGCTGGGTGGTGGCCGTTATTTTTACGCCTTATATTGGTTATAAAATTCTGCCTACGTTTAAACCCCATGAAGGCGAAGAACATGACGTTTATAACACGGCGTTTTATCGTCGTTTCCGTGGTTGGATAACCGCCTGCGTGCGTTACCGCAAGACCGTCATTATTGCCACCGTGGTTGTGTTTTTTGTATCCGTGGCGTCGTTCAAATTTGTCGAAAAACAATTCTTCCCAGATTCGGATCGCGCTGAACTGCTAGTGGATTTGACGTTAGAGCAGGGCGCTTCCGTCATCGCCGCTAAGGCCGTGGCGGAACGCATGGAAGCTAAGCTAAATGGTAATCCACATTTAGAAAACTACACCACGTATGTGGGCGGCGGCACACCACGTTTTTACTTGTCGCTAAAACAAACGTTAAGCAATGCGAATTATGCTCAGTTAGTGATCATGACTAAGGGCGGCGAACACCGCGAAGCCTTACGCAGTCAAATTCAAGAATGGCTAATTGAAGATTTCTCGGACGTACGTGGTCGCGTGAGCCGTTTAGAAAATGGCCCACCAATTGGCTATCCAGTGCAATTCCGCGTGTCAGGCAAAGACCTAGAAGTGGTTAAAGCCAAAGCGTTGGACGTTGCAGCAAAAATGCGTGAAAACCCGTTCGTGAAAGACGTGCATTTAGATTGGTACGAACAGTCGCCTATCGTTCAAATTTCGGTAAACGAAGAAAAAGCCAAATCGTTGGGTGTGAGCGTGCAACAAGTTAAGCAAGTGGTGCAAACCTACTTGCGTGGCGCGCCCATTACCGAGTTCCGCGATGGTGACGAACTGGTGCAAGTGGTCGCGCGAGTTTCTGAAAAAGATCGCAGCCGTTTAGATATGTTGGGGTCATTCGGTATTCAAACCGGTGCGCAAGAATTCGTGCCGCTTTCGCAAATTGCCACCTTAAAAATGGGTTTCGAACACGGCTTAGTTTGGCGTCGTGACAACATGCCCACCGTCACCGTGCGTGCCGACGTAGTGGACGGCAAACAAGCGCCGGATGTGTCGGCCATGATCGACCCAACTCTGAATGGCTTGCGTGACGACCTGCCGTTTGGCTTCTCCATTGATATGGGCGGCGCCATCGAAAGCAGTAAAGAATCTTCAGGCCCAATTAAAGCCATTATGCCCATGGTTGGTTTTATCACGCTGACCTTGTTGATGTTGCAACTGCACAGCTTCCAACGCTCGGTGTTGGTGTTGCTTACCGCACCGCTGGGTATTATCGGTATGACTTGGTTCTTGCTGATTTTAGATCGCCCGTTTGGCTTCGTGGCCATGTTAGGTGGTATCTCGTTGGCGGGCATGATCATGCGAAACTCGGTCATATTGGTTGACCAGATAGAGCAGGACGTCAAAGACGGTTTGGCCCTATGGGATGCCATTATCGAATCCACTGTGCGACGCTTACGCCCAATTCTATTGACCGCAGCGGCAGCCATTTTGGCCATGATTCCGCTTACTGGCAGTGTGTTCTGGGGGCCTATGGCCGTGGTGATTATGGGTGGCTTGTTAGTGGCCACCGTGTTGACCTTGTTCTTCTTGCCTGCGCTTTATGCGGCTTGGTTTAAGGCGGTAGATCCAGAGCGCTAACTAAGTGCTTGCATGCTAAGCGCTTTCGTGGGCTGCTTTATTATTTAGAGTGGCCCTAGGTTTTATTCAGGCCGGAGTGTCGCTACACTCCGGCTTTTTTATACGCGCTATTTATGATGTTTCACATTGTCTTCGAACATGAGCACTGGCTCGCCATCGACAAACCCGCAGGGGTGAGTTTTCACAGCGAACAGGCCAACACGACGGGCGAACTGGGCGTCATCGAACAACTGCGCAGCCAGCTAAATACCCGCGACCTTTGGCCTGTCCATCGGCTTGATAAACTCACCAGCGGTTTATTGCTTGTCGCTAAATCCAAGGCCGCAGCGGCACAGCTATCGGCCATGTTTGCCGAACATCAGGTGCAAAAATATTACCTTGCTATTGCCGCACAAAAGCCCAAAAAAAAGCAGGGCTGGGTGATCGGCGATATGGCGCTTGCTAGGCGCGGTGCCCACAAGCTATTACCCACGCGAACCAACCCAGCCATTACCCAGTTTTTTTCGGTGGCGTGGGGCAAAGGCCAGCGTCTTTGCTTGCTTAAACCCCATACCGGCAAGACCCATCAGCTGCGTGTCGCGCTTAAAAGTCTGGGGGCGCCCATCGTCGGCGATACCTTATATGGCGGTACGCTAAACACTGCAAATAAACCAGATGAAACAGTCGCAGATACGCGCATGTATTTGCATGCCTACGCGCTAGATTTCGTATATGATCAGCAACATTTTCAGCTCACCTGCCTACCCACGCAGGGCGCTGCTTGGATCGATTTACCGGGTCAGTTGACCGCCCAAGGTTGGGACCAGCCTTGGCAGTTAACTTGGCCAGCTTTAAACAAGTAGGAAACACACCATGCCAAAGGCAAGTGAAATCAAAAAGAACGCCGCCATCGAATACAACGGCAGTGTTTATTTTGTAAAAGACATCGAGCGCAGCGTACCTCAGGGTCGTGCCGGTGGTTCTATCTACCGTATGCGTATGTATGACGTGGTCACCGGCCACAAGCTGGACGAGTCATTCAAAGACTCAGACATGCTGACACTGGCTGACCTAATTCGTCGTCAAGCGACCTTCTCTTACGCAGACGGTAACGAATACGTGTTCATGGACAGCGAAGACTACAGCTCTTACAGCCTGAACAAAGAAGCCATCGAAGACGAACTGCTGTTCATCGCCGAAGACACCCCAGGAATCCAAGTGCTGCTAATTAAAGGCACACCAGTGGCCTTGGCCCTGCCTTCAACCGTCGAACTAGAAATCACCGAAACCGACCCGTCCCTAAA
>JBFHVZ010000330.1:0-3021 GCA_041589295.1 Pseudomonadales bacterium
AAGAGTCACTACTGGCTTTGTCGGGTGGCGAAATTGATGCCTTTATCGGCAATGTTGCCGCGTCCACCTATTGGATTCGTAAATTAAACTTAACCAATCTTAGGGTGGCTGCCCCCATTTCACGGGAGACGCAAAACCTGCATTTTGCGGTACGTAAGGATTTGCCGACCTTACTCAGCATCATCAACAAGGGTTTAGCCAGTATTAGCGAACCCGAGAAAATTAAAATTGCTGAAAAATGGATGAACATCGAGTATCGGTTTGACATCAACTACGATCTCATTATCGAAGTAACGATTACACTGCTTTTTGTCATAGTGGCATTCTTAACGTGGAACCTGCTGTTAAAACGGGCCATATCCCAACACAAAAAGCAGCTTTTGCATTACACCCACCACGATCAAATCACCAATTTACCTAATCGCTTTTTAATGATGGATCGGCTTCATCAATTAATTGCCATTCACACCCATGATAAAAAACGAATTGCATTACTGTCCATCAATATAGATGGCTTCAAAGACATAAACGACAGCCATGGTCACAAAACTGGTGACAGGTTATTAGCACAATGTGCCTTAAGGTTTGAGACCGTACTCAAGCAGGGAGAGGTACTAGGGAGACTTGGCGGTGACCAATTCATTGTCATATTGCCTTACCTGTCGGAAACCACTTACGCTGCATTTCAAGCCAGTGCGCTCATCAATAGTCTCACTCAACCCATTCAAATTAAAGAACACCATATCGCCGTGAATGCACGGGTAGGCATCGCCATCTTTCCCGATGACGGCCTATCAGAAGATGCCCTGTTAAAAGCCGCTGACTTAGCCACACACCATGCGAGAGAAAAAGGCCGTGGCAAACTCTCTTTTTATACGCACAAGCTAAACGATGACTTTTCGCGAAAAATTCAAATTGAAAAGCACATCAGCGTGGCGCTGCAACAAAATGAACTGTACCTAGCTTATCAACCTAAGTTTTGCTTAAAGCACAAGCGAATCCATAGCTTTGAAGCGCTATTAAGATGGGAAAGCCCAATTCTGGGTTCCGTACCACCTGCGGAGTTCATTCCAATATTGGAGCAAAATGGGTTGATCCATGATTTCGGTATGTTTGCCTTAAACGAAGCTGTAAAAACACTAAAAGAATGGCAAACCCTATACGACCCAACTCTCAGCATGGCAGTTAATCTTTCGCCTAAGTAATTTCAAGACCGCAACCTCGTCAAACGCATTCTTTCGAAAGTTGAACAAGTGGGGCTTAATCCAGCCACGTTAGAGTTAGAAGTCACCGAAGGCGTGCTGTTAAGTGACAACCCAGAAATTAAGAATATGTTTAATCGCATTAAACAAATAGGCTTTCAATTATCGTTGGATGACTTTGGCACAGGTTACGCTTCTATGCGTTACCTCAAGCATTACCATTTCGACACGTTAAAAATCGACCGCGAGTTTGTCTGTGATTTGGAATCTAGCGAGTCTTCCGAGTCCATTGTTTCTGCCATCATTGCCATGTCCCATAGCTTGGACATGGTCGTCGTGGCAGAAGGTGTTGAGAATGCGAGACAGCTCAAACAACTGGCTCGATTAGAGTGTGATTATGTGCAGGGTTGGTTGCTTGCTAAAGCCGAACGTAAGAGCGAGACAGACAAAATTCTCGCTACAGACTATCTTGAACCAGAGCAGGCATCGCGGTTATGGGTTTAACACCCAAACTCAGCAACTAACGTTTTGGCTTTTTCGAAGCCCCGCTACGATTACCCGTCTTTTGCCCAAAAGCCCGTTGTTTTGCTCGGCGTTTTTGCGCAGCCTTTGAATTCTTTTTGTTGCTGTCGCGCTCTTTGGTGAAGTCCGGTTCAAATCCGGGAAACCACTGCTGATTCAGTTTTTGATCGAGCAAGGCTTCAATTTCTTCCAGCAAATACTCTTCGTCACGATCCATTAACGTAATAGCTAAACCGCTTTCGCCCGCTCGACCGGTACGACCAATGCGGTGAATATAGTCTTCTGCTATGTAAGGCAGTTCATAGTTTATAACGTACTTAAGCTGTTGAATGTCGATGCCGCGGGCGGCCACGTCGGTGGCGACTAGCACACGCAGACTGCCGCTCTTAAAATCTTCTAGAGCTTTATCCCGTGCGCCTTGGGATTTATCGCCATGTAAACTGGTGGCACTCAAGCCATCTTTTACCAGTTCGCTGGCCAGTTCATCACATGCTTGTTTAGTACGGGTGAAAATTAAAACCTGCTGCCAATTTTTGCTGCCAATCATATAAGCGGTTAGCCCGCGCTTTTGATCTTGATCGACGTTATACACAATTTGTTCAACGTTTTCGGCCGTGGTATTGCGTACACTGACTTCAATAATCTTGGGCTCGTTTTGCAGCGTTTTACTGAGTTTGAAAATATTGTCATCCAAGGTTGCGGAAAACATCAGCGTTTGCCGTTGCTCAGGTACGCGCCGTAGGATGGCTTTGATTTCATCAATAAAGCCCATATCCAACATACGATCGGCTTCGTCAAAAATTAACGTATGAAGCTGACTCAGGTTTATGGCTTTTTTGTAAACCAAGTCCAGTAAGCGTCCCGGCGTGGCAATTAAAATGTCTACGCCATTTTCTACCTGCTCAATTTGCTGACCTATGCTGGCACCGCCATAAACCTGCACGGCTTTTAACGGGGTATGCTTAGCGTATTTTTTGCAGCTTTTGTGAACTTGTTGCGCTAGCTCCCGTGTGGGCACCAAAATCAATACAGGAACATTGCCTTTGTTAGGCAACGATTGTGTGGCAGGGTCCACTTGATCTAATTGGTTTAACAGATTATGTAAAACCGGTAAGGCAAACGCTGCGGTTTTGCCCGTGCCAGTTTGTGCCCCCGCCAGCACATCTTGCCCGTCAAGAATGGGCGCAATGGCTGCGGCTTGAATCGGCGTGGCCGTGTCGTAGCCTTGCTCGATTAAGGCTTGCAACAGGCGGGGGTCTAGAGAAAAGGACTCAAAACTCATACAGATAAACTGATC
>JBFHVZ010000331.1:0-3003 GCA_041589295.1 Pseudomonadales bacterium
AAGTGAGTTTGTTTGAACGAAAAACGCTTAAGGCTCTACTTCAACCGGATCAATTTAAGAGGAAGGTAAGCGAACCTCAGATGAGGTTCGCGATATGACGATAAAACTGTGGGACAGCAGTGGTCTATGACGGGCTTTTTTACGCATGCTCGAAGAAGGTTTGATAGATGTTAGCAAGCGTTTAATTAACGTTTGGCGTTACGGTCGACCTGCTTGGCTTCATCACCCGTGACCCAGCGAATCACTGCTCCATCGGGGTTGTCTTTTTGTACGCGATCACATGCACTTAAACACTGTGCGCATTGGGTGCAGGTAAATTTTGCCCGTTTAATACTGCGCGGTGGCAAGCGCATGGGGCAGGCTTTATCGCATTCTCGATCACAGTCTTTGCATAAGTCTGCGCGACTTTTATCAAAACTTACCACCAAGCCTTTTGAATTTCCCATCCAAATTAGACTTTGAAAAATGCCCAACGCGCAGCCGTATTTACAAAACAAGTGGCGGGCAAACAAAAAGTCGATACTAAAAACTGTGGTTGCTGCCAAAATAAAACAGGTACTGCCAAACCCTAATTCAAAATGCACAAGGTCGATCAATAATGGAATGGGCGGCATCAGGTAAGTGAGTAAGCTGACGGCCCAAATAAAGGCCAAGCTGACGGCGAGTGTCGCTACTAATAACCAAGGTAAAATACCATGGGTTTTTTGGTTGGCTTTTTCCCACAGGGTGACACGGTTTAGGTGCTTTAACATGGTTTGGTTAATGATTTCCACGATGGAAAAATGCGGGCATAACCAACCACAATAAAGACGACCAAATTTCCAAATAAGAACCCCTGCCACGGTGATAAAACCAAGAATGGGTAAAAAGACATTGAGCGCTATTTTAGCCGCAGCTTGTGCAGGTGAACCGATAAAGGCCCCGTCACCAAATACCCAGTCCTGCCCAAGAATGACAAAGTGACCTGCCGTTAGATCAAAACGAAATAAATCTAACAGGGGGGCAAACAAAAAAAGCGCAAAAAATCCGCTGCGAGTGAGCAAGCGCCAGTGTTGCCGGTTCATAAAATCTACCCATGAAAGTTTATGCCTCCAGCATACGTCTTGTGACTCGGTTGGAGTTGATGAAGATCAGTATTCTGTAAATACCCGAGTAAATTACTTGGGTATAGGCCGGCGCGGCATGGCGTAAATGGGCTGCTAGACTGAACGGTATGGCCTTTGTGTTGTGAGTTAAGTGTTATGTGCCATTACCGTTTTAAGGACGGCAGCGAATGCCCCCATGCAGATGAGGGTAAAGGGTTATGTTTTTGGCATGACCCCACCATTGATAAGTCTGGGATGGATCTCAAGCAACAATTGGAAACGCTGGCCCGTGACGGCGAACTCATGGAAGGCTTTCATTTAGCGCGCGCTAACCTTGAGGGTGTGAATCTTGTTCGTCATGGTGACAAACAAGGCTACAGCCTTGCACGGGCGGATTTGTATCGGGCGAACCTGCGCGGAGCACATCTATTTAAATTGGATTTATCAGAAGCCTCTTTGATGAAGGCCGACTGTAGAGAAGCTAATTTACACTTTGCCAACCTGAATGATGCCAACTTATTAGGAGCCCGATTTGATAAAGCTAAAATCGAAAACATTGAGTGGGGTAAACGATTACTCCACGAGAAGATGGGTTATGAAGCACTAAAAGCAAAGCGCCATAAAGAAGCCATGGACTATTTCGAGCAAGGTGAGGAGATTTGTCGTCACTTACGCAAAGTTGGAGAGTTCCAAGGCTTGTTCGAATTGTCAGGCGCTTTTTTTTATAAAGAAATGATAATGCGCCGCATGCAAATGCCTTTGTTTTCGGCACAGCGCTGGGTGTCAGCCATGGTCGATCGTTTTTGCGGATACGGCGAAAAGCCCAGTCGTGTCATTATATTTTCACTGTCATTTGTCGTAGCCTGTGCATGCTTGTATTTCATGATGGGTATTGGCGCAGGTAACGAGCTGCTAAAGTTTCGGTTAGAGCAAGACGCTGCAACCAATATAATTACCTTTTTTAAAACCCTCTATTTTAGCGTTGTCACATTCACAACCTTAGGTTACGGCGACATTGTGCCGATTGGGCCTTCTAAAGTGTTGGCGGCCATCGAAGCCTTCACAGGCAGTTTTACCTTGGCGTTGTTTGTGGTGGTGTTTGTAAAAAAAATGACGCGGTAATGAAAAAGGAGCGCAGTTTCGCTCCTTTTTCAATTTGGCTTGGTTTCAATGGAAACGCTGGCCAGATGTATGGCCGTGTTACTGACGAATGCCTTCAACATATAGCAGCATTTCTACATTTTTAGATGCAGGACCTAAGTTGTAATTGATGCCAAAGTCAGCCAAGGTTAGCGTTACTTTGCCTTCGAAGCCACGACGGAAACCGCCCCAAGGGTCTTTACCCGCGCCGATTTCAACTGCGTCGATGGTAATGGCTTTGGTCACACCGTGCAGTGTCAGGTTACCGTGAATTTTGGCTTTACCCTTACCTGTGCTTTCAACCTTGGTTGATACAAATTTCGCTTCAGGGAATTTTTTAACATCTAAAAAGTCTTCACCGCGTAAGTGCTTGTCACGCTCGCCGTGGTTTGAATCAATGCTTGCTGTTTTGATCGTGACCTGCACGCTGGATTTTTCTGGGCTTGCTTCGTCATAAACAAAAGTGCCGTCAAAATCGTTAAAACGACCTTTCAACCAACTAAATCCAAGGTGGTTGATTTTAAACTCCACAAAGGCATGCATACCTTTAATGTCAATTTGATAGTTTTCCGCAGAAAACACTTGGCTACTTGCCATTAGCAGTAAGCCAGCAAAAGCGGATGCGATTTTTTTCATGGTGTGCTCCTTGTTTTAGGTTCGGTTGGTTCAAAAAAAATTTATGTCAGTTATACCGTATGGGTTTACAGCATTCTGTTAAGTGTGTTGTCTTTGTCTATGAACTTGTGCTTTAGCGCGCCTGCAATGTGAAGCCCCACTA
>JBFHVZ010000332.1:0-2989 GCA_041589295.1 Pseudomonadales bacterium
AGTGGAACCCAGCCTTCCGAATAACGTATGGGGCGGGTGAACAGAATGAAGTCGTCGTCGCCTCTCTTGTCTTCAACTTCATCAGAATCAAAGTAAGGCATCGTGAAGTCGCTATCGTTGCTTAATACTTGATAAAACTTCATCTCAGGCACCGTGTTCTTTTCTAAGTTGATCTGCGGACAACATAACGTAGTCTGGGAAGCATGAGAATTCGGGCATCGTAAGAACGACTGGTTGCGCTCAATCTAGAGTGACTTCGTCAAATTTTACTCCGGTGAACTTCCCAGATGCGACTGCGCAGAAAAAACTACCTAGTACTCCTTCATCGGTGCTTTGATCATCAACACAGAAGGTGCTGGTATAGTTATCGCCTTTAATCTTAAAAAGACCAGTAGCCGGAAGTTTCTCTGTTTTCAGTACGATATTCTTAAGACCGAACTTGATGCCGCCTTCGTTGTACTCGTATTCTGATTTCTCAGCATCTAGAGCATCGTCGGCTTTCTGTAGGACGTTTAGGCAGTACCATTGCTCCCCTTCAAGCGTAAACGGAAGCATTTCGCCTGAATCTTCCAGTATGTCTATCAGAAAAGCAGCCACATCTTTCCTGAAAGCAAAGGTACTCATACCTATCCATGCAATGTCAGGGATAGGGTCGCGGTCCTTATCATCAAGGTAGGCTTTAAAGTGCAAAGGTAGCTTTCCAGCAAGCTCATTGCATTTGAATTCCCAGAAATCAGAGTCATAAACCTCATCCTCTGGAAATATTAGGCGGAAAGAGCTGTCTGGTTTTACGATGTAGACTTTCATGATCAATACTCCAGAGTACCTTCTTTCAGCTTTCGGGCTATGAGCCGTAAGGCAGTACGGCATTCTAACTCGGTGGTGGCAGTAGAGAGAATATTGGTGACGTTAATGTAATATTCCCTAGTGTGTATTTCTGAGTGGTTGGCTGCATCAGGCATATCCTCATGGGGCATAAACCTGTGGTCACGCGGTAGATATACGCCGTTGTCCGGATCATCTATTCGAATTTTGAACTTAGCAAGGATTCTTCGCGCGGCAGCTGCTTCTCTATGGGATCCACTAACGATAGCGTGAGCAGAGACGTTTTGCGGCCGTGTCTCACCAGTGGCTCTAATGTGACGGGATAAGCGAGAAGGTGAATGATCTTCGCTCTGAAGTTCCAGCCGGCTCATCCCTTTACGATCAGACTGATAATTGGCAAGTGCACTAAGAGCCTGAACGGTACTCCGAATCATGATTTTGTTGTACAGCTTGGCGGCAAGGCGGGTTATCTCTAGGGCAGATAGGTGCTTGTTACGTTTCTCTAGCTGTTCGTGGGCTGATGCAGTTACATGCTCCCCAGCCATTTTTTTCATCTCGCAGTAGCCGATCCTTCGATCAGTTTCACGAATGACCTCGATCAGGCCACTCAGTAGCTCCTGGGGTTGAACCTCGAAGACTTCAACTTCTGGTGTACTTCCTTGCATTGTTTTGCTCCATAACCGTTCTTACGCCCGGTTCAATTCGAGATCGGCATCAATGAGTGTTTAGAAATTGCGAACCTGTAGGTAGCGAACTTTCATAACGCGCTTCTGCTCACGATTTCACCGCATCCTTGATCGCCTGCCAATTTTTATTTTCGACCCAGACAAACTTGCAGCGGCCTTCACTGCGTCTTGCCCACAGATCACCAATACGCTGCTTCTCTTTACTGTCGCGGGTTTCGGCAATATGCGCACCTTTGTACTCAATCGCCACCAGTGGGCCGTTTTCCATTTTCAATAGAAAGTCAGGGTAAAAGCGGTCAGACGCCGTTTGTAGCCAGAACGAAGTAGGTTTGCGCTCAACATTACGCAGCCACCACTCCACGCCGTCCAGTTCGTTGGCGATAAATTCAGCACATTCAAGCTCTTCACCATTGCTTTTCAGGTTGCCAATCACTGGGAAGAAATGCCGTTTGAGCGGCAAAAAACCTGTATATTGGAAGTCGTACGCGTAGCGGCCTTGTTCCAGCACGATATTGTGCTCATCGCGCACCGAGAAGTTAGCTTCGTCGGCAAACAAGTTATCAAATACTTTTTGTTTTGCTAAGACTAAGCCCGCTGCCATCTTACGTTGTAGCGCACCGCGCAAACGAAACTTTCGGTAAGCCAGCTCATCCAGAGAAAAGCCGCGTTGCTCGATTAAGTGATTCATAGCCGCACTGAGCCAGGCCACCTTTTGGTCGCGCTCGGAATAGTGGAATGGCAAGTTACGATCTAACCAGTAAATCAAGTCATTAACTGTCCAACCGCCCTCGGCACCGAACAGCGCTAGCTGGCTATCGATCCTGTCGTACACGTCGCACTCAATTTTTTCAAGTTGCGAAATAGTGAGCGAGGCGCGGCGCATGGCTTCAACATCGTGGGCAAATTCGCTTTCCGTTAACTGCGGGTCAAAGTCGGTAATTTCCCAGTCGGCATCCAGTAATGGCGTTTCATCAAATACATCGAAGAAGCTGAACTGGGTGTAACCCAATAAAGGTACTTTAACGGAGGCCCCTTGCTCTGCGGGAGTGGGCTCCCGCGTAGGTGGTGCGCTGGCAATGGCTAGTGCCGTATCCAGTCGCTCGCGCACATTTTTGGCGATTTCGGGCTGCTTGAAGGTTTCCGCCAATTGCTGAATCTGTTTGGCAGTTGCACCACCTTTGACGGTGAGCGTACCGCTTTCTGGTGAAACTTCTACCTTGTCACGCAGTGCTTTCGTTAAGGATTCCAGTGCAGTAGCATCGGGTAGAGCTACTTGTTGGCTGTTTTCGGACGAGGAAATTTCCGGTAGTGGAATAACCAAATCGCCCCCAAGTAAAGATAGCGGGGCAAACAGGTCACCCATCGGTACCGCGTCATCATCTTGGTTGGTGCGAATCAGGTCTTTGGTATCCAAACGCTCAAAGCCGCTATGCACTAAACCATCACGCAAGCCCTGCACTGTCGCAGCCAGTTCATTC
>JBFHVZ010000333.1:0-2947 GCA_041589295.1 Pseudomonadales bacterium
CTTATTGGCAGTACCGCAGAGCGCTTGTTAGAGGTCATTGGCTCGGACATTCTCATTCTAAAGCCATCCGCACCACATTAGACCCTACTAATATCAATTAGGGTTCCAAACTAGTGCAAACAAAGTCGGCATGAATGAGCGTAAAGATGCTAGGCCTTGTAAGCCCTTTATTAACAAGGGCTTAGCGCCACATGCCTTGCGCTCGATTATTTGGCACAGTCCATGCTGACGCCATATTACCAATGGTTTAATACGAGAACGTACGTTCATGTCCGCACATATCCAAGGTCAGGCAAAGCCCAAATTGGTACTCATTGGTAACGGCATGGCCGGAGCCAAGTTACTTGAAGAGCTAGTGGAAACTTGTCCCGATAAATACGAGATTACGGTATTCGGCAACGAACCCTACGGCACTTACAACCGTATTATGCTCAGCCCTTTGTTAGCTGGGGATAAAACCCTCGACGACATCATGATTAACGGCCGCGATTGGTACGAGCAGCACAACCTCACGCTGCATGCTGGGCCGGACAAAGAAATCATTGAAATCGACCGTATTCACAAGCGCGTGGTGTGCCGCGATGGCAGCCAAGCCAAGTACGATCGCTTGGTCATCGCCACCGGTTCCAAACCCTTCATTTTGCCCATTGAGGGCACAGATCTTAACGGCGTGATGAGCTTTCGCGACGTGGCCGATGTGAACGCCATGATCCAAGCCGCAGGCGAGCACAAACGAGCAGTAGTGATTGGTGCTGGTCTGCTCGGACTCGAAGCCGCCATGGGCCTGAGCATTCGCGGCATGCAGGTCACCGTGGTGCACAGCAATACCGTGCCACTCAACCGCCAATTGGACGCCGAAGCCGGCGAGTTATTAAAAACCGAATTAGAAGCCCGTGGTCTCGCGTTCGAGATGGACGCTAAAACCCAAGCTATTATCGACGACGGCCAAGGCAACGTGAGTGCCGTGCAAATTGCCGACGGCCGCGTGATTCCTGCTGATATCGTGATCATGGCCATAGGTATTCGCCCGAACGTGGCACTGGCCAAAGCAGCAGAACTGCACTGCGACAAAGGCATCGTCGTAAGTGATACCTTACAAACCTACGACCCCAGCATTTACGCGTTGGGCGAATGTATTCAACACCGTGGCGACACCTTTGGCTTGGTGGCACCGTTGTATGATCAAGCCAAGGTATTAGCTAACCATTTAAGCGAACACGGTGTGGCTCAGTACGCGACTTTGCCCACCGCCACTAAACTGAAAGTGACGGGGATTAGCCTGTATTCGGTGGGTGATTTCATGGGTGACGACGACAGCGAATGCCTGATCTACCGCGATAAAAGCCAAAGCATCTACAAAAAAGTCGTACTCAAGGACAACCGCATCGTCGGCGCTGTCATGTACGGCGACACCTTAGACGGCCCCTATTTTCAAGAATTAATGGACGCCAAGCAGGACATCCGCGCCATTCGTCCGCAGTTGATGTTTGGCAAAGCCCTGTGTGAACAACTTTTAGCAACAAACAAGGTAGCCCCATGAGCCAAACAAACATTAAGCACACCACTTGCGCTTACTGTGGTGTGGGCTGCGGCGTCGAAGCCACAGTGGATGCGCAAAATCGCACCATCCAAGTGACCGGTTTACAACAGCATCCCGCCAACTTTGGCCGCTTGTGCAGCAAGGGCAGCGCCTTGGATCAAACCATCGGCTTGCCAGAACAGGGAGCCTTTGGTGAACGCCTATTAACGCCGTTCATTAATGGTCAAGCCGCCAGCTGGGACGACGCGTTGGATAAAGTCGCTAACGGTTTCAGCCAAGCCATCGAGCAATACGGCAAAGACAGTGTGGCGTTTTACGTGTCCGGCCAACTGCTGACCGAGGACTACTACGTCGCCAATAAGCTGATGAAAGGCTTCATCGGCAGTGCCAATATCGACACCAATTCGCGCCTGTGTATGTCGTCTTCTGTGTCCGGCCACAAGCGCGCCTTCGGCACCGACACCGTTCCCGGATGCTACGAAGATTTTGAACAGGCCGACCTTATCACCTTGGTGGGCAGCAACACCGCTTGGTGCCACCCCGTTTTATTCCAGCGTATCAAGGCTTACAAAGAAGTGAACCCGCAGGTGAAGCTGGTGGTCATCGACCCACGTCGCACCCAAACCTGCGACATTGCCGACCTGCATTTACCACTTAAACCGGGCACCGACGTGGCCTTGTTTAATGGCTTGCTCAGCTATTTAGCCGAACACGGCAAACTGAACACAGACTTTATTGCCCAACACTGCGAAGGCTTCGACGCTGCGTTATCCACAGCGCAGGCCGACGGCGACATCGTTCAGTTGGCGCACACCATGAACATAGAACCTGAGCTGCTGGCTGAGTTTTATGCCCTGTTTGCCAATACTGAAAAAGCCGTCACGCTGTACAGCCAAGGCGTGAATCAATCCAGCGCGGGCACTGACAAGGTCAACGCCATTTTAAACTGCCACCTAGCCACTGGACGCATTGGCAAACCCGGCATGGGACCGTTTTCCATGACAGGCCAGCCCAACGCCATGGGCGGTCGCGAAGTAGGCGGCATGGCCACCACGCTGGCGGCGCATATGGATTTTTACCCAGACAACATCGAGCGCTTAAACCGCTTTTGGTCCAATGCAGACCACACGATTCAAGTGCCCGACAAACCCGGCCTCACCGCCGTGGACCTATTTAACGCCGTGGATCGCGGTGACATTAAAGCCATTTGGATCATGGCCACCAACCCAGTGGTGAGCTTACCCAATGCCGATTTAGTGAAACGTGCCCTGCAAAAATGTGAGCTGGTGGTGGTGAGCGACTGCATCGCCAATACCGATACAGGCCGGCTCGCCCATGTGCTGCTACCTGCCACGGGCTGGTCCGAGAAAAACGGCACAGTCACCAACTCAGAACGTCGCATCAGCC
>JBFHVZ010000334.1:0-2930 GCA_041589295.1 Pseudomonadales bacterium
GATCTGAGGCATGTAACGCACAAAGCCCCCAACCGCCAGCGCACCGCTGTCTTCTTCGTCGGCCATGTAACCGTAGATCTTACCGCCCACACCAATATAGGCATGGGATTGTTGCGAACGAACATCGACTACATTTAAGCCAATCGAAGCGACATCGCCGTCTTCCTCGTGGTGCAGCACACCCGTCACGATATGCAGGCCAGACCCCACTTTAGTGGCATCATATTCCAGCCCAGCAAAGTCATTATTCAAACTTAAGTCGAGGGAACCACCCGCCCAAGATGTCGAAGAGATAGCCAAAGATGCACAGGCCAACCAACGAAGCAATTTCATGAATCACCTTTTTTATAATGTATGCACGTATGCGGTGCGGTATTAGAAAGTGGGCTAATCATACGCCAAGCGTATGTCACTGTTAACTCCCCGAGCACCATATTGTGATGGAACCGATTTCTGAGTTAACCCCAAAAAGAAACACCCGCCCGCGACTGCGAGCAGGTGTTTGCGATTGACCTGATTTATCAAGTCATAGCTGTCTTAGCCGTCAAGTAATCCTAACAACAGCTTGTTGATACGATCCACGTAACCCGCTGGGTCCTGCAATTGAGTACCTTCTGCAAGCTGAGCTTGTTCGTACACGATCTCTACCATGTCCTTGAAGCGATCTTCGTCGACTTGCTTGTCCATCTTTTTAACCAGTGGGTGTGTCGGATTAATTTCAAGCACACGCTTCGCTTCGGGCGCTGCTTGACCAGCTGCTTCCAGCATACGGCGCATTTGCATACCAATATCGTCTTTTCCAACCACCAAACACGCCGGAGAATCCGTCAAACGATGGGAGATTCGTACATTCTCAACCTTATCGCCCAAGGTTTCTTTAATGCGCTTGATCAAGTCTTCGCTTTCTTTCTCAACCGCTTCAAGTTCTTTCTTCTCGTCTTCGGTTTCGTTTAGCTCAAGTTCACCCTTGGTGATGTCTTCGAAGGTTTTACCTTTGAATTCGCTTAAGTGAGAAATCATCCATTCGTCAACGCGATCCGTCAGCAGCAATACCTCAACACCTTTTTTGCGGAAAACTTCTAAATGGGGGCTGCGTGACGCCATCAAATAGTTTTCTGCCGTCAGGTAATAAATTTTGTCTTGAGCTTCGTCGGCACGTTCTAAATATGCATCCAACGATACAGATTGTTTTTCATCTTCGCCCTTAGTGCTAGCGAAACGGAACAGTTCAGCAATTTTTTCCTTGTTACTGAAATCGTCTGCTGGGCCTTCCTTCAACACTTGACCAAAATTATTCCAGAACTCTTGATAGGCTTCTGCATCGTTTTTGGCGAGCTTTTTCAACATGTCTAGAATGCGCTTAGTTAACGCACTGCGCATGGACGCGATATTGCCGTTTTCCTGCAGAATTTCACGGGAAACGTTTAACGGCAGGTCATTACTATCAACGACACCTTTAATAAAACGCAGGTAAGGCGGCAGGAACTGCTCGGCGTCATCCATAATAAATACGCGCTGCACATATAGCTTCACGCCGCGGTTACCTTCACGGTTCCACAGATCGTATGGCGCGCGCTTAGGCACATACAGCAAACTGGTGTAGTCTAGTTTGCCTTCTACGCGATTGTGACTCCAAGTAAGAGGATCTTCGAAGTCGTGAGAAATATGCTTGTAGAATTCTTTATATTCTGCGTCTTCTATGTCGGACTTGCCACGCGTCCACAACGCCTTCGCACTGTTTACCACTTCCCATTCAGGTTGTTCAGGCTTGTCTTTGTCTTCACCGTAAAACGGTTTTTCCATTTCCACTGGAACGGCAATATGGTCAGAATACTTCTTCACCAAATTACGCAGACGGAAGCCGTCGGCAAATTCTTTTTCATCTTTCTTCAAGTGCAGAACAATTGCAGTTCCACGCTCGGCTTTTTCAATGCCCTCAACCGTGAAATCACCCTCACCTTCTGAGGTCCATTTAACCGCTTGATTTGCAGCATCTCCTGCTTTGCGGGTTAGCACTTCTACTTTGTCAGCCACGATAAACGACGAATAAAAGCCCACACCAAATTGACCGATCAACTTAGCATCTTTTTTCTCATCGCCTGTTAGTTCTTTCAAGAATGCGGCTGTGCCAGATTTGGCAATGGTACCGAGGTGTTCAATCACCTCGTCGCGGTTCATACCAATACCGTTATCGCTGATGGTGACCGTATTGGCATCCGCATCGAATTCGATACGAATCTTCTGCTCGCCGTCGCCTTCGAGTAAATCTGCGTTATTGAGGGCTGCAAAGCGCAGCTTGTCACAGGCATCCGAGGCGTTGGATATTAGCTCTCGCAAAAAGATCTCTTTGTTGCTGTACAAAGAGTGAATCATCAGGTGAAGCAACTGCTTCACTTCGGTCTGAAAACCCAAGGTTTCTTTTTGTGCTGTGGTCATGGGGGCTCCTTGTTTTAGTGAATCGCCGCCGTATCAACAAATTTAGGTGGCAGCGAGGCTGGGTCCCTATGTATGGGCAGCTTTTGGGTTTTCAAGGGGGGAGACTTAAAGGTTATTCTGGGTCAGGTGATTTGCTTCACTGCGCTATCTATCTAGAAGTGGCTAGAAGCAGCTAGAGACAGCAACAAAGCGTTGGCGGCTGGGTGCACCTTAAATAGAGAGTTCGATGAAGGTTAGGCGCGTTATGAGCGATGGAAAGACAAGGCAAAGCCCTTCCTCAAAAGCGGAGTTTACAGGTAGTAAATGAGCATTTTGAGGATGGGCTTTAACGCCGTATTTCCGAGCGCAATAGCGACTAAGGGGCTAAAAGAAAATGCGCCCTAGCCGTCGCCACCGCATCCTCTCGCCTTGTCTGCCACGCATTAATGATGACGTTAGCTACACGGCTACCTTGGCGAATGACCTGACACTCAGCAAAGGTGTCACGCCCACCC
>JBFHVZ010000335.1:0-2893 GCA_041589295.1 Pseudomonadales bacterium
AGCATTGGGGTAATGTCGATTTCCCCTTCTTCTGCTTCTGGGGTTAGGTTTGAAAAACCACGTCTCATAATGAGTCCCTCGTTGCGCATAACCCACTCACTGTTGGTTAAGCGCGTATAAATTTTAAAGCGTTTGTTCCTAAGGCTTAAAGCATCGGTTTTTTGGCCGGTTTAAACCTTTTCTCAAAGATCAAACATCAATGGTCGAACGTTAATCTATCTTCTAACTTCACTTTCTGGCGCTGCACGTAACGCTGAATAATGCTCAGTGCAAACACTCCGGTTAACGCGCCTACCATTCCCGCCATCGTTGGAATGGTGGCTTTCGAAATACCAGATGCCATGGCGCGAGGACTGCCGTTACCTATAAACGCCATCACATCAAATACTTCGATCATACCGGTGACCGTGCCAAGCAAACCAAACAGAGGACACAGACCCACCAACATTTTAATGGTGGTCATGTTGGCCTCTAAACCCATTTTGACTGTGCAAATTAGGTCTTCACGGATTTGGTGTGCTTGCCACGATGTACGTTCTTTACGGATTTCCCATTCACGTACCGCATCGTTTTGCATCGCTTTGTGTGAAAACAGAAAGTAAGCCACGCGTTCTAAAATAAAGAACCACAACAGGAATATGATTCCGAGGATTGCGAAGAGGACTTGGCCTCCTCGTTCCGTGAATAAATACACCTGTTCGTAAGCTTCGCCAAACATGGTTATGCAGCCTTAGATAGGTTTAGCATTTCTGCCTTGCGGGCCAAAATACCCGTGGCACGTTCTTGCAAAATCATCATCAGTTCACGACTGCGGTTGTTGGTCAACGTGTGTAAGAACACACATGGAATCGCCGCAACCAAGCCCAATACTGTCGTCACCAATGCTTGTGAAATACCACCTGCCATTAGTTTAGGATCACCTGTGCCGAACAACGCCATGGTTTCAAACACGTCGATCATACCGGTTACCGTTCCCAACAGACCTAGTAGCGGAGCCACCACAGAGATGATCTTGATCCAATTAATGGCGCGAGTCAGTTTTGGAATTTCAGACGAAATAGCTTCACCCAAATGCAGTTCTAATGTTTCGGTGTCCGCATTTTGATTTTTCTCGTAAACCGCCATCACACGACCCAGTGCATTGTTTTCGTCTGCGGCATCAGATTGCATTTGCTGCTTAATGCGACGTGCTTCTGCCGTCAATACCGCCATGCGCCATACCGCTAACAACACACCGATCACCGCCAAGGCAAGAATGATGTAACCAATGATTCCACCTTGATCGACTTTTTCAGTAATACCCGCAGACTGACCCATAATTTTTAGCAACTGACCACGTGAAGGATCAATCCAGAAGCCATTTAAGTCTGCACCAGACGCTTGCTGTAGATCCGCCGCTGGGCCGTTGTAACGACTGCCCGGTTGTTTATCCAATTCAACTAGCTTGTTGGCTTCTAAATCCCACACTACATAGTTGCCATCGGCGATCACGTTAAAACCACCCACACGAACAACGGGTTTATTGACAGTTTCACCAGAAGGCATAACCACATCCGCATCGTATTTGGAAACACGACCTGAAAAGGTCATCTCTTGTTGCATTTCGAACCACAGACGCTCAAGGTCTGCCATTGAAGGCAACGCAGAAGAAGAACCAGCGGTTTTAATGAGGTCAGTTAAAAACGCCTGACGGCCGGTAGCCACTTCTGAGCTAATAACAGAACCTTCAAATACCGATTTGGTATCGCCCGCTACTTGTTGCAGTACACCAAACATTTCTTTTAACGAACCTAAACGATTGGTGAGTCGCTCTTGGGCTTCGGTAATTTTGGTTTCGTTTTCTGCAAAAGTGGCTTCCTTGTTTGCGCTGATGCCTTCTAAACGTGTACGTTCAGCCTTCGCTTCGCTCAACAGACGTTCTTGAGCCGCTTGGCTGTTTTGAAAGCGTTTCATGCGCTGTTGAAATTCTTTGTCGTCCTTTGCTTGACCAGACTTAACAAGGTTCAACAATTCGTCGATATTCAGTGGTTCAGCTTGAATGGTTGCAGCACCACCCAACATACCTAACGCAATTGCACCCGATAAAAATAAGTTACGTAATTTCATTATTGCGCTACTCCTTCAGCTGCTACTGCCATTACACTGGGTGCTGCAACAGGTACTTTAATCAGATCAGGGGCGGCTTGCTCACGAGCAATACGAATGCCCATGGTTAGCTTGCTTTTGTATTCACTTGCTAGCGGCTGCCATGCTTGGGTTTGATTATTCCAAACACCCATTTCGGCTCCGTCTAACGACAAATACATTAACGAAATACGGCCAACGCGTAGGAAGTCCACTTCACGTTCAACGCCGTTCACCGCTAAGGTGCCACGATAGGATTCGATGGTGCGGCCATAGTCGATTTCCGTTTGATAGGCTTCCATCACTTTGCGATATTTTTCTGCCACCGTGACATCGCTGCGGCCCATCATATCTTTCAGAACTTGAACACGCTTACTGCGCGCATCTTTTTGGAATGGCACATCGGCAGTAACAAATTGATCAATGGATTCGATCATACGCAGCATTAACGGTGTAATTTGGCGCTCGATTAGAGTCACCTGACGAATGCTATCTTCGATGGTAGCCATCTCTGCGTTTTGCGCAGCGATCTGCTTTTCTAGTTGCTGAATATAAACTTCTAGACCTTCAACTTCTTTAATCACACCGCGATATTCGCGTTCGGCCGAACGAATATGACTGTCGACAGAATCAATTTTTTGTTGGGCTTGCTGCGCCTTCTCGGCACGAGCTACCCCTTTATCTAAAGCAGTATCAATACTGGTTGCAGACGCTTGAAAAGCCAGACCGCTTGCCAGTAGGGCACTTGCCAAAACGGATCGTTTAAATG
>JBFHVZ010000336.1:0-2874 GCA_041589295.1 Pseudomonadales bacterium
CCACCAATCAAGTTCGCGTACTCGTTAGATTTAAAATCTGACAAGCGAACGATGACTTTTTTCGGCCAAAATGCAGCGGCTAACGTCGAAATACCTTCAACAAGTTTCTCGACATAAAAATCAACTGGCCCAGCATAGCCTGCAATGCGACGCTCTACTGTGGTTTTAATTTCAGGTGGCAACATTTCAAAATTCAGTAGCGCCTTGGGATGCACACCGATCATACGGTTGATAATGAACTCTAAACGGGCCAAACCAACACCCTCATTGGGCAGCGCTTGGAAATCGAATGCTCGATCTGGGTTACCCACATTCATCATAATTTTGAATGGCAGCTCAGGCATGCGATCAACCGTATTGGTTTTCAATTCAAAGTCTAGCGCGCCCTCGTAGATAAAACCGGTATCACCTTCAGCACAAGAAACCGTAACCGATTGACCTTCTTGCAATACATCTGTGGCATCGCTACAACCAACCACCGCGGGAATGCCTAGTTCACGAGCAATAATTGCGGCATGGCAAGTACGACCACCACGATTCGTGACGATAGCTGCGGCTTTTTTCATAACAGGCTCCCAATCTGGGTCTGTCATATCCGCCACCAAAACATCGCCTTCTTGAACCTGATCCATCTCGCTAATGCGACGCACAATTTTAACGGGGCCCGAACCGATACGATGACCAATAGAGCGACCTTCCAAAAGCACATTACCTGTTTCTTTTAACAGATAGCGCTCCATGACATTTTTATTGGTGCGACTGCGCACGGTTTCCGGACGAGCCTGAACGATGTAGATTTTTCCATCATCACCGTCTTTGGCCCACTCGATATCCATAGGGCGACCGTAGTGTTTTTCGATAATAACCGCTTGTTTAGCAAGCTCGACAATATCGTCATCGTTAATACTGAATTTTAAGCGCTCTTCTTTTGGCACGCGTACGGTTTCGACCGAATTACCCGCTTCGGATTTTTCGCCATAGATCATCTTGATGGCTTTACCACCCAAGTTGCGGCGCAAAATACTAGGACGCCCATCAGCCAAAGCTGGTTTGTGAA
Organism: Pseudomonadales bacterium; assembly: GCA_041589295.1. Classification (GTDB taxonomy): domain Bacteria; phylum Pseudomonadota; class Gammaproteobacteria; order Pseudomonadales; family Oceanobacteraceae; genus Bermanella. The sequence continues at coordinate 1,058 of JBFHVZ010000336.1, forward strand.
CATAAAATTCATCTGGATTAACGGCACCCTGTACAACGGTTTCGCCTAAGCCATATGCACTCGTGATAAAGACCACCTGATCGAAACCGCTTTCCGTATCTAGCGTAAACATGACACCGCTTGAGCCTGTTTCAGATCGAACCATTTTCTGCACACCCGCTGACAAGGCCACCAACTTGTGATCAAAACCTTGGTGAACACGGTAAGAAATTGCACGATCGTTATACAGGGAAGCAAATACGTCTTTGATTGCATCAAGAATATTATCGGCGCCAACAATATTAAGGTGGGTTTCTTGCTGACCGGCAAAAGAAGCATCTGGCAAATCTTCAGCGGTAGCACTGGAGCGCACGGCAACAGGTAAGGATTCATCGCCGTCTTGCAGCTCTGTGATATGTTTTCGTATGGCTTGCTCTAGATCACTAGGCAGCGGCGCATCTTTGATCAATGCACGTATGGTTTTGCCCGCCTCAGCCAGTGCGCGCACATCATCCACGTTAAGTTCATCAAGAATTTTATTGATTTGTGCCTGCAAGCCGTGGCCTTCTAAAAACGCTCTGAAGGCTTCAGCTGTTGTTGCAAACCCGTTCGGAACACTAACGCCAGCCGAACTCAAATGACTGATCATTTCACCAAGCGAGGCGTTTTTACCACCAACAACCTCTACATCGCCCATGCCCAGCTGGTCGTACCAAATAACCAAAGATTCCAAGGCCCGCTCCTGACTCGTATCTAGTGAAGTAAAGGCGGATATAGTACTCTAATTCCGTTTAGTATTCACAAGGTGTTTTGCCCCTATGAAGCGAGTGGCATTTTTTATCTCTGACGGTACCGGCATCACGGCAGAGGCACTAGGACACAGCCTATTGGCGCAGTTCGAAAGCATAGAATTTGAGCAAATCACCCTGCCTTATGTCGACACTTTAGAAAAAGCCCAGCAAGCATTAAAACGCATCAACGCAGTGACAGAACAACGTGGCGTTCGTCCAATTGTGTTTGACACCATAGTTAACCAGCAGATTCGACACGTCATCGCTGAAGCCGACGCGTTCAAGGTCGATATTTTTGCTACCTTTCTTTCGCCGCTCGAGCAAGAGTTGAGCGTTCATTCTTCTTATTCTGTGGGGAAATCCCATGCTGGTGGCAGCAATGCCAACTACATGGCGCGAATCGCCGCCGTAAACTTTGCATTGGACAATGATGATGGCGCGAAAACCCGACACTACGCACAAGCGGACGTCATTCTCGTTGGGGTATCCCGTTCAGGAAAAACACCCACTTGCCTCTACATGGCCATGCAGTTCGGTATTAAGGCCGCCAACTACCCTCTCACCGAAGAAGACCTAGGCACCTTAACCCTGCCAGAATCATTAAAACCGTTTAAGCACAAACTGTTCGGCCTAACGATTGACCCAGAACGCCTAGCAGCGATCCGCAACGAACGCCGTGCAAACTCCCGCTATGCATCCATCAATCAGTGTTACTACGAAGTCGAAGAAGTTGAAGATCTGTACCGCCAAGAACAGATCCCATTTTTAAGCACTACAGATTTATCGGTGGAAGAAATTTCCACCCGAATCATGATGGAAACGAATCTGGAGCGGCGCCTAGGCTGACCCCGAAGATGAAGAGACTAAGCTTTCATTCATAACCTGAATGATTCGCTTAGGCTTTTGAAACGGTAAAGTGTGATCAGCACCAGGAACCTCGACCGCTTGCCAGTCACTGCGTTGCTCCGCCAAGTAAGCATGATATTGCTTCATCGGCTCATAGCTCTTTCCACCAACAAAACTGATCACGTTTTGCTGAGCAGCTAA
>JBFHVZ010000337.1:0-2838 GCA_041589295.1 Pseudomonadales bacterium
CCTAGGGTGTTTGACAGCGTGCAACACGCCTCATAGTTTGTCGCCACGATGGTTGCTGATCTCAGCAAAAGCAGTGGAGAAATGATTAATGACCTCAGCTCTATTTACCCCCATAACTCTGGGTAAGCTACAACTACAAAATCGCATCGTCATGGCCCCCATGACGCGTACCTTCTCACCGGGCAATATCCCCAACGACCTAAACGTCGCCTATTATGCGCGACGCGCCGAAAACGAAGTGGGCCTCATCATCACCGAAGGCACCTGCGTTGGTCACAAAGCCGCTAACGGCTATGAACGTGTTCCTTTTATCTATGGCGAAGCACCACTAGCTGGTTGGAAAAAAGTGGTTGACGCTGTACATGCCAAAGGCGGAAAAATTGTTCCACAGCTTTGGCATGTTGGTGCTATTCGTAAAGACGGCGTCGAACCAGACCCCAGCGTACCGGGTTACAGCCCATCGGGTTTAGTTCGCCCAGAAAAAGAAAACGGCATTGCCATGACCAAGCAAGATATTGCCGACGTGGTACAGGCATTTGCGCAAGCTGCTGCCGACGCACAAACAGTGGGCTTTGACGGAGTTGAAGTACACGGTGCACACGGCTACTTGGTCGACCAATTTTTATGGGCAGGCTCAAACCAACGCACCGACGAATACGGCGGCGATGCAGTAAAACGCACACGTTTTGCCGTTGAAATTGTGCAAGCCATACGCGAACGCGTAGGACCTGACTTCCCGATCATCTTCCGCTTTAGCCAATGGAAGCAACAAGACTACGACGCCCGCTTAGCAGAAACACCAGAAGAGCTAAAGGCTATTCTGATGCCACTGGTCGAAGCCGGCGTTGATATTTTCCATTGCAGTACGCGTCGCTTTTGGGAAAAAGAATTCGAAGGCTCCGACATGAACCTAGCAGGCTGGACCAAAGAACTCACAGGCAAACCCGTCATAACCGTTGGCTCCGTAGGTTTAAACTCCAGCTTTATAGATGAAGAAAAACGCGACATGGTCGATGCCTCTGGCGTCGAACCTGCGTCCATTCAAAACCTATCAGACAGACTAGCAGCAGGGGAGTTTGAACTCGTTGCCGTAGGACGTGCACTACTGCAAGACCCTGCATGGGTACTTAAAGTTAAACAAGGTAAACTTGACGAACTGCAAGACTACAGAAAAGAATCATTGATGAAATTGATCTAATAAAATTGATTGAATGAATTGATTCAATAGCTGTCAGCTAAATGTGATAATAAAAAACCGCGCCATTTCAGCGCGGTTTTTTTTGGACTGATAAGTTAGGCTGCTTAAAATTACGGGGAATTATGCAATTACAAATCCGCTGGACTAATAACACCTCTGTCCAAAACTCCGACCACATGTGTGTATATTTGAGTTGTTTCAATCGAGGTGTGCCCCAATAATTCTTGTATGGCTCTGAGGTCAGTACCTTGCCGTAAAAGTTCAGTGGCGAAAGAGTGGCGAAACGTATGACAAGTGACCCGCTTTAACACGCCCGCCAGATTAGAGGCTCGTTTAACAGCACGTTGAACTTGCTGATTACCAAAATGATGTCGGCGTTGAATACCTGACCTAGGGTCAACAGAATAGTGATCAGCTGGAAATAGATACTGCCAGCGCAATTCATATTGAGCATTTGGTAGTTTTCTTCCCAAGGCATCCGGCATAAAGACACCAGCCATCCCAATCGCCTTATCGGCCTCGAACTGATTTTTAACAAACTCAATTTGTTGCTTTAGTGGCTCACATAAACTGTTTGGCAAAGTAGTTCGACGGCTTTTATAGCCTTTCCCTTCCCTGACATAAACGGCTCTATTGTCAAAATCAATGTCTTTAACTCTCAAATTTACCGCCTCCGAAATACGCAAACCCGAACCGTAAAGCAGCTTTACAATCAACTGCGTTCGTCCACTTAAAATTTTTATTATGGCTGCTGCTTCTTTAGCGGAAAGTACAACAGGTACTTTTCTAGGTTTGGAGGCCTGCTGAAAAGAAAGCTCACCAACATCATGCTTTAGATATTCACGAGATAAAAAAACAACTGCATTCAAAGCAGTCTTTTGTGTGTTGATCGAGCAGCCACGACGGTTCGCTAAATCCGATAAAAACAAATTTATATCAACAGGGTTTAATTCGGCGGGTGATTTATAGTGCATAACGCGTATGAAACGTGCGGCCCAGAGTATATAGGTTTTTTCTGTAGCAAAAGCCAAACCCCGTGCGCGAATAAACAACCGATACTGATCAGCAAATTTTGGAGAGCTTGGATGAATGTAGTGTCGAGTATCGATCGTAGAGGCCACCGCCATTTTCAATCCCTTGTACTGGTTTTTATACTGGTTAGGCGTGGTGGATCATTAATTCAATTTCAATTGATCAAAAATCAGACTATTTCATGACTCTTTTGCTGGGTAAAAGCGTCATGTGATGGTGAATTATAATATCCGGTCACGTGACGTTTTAATCCGGGAATTTTCGATAATTCCAAAATAATCGGTAGAAAGTATGAGTGGCAAAAAATCCTAGTAAAAAGAATGGGTTGGGACATTTTAAGGAGATTGGCAGGGCGTGTTTGCAGGGTTATAAAAAATTGCCAAACATGGCCTAAAACCTCATGATACGGGACTTTAATGAAATTGCTTGGCGTGAAATGTCCCGGCAAAAGCGTCACCGGGAAAAACGTCACGTGACGCAGAATAAACTGTTAACCGTCCAAGTTACCCACGAAAAGTAGACACCCTATATAGTAATATTTGACCCTATATGGAGGTGTCACATGGCACGTAAAAAGTACCAACATTATACTGAAGAATTCCGCAAAG
>JBFHVZ010000338.1:0-2782 GCA_041589295.1 Pseudomonadales bacterium
CCATGCTGGTGCGCTACCAGGCTGCGCTATGCCCCGACAATAGGAAGTGCTCGAACGAGCGACGCGAACTATAAACTAAGTGTTTGATTTTGTGAAGCTTTTTGAGGGAAGTTCAAACGGAGCAATTACCTAGGAAAAAAGGCATTACCACCATCTGACTCTTCATTAAACGCCTCTACCTGGACTTTTAGTTTTTGTCCGGGCCTAAAGGTCACTACACAGCGGGCGGAGATGGGAATCTCCTCCCCTGTTTTTGGATTACGCCCTGGGCGTTCACGCTTTTCACGAAGGTCAAAGTTGCCGAAGCCAGAAAGTTTAACCTGCTCTTTTTCGGTTAAGCAGGCGCGGATCTCGTCAAAAAAGACATCCACCATTTCCTTGGCTTCGCGCTTGTTTAAACCAAGTTCATCAAATAGCTTTTCTGCCATATCTGCCTTGGTAATTGCGGTCATGTCTAACCTCGCAACTGTGCTCCTAACGAATCGGCCAACGAGCGAACGACAGCATCCACCCAGTTGGTTATTTCTTCATCATTGAGAGTGCGCGAAGGATCTTGCCACGTCAAGCCCAAAGCGAGACTTTTTCTACCATTTTCAATACCTTGGCCGCGATACACGTCAAAAAGCGTGAGGTTTGTCAGGCTTTCACCGGCCTGTTTGCGAATCTCAGACTCAACTTGAGACCACTGTACCGACTCTTCGACGACGAAGGCTAAATCGCGAGAAACTGCTGGGAATTTAGAAAGTGGCTGGTAAATCGGTAAGCTACCTTCGGTGATATCGGCCAATGTCAGCTCAAACAAATACAGGTTTGGCTTGATGCCCAGCTTAGCTTGAACCTGAGGGTGAATCGCCGCCAATAGACCAACCTGCTTGTCACCTTTGAAAATGGCGGCGGTTTGACCTGGATGCAGCGCTGGGTGAGACCCCACTTCAAAACGATACTCGGCACCGCCATTAAGCGATAGCATGGCTTCAACGTCGGCTTTCACGTCAAAGAAATCCACTTTCTCAGTGGTATTTGACCAGCCTTTGCTCATACGGCTGCCACAGACCAATCCAGAGATCACAGGTTCCTGCACCAAATCACCGGCTTGAGGCACGAAACGTAAGCCTGATTCGATTAAACGAACGGTATCTTGCTGACGGTTTAGGTTGTATTCGGCGGCTTTAATTAAGCCTGTCCAAAGGTTTGTACGCATCACACCCATATCGGCGGAAATAGGGTTGGCCAAGGCTAAGCCTTCGTGCTCTGGGTCTACCATCGCCTGCGCCTTAGGATCAACAAAACTGTAGGTAATGGCTTCTTGATAACCACGAGCCACAAACAGCTGCTTAATCTTTTGCAGCGGAGTTTTGATTTCGTCTTCGGCGTTCAAATCCAAGTTGGCCATAGGCACGGTTACAGGCATGTTGTTGTAACCGTGGATACGTGCAATCTCTTCGATTAAGTCTGGCTCGATGCTGACGTCAAAACGGTAGCTAGGCACGTTCACGTTCCAACCACTTTCTGTTTCAGTCACACCCATGCCCAAACGGCTCAGCATGTTGGTAATGTCTGCTTTTGGTAAGTCCAAACCCAACATTTGAACGATGCGAGTCTGGCGCAGTTCAACGGTGCGCGCTGCAGGCAATTCTGAGGCATCTACGGTTTCCACCACAGGGCCTGGTTGGCCACCACAAATATCCAGAATTAATTGCGTAGCGCGCTCCATAGCGGCTTTTTGCAGTTGGTAATCCACACCACGTTCAAAACGGTGAGAAGAATCCGTATGCAAACCGTAAGCACGTGCTTTACCCGCAATGGCCACGGGGTTGAAGTAAGCCACTTCTAAGAAAATATCTTGCGTCGCGTCGTTTACGCCAGAATCTTCACCACCCATTACACCAGCGATGGCCAGCGCTTTGTTTTGGTCGGCAATAACCAAGGTATCACTGTTTAATTCGATTTCTTGGCCGTCTAACAAGGTTAGTTTTTCTTTTTCGTTAGCCAATCGTACGTTGATACCACCGCTTAATTTAGCGAGGTCGAATGCATGCATGGGCTGACCTTGTTCCAACAAAATAAAGTTGGTCACGTCCACAATGGGATCAATCGAGCGAATACCACTGCGACGCAGTTTCTCAACCATCCACAGTGGGGTTTCCGCTTTTACGTTGATGCCTTTTACCACACGGCCCAAATATTTAGGACACGCGTTCGGTGCAGACAAGGTAACTGGGAATTGATCATCAATGGCCGGTGCCACAGATTCAATAGTGGGTTCGGTGACATCTAGGTTGTTCAGTACACCCACTTCACGGGCCAGACCTTTAACCGACAAACAATCCGCACGGTTTGGCGTTAAATCCACTTCGATCAAATTGTCGTTCAGTTTCAAATACTCACGAATGTCCTGACCCACAGGTGCGTCGTCAGGCAGTTCTAACAAACCGTCGGAGCTTTCTGCCATACCCAGCTCGGCTTCGGCACACAACATGCCGAAGCTTTCTACGCCACGCAGTTTGGCTTTTTTAATTTTTAACTCTTTACCATCTGGCAAAGGCAGTACCGCACCAATTTTCGCGAATGGGATTTTCAGCCCTTCACGCACGTTGGCCGCGCCGCAAATCACTTGAAACGTTTCGTTGCCGTCGGTGACCTGGCACAAAGACAGTTTGTCTGCATCTGGATGTTGCTCACGCTTAGTCACTTGACCCACAACAATACCGCTAAAGGCGGTGGCAACGGCTTCAACTGCGTCTACTTCTAAACCGGCCATGGTGATTTGTTCAACCAGCTC
>JBFHVZ010000339.1:0-2777 GCA_041589295.1 Pseudomonadales bacterium
TAAAATTGGAATCAGCCAGTGGCATCGTGCTCATGGCCGCCGCCGTTTTAGCGCTGGTGGCCGCTAACTCTCCGTTTAGGCCCATTTACGAGCAATTACTGACCGTAAAACTCACTGTGGCCATTGAGACGTTTGCGATTTCAAAACCCTTGTTGCTCTGGGTAAACGATGGCTTGATGGCGGTGTTCTTCCTGCTGGTAGGTTTAGAGCTAAAACGCGAAGCGCTGGCCGGAGAGCTGAGCAGCCCTAAAAAGGTCGCGTTACCGGCGTTAGGGGCCATTGGTGGTATGGCGGTGCCTGCGGCCATCTACGCATTTCTCAATATGAATGACCCCGTTGCGATTCAGGGTTGGGCCATTCCGACCGCTACGGATATCGCATTTGCTTTGGGCATTTTGATTTTATTGGGCGACCGCGTTCCCAGCCCATTAAAAATCTTTCTTGTGAGCTTGGCGATATTTGATGACCTAGGTGCCATCATCGTCATCGCGATTTTCTACACAGATAACCTGTCTTTCACTGCACTGGCCATCGTTGGTGCTTGTCTTATTATTTTGTTCTGTATGAATCGCTACGGTGTTGTGAGCAAGGCGGGTTATTTGTTCATTGGTGCGATTATGTGGGTGGCATTGCTGAAGTCTGGTGTACACGCCACCTTGGCCGGTGTGGCGCTGGCCATGTTTATTCCTATGCATGGCTTAGACTGGGATGGTCGACATGCCAAGCCATTGAAAGAGTTAGAGCACGATCTGCATAATCCTGTGGCCTATTTGGTATTGCCTGTGTTTGCGTTTGCGAACGCCGGCCTTTCATTAAGCGGCCTAAGCTTCTCGGATATTTTCGACTCCATTCCGCTCGGCATTATTTTAGGTTTGTTTGTCGGTAAGCAAATTGGCGTCATGCTGATGGTGTGGTTGGGTATTAAGTTTAAACTGGGCGCTATGCCGAAAGGCGTGACTTGGCGTCACATGTACGGCGTGGCTGTTCTTTGCGGCGTTGGCTTCACCATGAGTTTGTTCATCGGCGCATTGGCCTTTGAACAAACCGGTGACGATACCTTTGCGCAGGATCGCTTAGGTATTTTGGTGGGCTCGCTGATCTCTGCTATTTGGGCGGTAGTGTGGTTGAAGTACTTTTGTGAGCCTGCAAAAGACGGTTCAGCAAGCGCAAGAAACCCTGCCGTAAAAGCTCACTAATCCGTTTAACGCTCGGTTTTCTCTTTGCACCTTTGCTTATAGCAAAGGTGCCCTCTCTTTCTAAAAACCAGTACACTGCCTCTTTTGTTTTGTTGCCAGCGAGAAGCTTTTCATGGCGAAGCGCAAAGTCGCATATGTGTGTAATGACTGTGGTGCCGACCACAGCAAATGGCAAGGCCAGTGCAGCAGTTGTGGTCAATGGAACACCCTGCAAGAATTTACGGTTTCTACTTCTAAATCGGCCACAGTGCGTTCCGGTTACGCCGGAAATGTCGGTGATGAACGTCCAAAAGTCATTCCGCTTAATCAAGTCTCACTAGAGGAACTACCGCGTTTTTCATCGGGCGTGGGCGAGTTTGATCGCGTGTTGGGCGGCGGCTTGGTGCCCGGTTCGGTGACCTTGATCGGTGGTCATCCCGGTGCAGGCAAATCTACGCTATTGCTACAAGTTATGTGCTACTTAGCGGCGAACATGTCCGTGCTGTACGTAACCGGTGAAGAGTCCTTACAACAAGTGGGCATGCGCGCAAAGCGCTTAAATTTACCCACAGACAAACTGCAAATGCTAGCCGAAACCGATGTTGAACAAATCATCGCGCTGGCTAAACACCATCAACCCAGAGTCATGGTCATCGACTCCATTCAAGTGATGCACACCCCAGGTATCGACAGTGCCCCGGGCAGTGTTTCGCAAGTGCGTGAAAGTGCGGCGTTTTTAACACGCTTCGCTAAACAAAGCGGCACCGTTTTGTTTCTAGTGGGTCACGTGACAAAGGACGGCACGCTGGCTGGCCCCAAAGTGCTCGAACACATGATCGACTGCTCCATCATGCTTGAAGGTGAAAGCGACAATCGTTTTCGGACTTTGCGCGGTATCAAAAATCGTTTCGGTGCCGTGAACGAACTGGGCGTATTCGCCATGCTCGAAACAGGCTTAAAAGAAGTCAAAAACCCCAGCTCGATTTTCCTTACCCGTAGCGAACAGCCCGTCAGCGGCTCCATTGTCATGGTTGTTTGGGAAGGTACGCGCCCGTTGTTGGTGGAGATTCAAGCGCTGGTGGACGAAAGCCATTTTGGTCACCCGAAGCGTGTGGCCGTGGGCTTGGATCACAACCGCTTGTCCATGTTGTTGGCAGTGATGCATCGTCATGGCGGCATCCATACTGGTGATCAAGACGTTTACATTAACGTTGTGGGTGGTGTACGCGTGGCAGAAACTTCGGCGGATTTAGCGCTGTTACTTTCCGTGTTGTCGAGCTTTCGAGATAACCCCTTACCGCAAGATATGGTGGTGTTTGGCGAAGTCGGTTTAAGCGGTGAAATACGTCCTGTGCCGTCGGGGCAAGAACGTTTAAAAGAAGCAGCTAAGCATGGTTTTAAACGAGCCATTGCACCCAAAGCCAACGTGCCAAAAGGAGGTATTGAGGGCATGAAGGTCATGGCGGTAGAGCATATCAGCGAAGCGTTGGAGCTGATTTAAAAGAAGCAGCACTCTCTAATTCTCAGCTTTAAACGAGCCATTGCACCCAAAGCCAACGTGCCAAAAGGAGGTATTGAGGGCATGAAGGTCATGGCGGTAGA
>JBFHVZ010000340.1:0-2772 GCA_041589295.1 Pseudomonadales bacterium
ATGAATTAACGTTTCAACCTGAGTCTGTAGTGGGCATTCAATTCATGGCAGACCTAGAGGAAGGATTGCGCTTTACCACGCAAATGGTTTCAAGGGGATTAACCCGCTTTAACACCGAAGTTGATTACGCGTACCTCACCTATGACTTGTCACCCAGCTGGTTTGTGCAAGCCGGACGTAAGCGTTTACCGTTGCAATACTATTCTGAATTTTTCGATGTTGGTTTTTCCTATCCTTGGATTCGTCCACCGGCAGACTTGTATACCTGGCAAGTGCTGAACTACAACGGCATTAGCGTCACCAATAAAATGGCATTGGGTGGTAGCTCGTTAAACACCACGTTTTTCACTGGCCGTGAAGATTCAGAAAATAACCGATTGCTGAGCACCTTCTTTTACGGCGAACCCGTTACCGAAGTGTGGAAAAACATTTTAGGGGTACGCTTCGATTGGAACATGGACATCTACCAACTATTGGTGTCTTACACCAGCTTTGATCTAGACCGCTTTTTTACCGACCCTAATACCACAGAAACCAATGTGGAAGACTCCGCTGCCGAATTTTTGGCCGCCTCGTTTAACGTGGATACAGGTGATTGGTTTGTGCTAACAGAGTGGAACCAGTTCGACTCAGACCGGTTTAAAACCGCAAACTGGTTAGCGTCCGCAGGTTATCGAATGGGCACAGTGACACCTTATTTTGCGTTCTCTGAATTTAAAGAAGAGCCCATCACGAGCGGTGCCATATTCGAAGAACACACAACGCAATCTTTGGGTATGCGTTACGACTTCCATCCGCAAGCCGCGTTTAAAGTGCAGTTTGATGAAGTGGATGACAAAGGCAGCTTAGCGCTGGCGGGCGATAGTCAAAGTTTGACTGTTGCAGTGGATCTGGTCTTTTAAAAGGGGGATAAAACCATGTTGAAATTAATGGAAAAAATCAGTTTAGTGCTCGCGCTCCTTTTGCCACTTTCAGCGTTTGCTGAGATGGCCGTGATCGTTCACCCTTCCAATAAAGTTTCGGAAATGGACCGCGATACCATCATGCAAATTTTCTTGGGCAAAATCTCCGCCTTTCCCAGCGGCGAGCGAGCCATACCCGTGGTATTAAAACGCGGCGTTGACCCAAGAGAGAACTTTAATAAAGGTGTATTGAACAAAACCGAAAACCAATACAAAGCGTATTGGTCCAAACAGGTGTTTACCGGTAAAGGCATTCCGCCCAAAGAAATGGACGATGCTGGCAGCGTGGTGAAATTGATCGCCGACAACCCTAACTTAGTGGGTTACATAGACGCAGGTTCAGTGACCGACTCGGTAAAAGTGGTGGCGAAGTTTTAATTGGCCTCGACCTAGGATGGTCTTAACCTTTAAAACCTTTACCGACGATGTACACCTCCCGTGAGCGCGGCCGAGAGGCCGCAGGCTTGCGGATCAGTACTTTATCGAAGGCCTGTCGTACGTCTTTTAGGTACTCATCATAGCCCACACCCTGAAACACCTTAGCGCAGAAGTTACCCTTAGGTTTCAGTACTTGACGGGCCATATCCAGCGCCAATTCCACCAGATACATCGACGAATACTGGTCGGTGGCGTTCACGCCGCTCATGTTAGGTGCCATATCTGAAATCACCACGTCCACGGTGTCGTCACCCAAGGTACGCATGATCTCATCGAAGACGCTTTCTTCAGTAAAGTCACCCTGAATAAACTCAACGCCAGCTAATGCGTCCATGGGCAAAATGTCCGACGCGATCACACGGCCTTTGTCACCCACCCAAGGGGCCACAATTTGCGACCAACCGCCGGGGGCCGAACCTAGGTCCATGACCACATTGCCGGGGCGAATGAGCTTGTCTTTGTCGTTGATCTCGATGAGTTTGTAACTGGCGCGGGAACGATAGCCGTCAATTTGAGCACGCTTAACGTAAGGGTCGTTTACATGCTCATCGAGCCATTTTGCACTGGTCTTTGATCGGGCCATGGGGGACTACACAGATATAAAGTCGAACAGGGGCGCTATTGTACGCGCTGGACTGGCTGCGGGCAAAACTGCTGGCGTTAAGCATAAGCGTTACGCAATTAAACCCAACACACCTTGGGCCTTGATGCGGTTTTCCTCGGTGAAGCCACGCCATGTCGAACACGTCGGCCTTGCGGGTCCGTCTCGCCGCGCACATTGCTGAGCGGCGAACTACCACAGGCTCGCGTTCAACCCGCTGCGCCCTTCGGTGCTGACGGCGTGCCTTCGCCTCGGCCGCATCAAACAGCCCACGGCGTGTTGGCTTTGATGCACTTAGTTAGCTTCAGTGCGCTGACTTGTAGGTCGGCATTTATGCCGACAGTCGTGAAGCGTTAAGTGTCGCGCTGAAGGTGTCGCACTAAAGTACGACCTACAGAAATGCGCCGCTCTCAATCGTACCAAGTGTCTTCCGTCCAGCGTCCTGCCGCTCACAAAGCGTCCGACCCCAGACTCCCGACGTCAGACACGGTCGTCAGACAGCATTTAGCACTGCTAACACAGGTGCCGCCACGGCGGCCTTGAGCTATAATTCGCCCTTTACACCCATTAGCACCAAACAACCTTTGCCGGAGACACCGGCCAGGATACCAAGATGATTCGCATTACCGAGCTGGCGTTACCGTTGGATCACGCGCCAGAAGCGCTCTCTAAGGCCATTTGCAAGCGCCTTAAAATTTCCCCGTCTGATCTGATCGAATTCACGGTTTTTAAACGCAGCTACGACGCGCGTAAAAAAAACAGCGACATCAA
>JBFHVZ010000341.1:0-2748 GCA_041589295.1 Pseudomonadales bacterium
GCAGGTTTTTACATAGCCTCGTTTACTAGGACTAAGCTGCTTTTTTGATCGACACTAACTTGCCGTCACGCTCTGCTTTACGCTCCGCTTTGTTTTGCAGTGCGTAATGATGCAAGCCCGGCATATGTACTTTTTGCACATAGGTTGGCCAGTCAAACTGATCTGCCTGCACATTAAACGTCACACGATCTTCGCGCTTAAACCGAACCAACAATTGCTCTAATTGAAAACTATCGAATCGGTATTTAGGCGCTGTATAAAATCCAAAAATTTGCGCCAGTTCCGCCGTGGTTTTCGCTTTAAGCATTTTTTGCTTAGCCACTTTAGAACCAAGCACCCTACCTAACAAAGTGCTAAACCAAGTTTGGGTTTTAAAAGCCGTCATATACAAGCGGAAGCGATTCAAGTTAACCGTGCGGAAGCGCTCTTGTGGTTTGCCAGCAAACAGTTTTGGATATTGGCGATAGTTAGCGAGGGACTCTTCTTGAATCAAAGAAATAAAATCACGTAACTGAATAGGATTAGAGCGGCCGCTACAACATTGATAAATACGATACAAACCTTGCTGCGTCATGCGTTGCGCAGCTGTCAAAATGACAGCATTTGCCACGAGATCCACAGGAATAACATCCAACACACCGCGATCATCACCCGGAAAAACCGACACACGGCCTTTGGCATAAGCGTAGATCATGGCGTCGGCGACTTTAACGCCTTCCACCCAACCTTTAACAGGCTCAGACCAAGTACCTTCGATAATGGACGGGCGCACAATACTAAGATTACGCTTATCGAAATACTTCAATAGCAACTGTTCACCCAACCATTTAGTGAACGTATAGGTATCATTCCACCCGTATTTACGTGCCTGTTGAATACCTAAACGAATCAGCGCTTGTTCTGCTTTTTGCGGGCACAGTTTTTTATCATAAATGCTTTGGATTTTTTCCTGCATTTTTGCCAGCAAAGGTTCAACATCGTACAAATCATCATCCAACTGCGGAATCAAACCCGACGCAGGTGATACCACTTCTTCTCGCATGAAGCCGCGATTAAATCCGTTCACATAACAGGTAGAAATTTGCACTACGGGCGTCGCTTGTTCACCAACCCCTTTTACAGATGACAACGCGCAAATGTTATTCAAACACAGAGTATTAATAGATAAGGCTTGATCAAGCGCTTCACGGAAATTCACACTGGCAGCCGAATTAATGATCATATCAAGCTGCTGACCTAAATCATCAAATGCCTCATTGGACAAACCGAAGCGACGCTGGGTCAACTCACCATCGACAACACTCACCTTGCCCTTCCAAAAATCGGCACCCTGCTCCTGACGTAGGCGGTCGAAAATGCTAGATGAAAAAACCTCTTCTTCACAACGCTGCTCAGCGCTCTCGAAACGGCCCTTACGAATCAACAACAGAATTTGGCCAACATCAGCCACTTGACGCAGTAGTTTTTCAACAACGGCTTTACCGAGAAAACCAGTAACACCAGTAATAAGGATGCGCTTGCCAATAAGTGCATCTTGCACAGAAAGCAGATGGGATTGCTGCATAGGTTTGTCCTGTTTTTTTATTTTTATTGTGCTGCCCGTTCACAGCTCCGGGCCAGTTGGTGGACTTTATGCCGGAAAAAAAAGCAGGGTGCACCCAGACAGTCTCATTGTCCAACAATTTTAGGTCATAAGGCGTCATGAATTTTTTATGACATAAGTGACGCATATTCCGCCAGTCACTATAGTATTTGGAATAAGCAATCCAAACCAGCCAGGCCAGCAGCACCCCAAATGAGCAGTTCCGACCTGTACCACACCCGCAAATACTTACCTGAGCTGATTGAGCTTGAATCCATCATTGAAGACGGCCATCCATGGATCCGCGCCGAAACCGTGGGTTTAATCGCCGTTCCACAGCGACGTTTACCAATATATGTACTGGAAATGGGTTCAGATCTACACAATGCCCCGGTACTGGGTTTATTTGGCGGCGTACACGGCATCGAACGTATCGGCTGTCAGGTCATCCTTAGTTTTTTGCGAACCCTTATTGCTCGTCTTAAATGGGACCCATGGATTCACGAACAGCTCGCTCAAGTACGCCTTGTCATCATGCCGATGGTGAACCCTGGTGGCATGTGGCAAAACACCCGCTGCAATCCAAACGGCATTGACCTCATGCGCAATGCGCCCATCAGCGCCATGGACCGTGTACCCTTTTTAATTGGGGGGCAACGCATCAGCCGTCACTTGCCTTGGTACCGTGGTCGACGCAGTCAGCCAATGGAGGCCGAAGCACAAGCTCTATGTGAGACAGTACGTGAGCGCCTGCTAACACAATCATTCAGCATCAGTCTGGACTGCCACTCTGGCTTCGGCGCCAAAGACCGCATTTGGTTTCCCTATGCTCGCACATTTAAACCCATACAAGATTTAGACTTGGCCTACCGTTTAAAAAACCTTTTTTCGGACACGTATCCGCAACACGGTTTTTATTTATTCGAGCCGCAATCGCAAAGCTACACCACCCATGGTGATCTATGGGACTACCTATACGATGAAAATCAAGACGTACATCACAAAACCTTCCTCCCGCTCACACTGGAAATGGGCTCATGGCTCTGGGTAAAAAAGAACCCCCGCCAACTCTTTAGCTTTTTCAGCCTATTCAATCCGGTACTGCCCCACCGCCATTCGCGCATTTTGCGTCGTCATAACACCTTGTTCGAGTTTTTAATGTCCGC
>JBFHVZ010000342.1:0-2746 GCA_041589295.1 Pseudomonadales bacterium
GGTATTCCGCATGGTTTTGCAGTGATGCATGACAAGACTCGCCGGGGAGCCCTCGTCTTTGATGTCGCAGATCTCGTTAAAGATGCCATCGTGCTGCCATGGGCCTTTATCTGTGCCAAAGAAAACGCCACCGAGCAGGAATTCCGTCAGCAATGCTTGCAGTCTTTCACAGACCATAAAGCCTTGGAATTTATGTTTGATCAGATCAAACAACTCGCACTGCGTGGTGAGCCGGAAGAGGAAGCTGTCCAATGATGGTTACCTTCGTATCACAATGCGAGAAAAACGCCCTCAAGAAAACCAGAAGAGTGCTCGATGCGTTTGCCAATCGCATTGGTGACAACACATGGCAAACGGTGATTACTCAGGAAGGTTTGTTGGCCGTCAAAAAGCTGTTGAGGAAAACGGCGAGTAAAAGCACTGCAGTGAGTTGCCATTGGATACGGTCACGAGCAAGGAGTGAGTTGCTTTGGGTTGTGGGGCGAAGATGTGCGTTTGATTATGAGGGAAAAGTTGCGGTGAACAGCACTGATCTGGATTTAAGTCACAAAGACTGGGAATCAGGTTGGCACAGCAATGAGCTAATTTCTTTAGCTGCTGGACTAGCTGGTTTCTTTCATGACTTTGGTAAAGCCAATGATCTATTCCAAGAGAAACTGGCTGGTACCGCCGAACTAGTTTTTGAGCCTTTTCGCCATGAGTGGGTGTCATTAAGGCTTTTTGAGGCTTTGGCAAAGAACAAGGCAGACAAGCAATGGTTGCAAGAACTAATTGAAATAGATCAGGATGTTAATGCCTTTGAACAGGGCATGATGAATAGACTGATCATAGATAACGTCAACTTAACGTCTCCAACCCCTCTCAAAGGATTGCCGCCATTTGCGAAGCTTGTCGCATGGCTGATTGTTTCGCACCACAGGCTGCCGCTGCCACACGTGAGTGTTTCCAAAGTCGATTTAAAGGACATGAGCCACTGGCTAGATACACAATTTAATGCGGGATGGAATTCGAAAAACACCGAAAACTCAGATCAGCTAACCCCTAGCATACTTAATAAGAACTGGCAGTTTACATTAGGCACTCCCCTGCGTAGCAAAACTTGGCGAGAAAATGCTGCGGCTGTCAGTGAGAGGGCATTAACGCATCTTGCTAACCTTCCTCCGGAAAATTTTCTAGAACAGCGTTTTGTGAGTCACATGGCGAGGCTTTCACTAATGCTTTGTGACCACTATTACTCTTCCCTTCCTTTGGAAAAGTGCGAGGTTAAATTTCGCGATGCCGGTTACGGTGCCTTTGCAAACACAGATAGGCAGAAAGGAAATCAACTCAAGCAAAAGCTGGATGAGCACAATATCGCTGTTGCAAAGAATGCGATGAAATTTGTTCGCAACCTACCTGCGTTGAAAGTGACGCTTCCTACGTTAGGGAAAAATCGTGCATTTAGTCAGGCTGCACCCCGCCGGTTTAAATGGCAAGACAAAGCTTATGCAGAAGCTCAAAAATGGGCGCGGAATACGGTTCGCCAAGGTTTTTTCGGTATCAATATGGCATCGACCGGCTGCGGAAAGACAATGGCCAATGCGCGCATTATGTACGCCTTGAGTGACGGGCAAGATGAATGTCGTTTCTCGGTTGCCCTTGGTTTGAGAACGCTAACTCTCCAAACCGGTGATGCATACCGCGCCTTACTGGGGGTAAGTGATAGTGAAATGGCTGTGTTGGTTGGTTCGAGTGCAATAAAACAGCTGCATGAATTGGAAAAAGAAAAGCCTGCCAGACCTTCCACGGGCAGTGAGTCGGAAGATGATTTACTGGATGGCCTGGACTTGAGTTATGACGGCCAAATCTACGATGGGCGACTGCGCCGTTGGTTAGAGGGCAGTCCTAAATTGCAACAGTTGTTAAGCGCACCGCTGCTTGTCAGCACGATTGATCATTTGATGCCAGCGACTGAAAGCCTCCGTGGCGGCAAACAAATTGCCCCGATGCTGCGCCTCCTGACTTCTGACTTGATCTTGGATGAACCAGATGATTTTGGGTTGGATGACTTGCCTGCGTTATGTCGCTTGGTGAATTGGGCGGGTATGTTGGGAAGTCGCGTGCTGCTTTCATCGGCGACGCTACCACCCTCTTTGGTAAGCGCATTGTTTGATGCTTATCGCGAAGGTCGCAGGCACTTTAATCAGGCGCATTGGGGCGAAGATAAAGACCCTTTGATTGTCACTGGTTGGTTTGATGAATTTAAAGCGAAAGTGTTGGAGTCACCAGCCAAGGCCGCTTTTGATTGCGAGCACAAAGCCTTTGTAGAGAAGCGATTAGCTAAGCTTTCTTCAAGTAAACATACTCCTCGTAAAGGTGAGCTAGCTGATGTGCCCAAGCCTGATGCGTCATTGAATAAGCAAAATAGACGTGAACAGTCACATTTGAATGTGGCTTCTGCTGTTCATCAATGTATACACGATTTGCATCAGCAGCACTTTTCGGTGAGCCCCTGTGGTAAACACGTGTCAATGGGGGTCGTGAGGCTTGCCAACATAAATCCGATGATTTCCGTACTGACAAAGTTTGCCGCCATGCCTGCTCAAAAAGACACTAATATTCACATTTGTGTTTATCATTCCCAGTTCACCATGGCTATGCGTTCGGCGAAAGAGCGCAAGCTGGATCAAACGTTGACGCGTTACGATAAGTCTTCGCTTTGGCAGCAATCAGATATTCATCGCGCTCTGCAAACCTCTGATAAAAA
>JBFHVZ010000343.1:0-2711 GCA_041589295.1 Pseudomonadales bacterium
CCGCTTTAAATCGACTCCACCCTTGTTCGAGTTTAATCACCATCATCTCAACGGCGATCATCGCGTCATCAACTAGCAAGCCCAGCGCAATAATCAACGCGCCTAGGGAAATTCGCTGCAGTTCAATACCGAAGAATTTCATTAAGACAAACGTGATGGCCAACACCAGCGGAATGGAAATGGCGACCACCAAGCCTGTACGAAAGCCTAAACTAAAGAAGCTCACCAACAATACGATGATGACAGCTTCGATCAGTACTTTCACAAATTCGCGAATGGAATCTTTTACTACTTTTGGTTGGTTTGATACCTGATGGACGTCGATGCCCACAGGCAAATCCGCCACGATATTGGCCATGGCGTAATCCAGTTTTTCACCCAGATCAATTACGTCACCGCCGGGTTGCATGGAAATGGCCAAGCCAATGGCATCTTCGCCCATAAAGCGCATTTCGTATTCCGCTGGGTCTTCATAACCGCGCTTAACCGTGGCCACATCGCCCACACGAAAACTGCGGCCTTGGTATTCCACCAAGGTGTCACGAATACTTTCTTCGGAGGTAAATTCGCCATCCACACGCACATAAAAACGTGTGGTTTCATTGTCGATGCGACCAGAGGTTACGATGGAGTTTTGCGTAGAAACCGCTTGCACGATCACAGCAGGGTTTAAATTTAAATTCGCTAACTTGGCGTTGTCCCACTCGATGTATATTTTTTCGGGTTTAACACCGATCAACTGAACTTTGTTGACGCTTTTAATGGACAGCAATTGGTGACGTACCGATTTTACGTATTCACGCAATTCCGCATGGGAAAAACCGACAGAGGTGAATGCGTAAATAGAACCAAACGTATCGCCAAACTCATCATTAAAAAACGGACCTAAAACACCTTCTGGCAAAGTGTGTTTAATATCACCCATTTTTTTACGTACCTGATACCAAAGCTCAGGCATGATTTCAGGTGGTGTATCACCTTGTAAGTCCACAAAGATGGTAGCTTCGCCCGCTTTAGAATAGCTGCGCAGGTTTTTAAGGTGTTGTAGTTCTTGTAGTTTTTTCTCTACTTTATCCGTTAATTGTCGTTCCACTTCAGAGGCACTCGCCCCCGGCCAAACCACTTTCACCACCATGGTACGGAAGGTAAATTTAGGGTTTTCTCGCTGACCGAGCTGCCCATAAGCAACCACACCCGCGATCAGCAATACAATAAATAGGTAGCGAACTAAGGGCTCATTTTTAATAGCCCACGCCGATAGATTTATATTCATGACGGGTTCACCTTGTTTATTTTAATAAACGCACGGCTTGACCGGCATGCAGACGATGAACCCCAGCAGTGACAACCAGATCACCTTTATTTAAGCCTTCATACACGGTGATATAATTGGCAAGCTGGTCTGAAATTTTAACCGCGCGCTGATCCACTGTTAATGTGTCTGGATTCACTACCCAAACGTGGGGCTCTTGATTATGAACAAGGATGGCCGTAGGCGGTAACTGCGCTACACTGCCGCCAATGTTTTTTTCGAAATTAACACGGGCACTCATACCCAGTTGAATAATGTCACTTTGATCATCAATGGTGACTTTAGTGAGGTAAGTACGTGTGACTTTATCTGCCTTAGGTGCGATTTCACGAACATGACCAACAAAAGACTTTTTCGGTAAAGCCCAAATAGAAATGGCAACCTTGTCGTTTTCTTGAATCCCTTGAATCAGGCTTTCGGGCACTTCGACAGAAACTTCTTTAAAATTTGGACGCGCTACTTCGATTAAACGCTGACCCGCAGCCAATACTTGACCTACTTCGCCATAAATTTGCGTGACTACGCCGCTAGAGTCTGCGTGCAGTTCGGTGTATTGCATGCGGTTGCGCGCAATGTTCACGGCGCTTTGTGCTTCTTGCACTTGCGCTTCTGCTACCTTGGTAGCATTTAATTGAGCTTCGTGCTGACTTGGGCTGATTAGGTTATCGGTGCGCAGCGTTTCAAAGCGGTCTAACTCGGCTTTGGCACGCATGTAATTGGCTTGAGTAACGTTTAACTTAGCTTGTGCTTGCTCCAGTTGCAGCTCGTAATCACGGCTGTCAATTTTTGCGAGCAACTGGCCTTCTTTAACTTTTTGCCCCACATCGACATAACGATTGATGAGTTTACCCGGTACTTGAAAGCCTAAACTGCTGACGTAACGTGCTTGTACCTCACCTGCAAGGTCGAGCGAAAAATTGTTTTGAACCAAGTCCACCACTTGAGTTCGCACAGGACGTACGATTTCGGTTTGTTGCTCTGCATCACTGCTACAACCACTGATGACTGTTGCCAACACCAGTGAAATAGATAATGTCTTCCAAATCATTTTTTTAACTCCCGGCTAAACTCAATGGCATTCTGACGCAATAGATTGAGTGTCCGTATGGTTTGTTGAATTTGATCATCTTCGACACCACAGCGTAAACGAGAAATAAGCTGTTCCGCATAACTGATCATTTCGTCTTCCATCTTTCTACCTTTCTCTGTCAGACAAATACGCATTTTGCGTTTGTCTTCTTCACAAGGCTCACGCACTACTAACTTCTTGCGCTCGAGTGCATCAATTTGTCGTGACAAGGTAGATGGCCCCTTGTACACAACGTCCAGCAATTCGCTTTGGGTTAGTCGATCTTGATTCCACAAGTGATTCAGAATCGCGCCTTCTTCTGGCGTCAAC
>JBFHVZ010000344.1:0-2690 GCA_041589295.1 Pseudomonadales bacterium
ACGACCTTCTGGTCGAGCTCGGCAAGCAGGCGACGTGGGCGACCTACGAGCACGACGTGCACGGCTTCATGTATGTGGCGCGCCAATTAGGCAGCCAAGTTATTGAACAGGTTGAGCAAACTCGCCAACACCTTGCGACCCAAGCCGCGTTACCCTCACCACCCACACTCATGAGTGGCGAAGCGCAATTACTAAAAGTGACACTGGCCTTGGTTTTTGTGCTGGGCATAATTTACTTTTTTGCATGGATTATTCGCAAAAACCAAGGTTTTAGAAGCTTTGTGGGTCAACCGTTTCGCACGTTAGCCATGAGCAACGTCGGCCCCAAAGAACGAATTGCGTTGATCGAAATTGGTTCAAAACAAATCTTACTCGGCATTACCCCCCACAACATAAACACCCTTGCCACATTTGACGAACCGGTGATGCAGGTAAAAGACAAAGCCGAAACCGACTTCGCAAAAAAACTCAAAGACATCATCAGTCACGGTAGGACAGAATAATGAAAGCCATACTCGTCTTTGGTTTTTTATTTTTCTGCCAAATTATGCCAGCCTACGCTGAGGCTAAATTTGGTATTCCCGCCGTGACCTACGAACCCCAAGCCAATGGTGGTGGTCGCTATACGGTGACCATACAAATTCTTGCCATCATGACCATGTTAACGATTTTACCGTCGTTAATTATTATGATGACGTCATTCACACGCATTGTTGTGGTGTTTGCCATCTTGCGGCAAGCACTGGGGCTACAACAAACGCCCTCCAACCAAATCATATTGGGCTTAACACTTTTTCTAACCCTATTCATCATGATGCCCGTGTTTCGGGTAATTAACGAAACCGCCATCCAGCCTTATATAAACGAACAGATTATGCCACTGGAAGCGGTTGAGAGGGCCAGTATTCCCATTAAAGAATTTATGTTGGCGCAAACTCGAGAAAATGACCTCAACTTATTTGTGCGACTGTCCGGTGAAAAAGATATTCAATCACCAGACCAAACTCCGTTTCATATTCTTGTGCCTGCGTTTGTCACCAGCGAATTAAAAACCGCCTTTCAAATGGGCTTTATGTTGTTTATTCCGTTTTTGATTATCGACTTGGTGATTGCCAGCGTGTTAATGGCCATGGGTATGATGATGTTGTCGCCCATTATTATCTCGTTGCCGTTTAAGATTATGTTGTTTGTGTTGGTTGATGGGTGGGCGATGGTTATTGGGACGTTGGCTGCTTCCTACGGCTTTTAAACGAAAGAGCTAGTTGCGTTGTCAGTACGGTGTTAAAAATTATCTCAAGATCCTCATTTAGCGGAGCTAAACTCCGGTCTTTCGAGAATTTTTGCCTTGTACTGACGGCCTCACAAACGCTCTTAGAAAAGTTGTTAAGTAACGCTGACACCCCTTACAGAGTAGGAAAATCAGTGATGGGTTTGCGTTTTCCGTCTCCCGTCGAGCGTACTGCAGGTTCGAAAAAGCGTCAGACGTCCGACTCCTGACACCCGACTTTTTTAAAGGTAAACACTATGGGCGTTGAACATTTAGGGGATTTTCTACGTGAAGCCCTGTATCTGGTAATTGTGGTGGTCGGTGCTTTATTAGTACCGAGTTTGCTCGTAGGTCTAATTGTGGCAACCTTTCAAGCAGCTACACAAATCAACGAACAAACCTTAAGTTTTTTGCCACGTTTAATCATTACCCTGCTGTGTATTCTTATTTTTGGGCCTTGGATTATTAACATCTTAGTGGAATACACGTTAAACCTTTATACCAATATTCCCTATCTAGTGAATTAACCCATGGACACTGGATTTTTTGTCACCCTCAGTCCAGAAGAAATTTCCAGTTGGGTGAGCCGCTATATGTGGCCGTTTTTTCGCTTAGCGGGTTTTTTTATGGTGTTGCCTCTGTTTGGTACGCGGCTGGTCACGCAACGTGTACGTTTACTTTTAGCAGCGACCACAACTTTGGTTATTGTGCCTGTGCTACCACCTATGCCGCAGCTTGACGGTGTGTCACTGCAAACCATGATTGTTATTCTGCAACAAATCATTATCGGGGTAGCATTTGGGTTTGTGGTTGAAATTTTAATGCAGGTTTTTATTTTGTCGGGGCAAATTGTCGCCATGCAAACGGGTTTAGGTATGGCCCAAATGGTGGATCCGTCTAACGGTATTAACGTGGCCGTTGTTGCGCAATGGTTTTTGCTATTTGTGAATTTATTATTTATTGGTTTGAACGGTCATCTGGTGGCCATTGAAATTCTAGTGGATAGTTTTTTTACTATCCCCGTTGGTTTTGGCACCTTGCACCAAGACACGTTTTTAATGATTGTACAACTGGCCCACTGGATGTTCGCGGCAGCCATGGTATTAGCCTTGCCCGCGGTTACCGCCATGTTAGTGGTGAATATTGCCTTTGGTATCATGGCTCGACTGGCTCCGCAGCTGAATATTTTCGCGGTGGGTTTTCCCATTACCATGATGTTAGGTTTAATCATTTTGTGGTTAACCTTTTCTGGCTACGGTAATCAGTTTCAGGGTTTGCTTAACGAGCTATTCCAAACCATGCGCAGTTTTAAACCTATTGCGGTTTGATAGGGGTCGGGAGTCGGACGTCGGGAGTCGGGAGCAGGGCGAAAAGCACGAATCATAATCCTGTCGCAAATCCTGATGTAGGTTGGCATTTATGC
>JBFHVZ010000345.1:0-2658 GCA_041589295.1 Pseudomonadales bacterium
CTAGGTCTGGGTCATTAGCAAGATAGCGATCCCATACCTGCTGGTGGCTGCGAGGACTGATTCGGTATACACCCAAGCCCTTACCTTGCTTGCGCTTAAGGTGAAACCCCATGTCGGATTCCACAGCGACCGTGGCCATCAATAATGCTTCGGCAGACAGAGAATAATCGCCCAAGTATTTAAGAGTTGGGCGAATGACGTAACGTACAAGTTCGGTGGGGCAAATGCCCATGGTGTGATTACCTTTCCATGTTTGCTATCAGTAAAAAATCGGTTCTGATAGCCCTCAAAGTGACCAGTTATGCGAGAAAAAGCGCCGCAGTTGGTCGTTATGAGTACAACAATAGAAGGTTTAATTGATTATGCAAAAAATGTTGCAATGAATTTTTACTTGTGTTTGCAGGAATCTTCGACCGCTGGGTTGCCCGCCAACTCGCGGATGGCGTCGAAGTTGGTGAAGGTGATTTCTTTGCCTTCGGTTTCGATCAAACCGTTTTTCTGCAAGCGCGTGAAAATGCGGCTTACGGTTTCGACGGCTAAACCTAGGTAGTTACCAATATCCACGCGGGACATGGCCAGACGGAAGGCTTTAGGTGAGTAACCACGACGTTCGAAGCGGTTAGATAGATCCATTAGGAAGTAAGCCACACGCTCATCAGCGCTTTTTTGCGAGAGTTGCAGCATCATCTGTTGATCCTGACGGATTTCGCCACCCATGGTGCGCATGATTTGCTTACGCAGAGCAGGAATCTCGTTACAAAGTTCATCTAACTGGCTTAGCGGCAGTTCACACACAGTGGTGGTTTCGAGCGCTTTCGCCGTTAGTGGATAGGTGTCAGATGAATAACCAGAAAGGCCGACTAGCTCAGACGCTAGGTGGAAACCTGTAATTTGTTCTTCGCCAGTTGGGGCGATGGTGTAGGTTTTGACTGCGCCGGTACGAATGGCATATACGGCTTTAAAAGCGTCACCTTGTTGAAACAGCAATTCGCCTTTTTGAATTGGACGACCGCGCTTAATGACTTTGTCCAGCTCGTCCATATCTTCTGCATTTAATGCAATTGGGATGCACAGGGAGGCTAGGCTACAAGTGTTACAGTGCGCCTGATTGGCTGACGATGCTATAAAATCTACAACGCTTTTTGTGCCAGCCATACCTAATTTCCTCTTAAAAGTGTGCTTTTTTAAAACCCGAGCGATGGTCTTAGATATACAAATCTATGTCAATACTTGGCGCTAATTTACATTTAAGAAATGTAAAGGGGGCTAAATTATGCATTTAAATGGCTTGAATGGCCGATGACGTTGGCCCCTAAGTGCTTGTCCTCACTCTAAATTGTTTAAAGCAAATCATTTAAAACGCTAAATAGAGATTAAGGACCAAGTCGCAAGTAATGTCCAAATACCGAAGCCGACTATAGATAGAGCAAATGAGAATTTAATGACAGTTTGCTGCCGTAGGCGATTTATTTGTGTAGCAAAAAATCCTGCACTCAAGAGGGCGGGTAAATTCCCCAAGCCGAACGCCATCATTAGCAGTGCGGATGTTAATGGCGAGGCGCTGGTCGCGCTCCATGCCAAGGTGCTGTATATCAAACCGCAGGGCAGAAAGCCCCAAATCAAACCTAGCGCAAAGCCCTGCTTTGGGCTTTTCACCGGCAGCAAGGGTTTACCCAAGGGCTGCAAACGCTTCCAGATAATGGCTCCCGCGCGCTCAAGCCAGTTAAGGCTTTGCGTTATGCCTAGCAGATACAGGCCCATTAAAACCAATAAAAGACCGGATACCGTTCGCAGGCCGAGCATGAGGTCGGTGTGTAATTGGCTGGCCCATAATCCCGCAATACCGGCAATCAAGCCCAGTAGACCATAGGTGCTGATACGGCCAAGTTGATAGCTCAAATGAATGGTGATGGGGCGAGCGCCCTGATTATTAAAACTGAGTGCGCCGACGATGCCGCCGCACATGCCTAGGCAATGACCACTGCCTAAAAAGCCCAGTAGAAAAGCAGTAAGTAGGGTAAGCGGCTCGCTCATGAGTCGCTATTGTCAGAGCCAGAGCTTGAGACTGACCCAGAGCCAGAACGATTGTCGTTAACATCGTCCACACGCTTCTCGGACTGCTTGGGGCCGTCATCATCGTCAAACAATATGCGATGGGCCGGGCCGTCAAGGTCATCAAACTGGCCGCCTTTACTGGCCTAAAAGAAAATAGCCACACCAACGCCAATAAAGGCCAGTGTAACGGGGACCGTGATGAAGATAATTTCCATCAGTCTTTAACCTTGTTGAGTCGTAACGCGTTGCCCACCACCACCAGTGAAGACAGTGACATGCCGATGGCCGCCGCGTAGGGAGGCACTAAACCCAGTGCCGCTAGGGGTAAAGCACTGGCATTGTACACCAAAGCCCAGCTTAGATTTTGGCGGATCACACGTTTAGTTTTTTGCGCGTGCTGAATCAGTTGTGGTATGCGCTTAATTTGGTTGCTGACCAAGATGACATCGGCGTGGGTTTTAGCGAGGTCTGAAGCACTGCCCACTGCAATGGATATTGGTGCCTGCGCTAATACGGGTACGTCATTTATGCCGTCACCAACCATGATGCAATGTTCTTCTGGGCTGATGCTGCGCACATGCGCCAATTTGCCCTCTGGTGATA
>JBFHVZ010000346.1:0-2648 GCA_041589295.1 Pseudomonadales bacterium
AAGAAAAAACACCCTAGAGGGGGTGTCTTTTCAACGAAACCACGCGTATGCTCCTGATGCAAAACACCAGGTGGGCACCATTTCTGACCGGAATGTTCGAAATCTCTTGCGAGTTCTCGGCACCAATCACGACTTAAGGCAGCCCCATAAATATGTAATCAGAACATACGTAATGTGGTTCCATCTATTATGGTAGACCTTTGTGAATTCTTTGTCAAAGAGCTCATATGAACAAGGTTTCCCTAAATAGTTGGAAGGGTGCAACATACAAGGCTAACAAACAAAAAGCCGCGAGGCGTACTGGACGTACGGCGAGCGGCTTTTCATGAAATTAAACGAAGTAGGTTGTGGGCTATTTCGATTATTTATTATTCAGGAGATCCGTCGAGGTTTACATCATACATAATGCGCTCCTGCGCAGTAGTGTACTTCATGATTTCATCATCGCTAAACCAGATCTTAATCTCTCGCTCTGCCTCTTCTGGAGATTCAGATTGGTGCACCAAGTTACGCACAGCGCGGTTTTCGTAGGTAGCGTGAGCAAATGAGTCTACAGTGTAGTCCCCGCGAATGGTTCCAACATCAGAGGTTGATGGCTCAGTAGTACCAACAATCTTAGTTACAACAGACACAGCCTTGTTACCTTCAAATACCAGAGCAACAATCGGACTGGCTTGCATATACTTCACCACGGTACGAATAATATCCTTTCCGTATTCAATTGGCTCTTTTTCAATCTCACGTCCCTGTGACTTAAGATCTTCTACGATTCCCTTACCTTTCTTCTCGTACCAAGCATCGTCTTTATTGTAATGATCAAGAAGCTGAGCTTCCGTAGCATTAAGCATCTTCATGGCGCTGATCTTTAGACCCGTTTGTTCAAAGCGCTTGATAATTTCACCAACCAGACTGCGCTGTACCGCGTCGGTCTTAAGGAGAACGAGTGATCGTTCCTGATTCGGATGTTTTGACATAATATTGATATTTAAGTGCGAGCAGTATAACAAAAACAGCCGTTAAAACCAACGTTTTGGCGACTGTTTAAAACCCTAATTACTTAGTTAAAATTAGTGGACCGTTTTCGGTGATCGCCACCGTATGCTCAAAGTGAGCACTCATCGAATCATCTTCGGTATATACACTGTAGCCGTCACCTTCATCATCAAAATACACATCTGGCTTGCCTACGTTCACAATTGGTTCTATTGCGTAGACATGGCCCACCTCAATAAGAGGGCCAGTGCCAGCCTTGCCAAAGTTCGGAATAGTAGGCTCTTCATGCACAGCGTAGCCAACACCATGACCACAAAGTACTTCCACTACTGAAAACCCCCGAGATTCCACTAGCTGCTGAATAGCGGCGCTGATGTCACCGATATGATTACCTGGCTTAGCCTGCTTGATGCCAAGCGCTAAGGCTTCTTTAGTAACTTCCAAAAGTCGACGTGCTTCATCGGAAATCTCTCCTACTGGAACAGTCAGGCCTGAATCTACGATCATCCCCTCATAAGCAATCGACATATCAATATTCACTGTGTCTCCTTCCTTCAAAACCACCTCTTCTGATGGGATACCATGCTGCACACAGTTATTTACCGACGTACAAATGGCCGCTGGGTAAGGACGGTCTGCAAACCCAGGGTGATACCCTAACAGCACTGGCTCAGCGCCATACTCCTCTGCTAATTCCATCGCCTTATCATCAAGCGCTTGAGTGCTCACTCCTGGCTTAGCCTCAGCTGCAATACCGCGCAGAATTTTAGCCAATACAGCCCCGGCTGCTTTTAGCTTTTCAATCTCTTCTGGGGTCTTTTTAGTAATCATATCTAAAGTTCCAGCGCTGTTAAAATCTGTGCCTGTACTCCCTCAATAGACTGAGTACCGTCCAGATCGTGCACTTTGGTGTCAGGCCGCACTCGATAGTAGTCTAACACTGGGAGGGTGTCCTCGCGATACCAACGCAACCTTGCCTCAATTGATTCGTCCGTATCATCAGCTCGAGCACGGTCGTGCATGCGCTGACGCACTACTTCCTCTGGGGTATCTAAATTGATTACATCAACCTGATCACGCTCAAAAAATTCAAGCGCATCTTCAAGTACTTCAGCCTGCTTAACAGTGCGTGGAAAACCATCGATCAAAAGGTGACTCATTGGATCAAGCTGATCGAGCATCGCTTCGCCCCAGAGAATGTAGGTAAGGAAATCTGGCTGCAATATACCCATGTCTAGCGTTTGATTCACTTTTCTTTCCGCAAAAGTCTCGTGCTTTGCCGCTAGAGCACGGAAGCGCCGACCAGTCTGAATATCTACCACACGACGCATCGGATCTCTCTCAGTCATCTTCTTATTAAGCTGTTCGATCTGTGTCCCTTTTCCACTCCCTTGTGGGCCAATAAAAATTACCGTTTTTGGTTGCATATATTTTAATTACACTTGCTGTATGCCGCTTCTATCACTTGAGCAAACTCAGCATGTGCTAAATCAATCTCTCCTTCATTATTGATAACAACATCCGCTAGAGGCTTAGCTTTTTGTTCTATTAAAAACCGTTCGTACCGGGCAGCGAGCTCTTCCTCACTCATTGGTGCTCGCTCCTCTGCCCGCCTTCTCAACACTTCCCAACCACCAGCCTCAATATAAACGATG
>JBFHVZ010000347.1:0-2621 GCA_041589295.1 Pseudomonadales bacterium
CAAGGCGTCAGCAGCCGCGTCTAAAACAGATACTTTAACTTCGTAGTCCGCACTTTTAGTATCCGATATTGCATTTGAAACAACGATATAATAGTCGCCTGTTTCTAAAACTGGATAAGCCAACGAGCCCAAAGTGCTTCGGGTAAGTTCGCCCTGTTCTGGATAGGTAAGGAATCCAGGCATTGAACCTGAAAGCACCTTTTTACCATCTTTATACAATCCAACATCAATGCTTGGATTAGAAAAACTTAGGTTGAGAACCTGCCCTGATTCGGCTTTAACACGAAATACATCGCGATCAAGATCAGACTGAAAAAGTCTGATTTTATAGTCATTGTTGTCTAACGATATACTTGAACTACGAGCATCTAGGTCATCCAGACTTTCTTCGCTATGCAAATACCAAGGACCTAACGCTAAATATAAACTTTCGAAGTCATCAGAGATCGGTCCTCCGAAGCTCACCAAACCATCATCCACGCGAGCGGTCCCAATACTTTCTTTATCTTGATCAAACAATGAAAAGCGGAGAGTGCTTAAAGATTTATCTGCTTGCTCAATTTCAATAAACAAAGAGCGATTACGATCATACTGTTCGATATGGAAAACATCATAATCCTTATCGCCTTCTGCACCGTTACCAATCACACCCGTCAATTGATATTCAACCGTCGGCTGAGTAATCAGTAAGGACATGGCATTTGTGCCGGTATCATTGTTTTCCTGCTCAACTAAGCTCACGACTCGGCGTTCAACAGTATACTCAGGGTTATAGAGACGGCCTTGCAATCTTAGATGTCGCCCCGATGCGGCGATCGCATTTTGCTCACTGTCATTAAGACCAAATTGGTTTAGCCGTTCGTTGTCAAAAACATCTTTATAACGGCGGTTTTGCGGCAATGCTTGAGCGGCAGCATCGCGATCCAACGCGCGCGCTTGAGGTGTCGTGGTAGCGCCAGTTTGATTTTGCCAGTAGTTGTAGTCCGGCTTAGCGCCCTTCGGCAACCACGAAACATACGGGTTAGGCAATGGAACACCCCGAAACGTACCGGGACCAGAAGATTCATTCGCAACGGCCGAATTCAGACAGATCAAAGTCGACAGCGACGCTAAAGCAAATGCTTTAGCCGAGGAAGGCAGCATAATTACGTCCTTGTTTTAAATAGATACACGCCGATTGGCGCAGGCAATCTACATGCTATGGACTAAAAACTCAATGGACTAAAAGCTCAATGGCCTAAACGGCGACGGTGCCCTGCCTTGACCCGAGCCATGGTCTGGCCGCACACGAGGCTTTATAATGTTGGCATTATCCGTTGCAAGTTTTGAAAAATGACCAATATGAGTGATTTGACCCACATTGATGCTCAGGGCAACGCCAATATGGTGGATGTCACCCAAAAAGCCGTGACTGAGCGCGAAGCCCGTGCTGAGGCTTATGTGTATATGAATCAAGAAACCTTTGATTTGATTGTGTCTCGCGGTCACAAAAAAGGGGATGTATTGGGCATCGCTCAAATTGCAGGTATTCAAGCGGCAAAGCGCACCAGTGACTTGATTCCGTTGTGTCACCCTTTGATACTGACGTCAGTAAAAGTAAACCTCGAGCCCATATCCGCCAGCGCGCAAGACCCTGTAAACAAAGTGCGCATCGAAAGCCTGTGTAAGCTGGCCGGCCAAACAGGGGTAGAAATGGAAGCCCTGACAGCGGCATCAGTCGCTGCATTAACGCTCTACGACATGTGTAAAGCAGTGGATAAATCCATGCGCATCGAAGGTATTCAATTGTTAGAAAAGCGCGGTGGTAAATCCGGTCATTATGTTGCGTCGCAAAACGTAAACCAACAGGAGGGCGAGTCATGATTCGCGTGTTGTTTTTCGCTAGCCTGCGTGAGCGCCTGCAATGTGACGCACTTGAGCTGCCGTCGGAAGGCATGAGCACGGTTCAAGAAGTGTTTGACGCTTTACTGCAACAGTCCCCATTGTTTGCTGAAACCCTATCGAGCCCAAAGCCGCTTATGGCGGTGAACCAAGAAATTGCCCATGCAACCAGCCCAGTTAAAGCCGGTGACGAGGTGGCGTTTTATCCACCCGTCACAGGAGGATAGTTGGCATGACGTTTCATAAGACAATTCAGGTACAAACTCAGGATTTTGACCTTCAAACAGAATATCAAACGCTGCGCACACTTAGCTCAGGCATCGGAGCTATTGTGCAGTTTGTGGGTTTAATGCGCGATATTAATGAAGGCGATGAAGTCAGCCATTTGTTCTTAGAGCATTACCCAGGTATGACCGAAAAATCCTTGGATAAGATTGTAGAAGAAGCCCGAGAACGTTGGCCGCTATTGGGTGTGCGTTTAATCCATCGCGTGGGGGAGTTAACGCCGTCGGATCAAATCGTGATGGTTATGGTCGCCAGTGCCCATCGCCAAGCAGCCTTTGCAGCATGCGACTTTATTATGGATTATTTGAAAACGCGCGCGCCATTTTGGAAAAAAGAGCAAACCAATACTGGCAGTCGTTGGGTTGAGGCGAAAGACAGCGACAATCAAGCCGCTGATCGTTGGTAAGCCGATCATTGGTAAACTAATCGTTGGTAAGGTGATCGTTGGTAAGAGG
>JBFHVZ010000348.1:0-2619 GCA_041589295.1 Pseudomonadales bacterium
AAAGCAGGTTAAAACAGCTTTAAATTCAGTTCTAATCTAAGCTAAGCTCAGCGCTAGCGCGCCAACAGTGCGCAGCGCGCTTTTAACGTCTTCACTCCAAGGAATGGCGCAGTTTAATCGAATGTAGTGGCTAAACTCGTTGCCGTTAGAAAAAATATCCCCCGGTACGATATTAATACCCTGTTTGGCACATTCGCTCTGCAAGTGCACGGCGCTCAAATTTTCTGGTAAACAGACCCACAAAATAAAACCACCCAGTGGGCGGCTTACCCGAGTCCCGCTTGGATAATAACGTCGCACGGCATCCATGGTGCGTTCGATATTGTCAGCATAGATTTTACGTAAATTGCGTAAGTGTTTATCGTAGTGACCAGTTTGTAAGTAACTGGCCATGGCATGTTGGTTGAGCGCTGCTGGTGAAAACGTATTAAACATTTGGTCGTTAATCACCTGTTTAATGTATTGCTTGCCCGGTAGCATCCATCCTATGCGTAAACCGGGTGAGATCGTTTTCGAATAGGATGAACAATAAAAAACACGGCCATCGTCATCGAACGTTTTTAGCACCGATTTTTGTGGTTCGCCAAAGCCCAGTTCACCATAGATATCATCTTCCATGATGGGAATATCAAAACGTTTGGCAAGAGCGACTAGCGCTTTTTGTTTTTCTGTATTGAGACTTGCCCCTGTGGGGTTTGAATACCGAGATGTTACCGCCACCATTTTTATGGGCCATTGTTGTAATGCCAATGTTAGCGCATCCACACTGATGCCGTTATTGGGATCCGTCGGTATTTCAATGACTTTTAACCCCAGCAAATTTGCTTGCTGCAAAAAACCGTAATAGCACGGGCTTTCGACAGCAACGATATCGCCTTTTTCGGTGAGACTGCGCAGAGTGAGTGCAATGGCTTCGGCGCAACCATGAGTGATGACAATATCCTCGGCGTGGCAACGTACATTGATGTCACGCATGCGGATGGCAATTTGACTGCGCAGTGGTTCGTAGCCGGGTGCAAACAAGTAATTAAAAACATCCCGTGCTTGAAATCGCGTCGCTTTTTGAATGTGACTTTGCAACGCTCGGTAGGGCATGTAACTCAAGTCTGGAATGGCTGCGCCTAAGTTCATGTGACTAGGACGATTACAGGTCCTCAACATTTGGCTGATCATTTCACTTTTGGTCACAGCCACAGGGTGTGAACCCTGCGACATGGGCGGTGGCGTATTTAAGGTATCAAGCCCATCGCGTACGTAGTAACCCGATTGCGGCTTTGAGCGAATAAAGCCTCTGTCTTCCAGCAATCCGTAAGCCTGATTAACAGTGGATATGCTGACATCTTTAAACTTGGCGAGTTGGCGCACACTCGGCACCTTCTGCCCACTGGCATACACACCTTGTTCAATGTCCTCGGCTAATTCATCAGCAATTTGTCGGTAAAGCGTATTCATATTGGAAAGTCGGTTCTGACGAGTCATAGATACATCTGTTCTGATTCTATAGTCATTAGCTATCTGTAAAGCAGTACAGTTTAGATTAAAACAGGCAGTACAGTTAGTCGTGATCGCCATTCTGTACTGTATTTTTTACTAATACTTGCCTCTGCAGCAGAACAGTAAGCTGCTCAATAATGCGGCTACGTTTTATCCCTAGGCATGGTATCGGCCTAGCGGAATTAGCCGTAACGAGGAGAATGTGGCGCGATGAACGGTCGATTGAGTGGTTTAGTGAATGGCTTAAATGTGTGGAGTCAAGCAAGTGATGGCGCAGCGATGGAGCAACAGCGGGCCTACGCGCAAGCGTTAGTGGCCATTATTTTGTTTAGTCTGACTGTACCCGTCACCCAGCAAGCGCTGGGAAATTTCAGCCCCATGACCATCGCCTTTGTGCGCTCAGCCTTGGCTGGATTGGGGAGCGCATGCTGGATCGCCTTAATGTTATCTACAGGACGCTGGCGTTTACCGAATAAAGCTGAATGGACTTTGTTGTTACCTGCTGGCCTCATGGTGTGTTGGGTATTTCCGTTTACGTTAAGCCTTGGATTAACACAAGGAGCTGCCGCAGACATGGGCGTTCTGTTGGCAGGTATTCCCTTACTCACGTCTGTTTTGGTTAGTGTATTTTTTGGTGAGCGACATGGCCTTGGTTTTTGGCTAAGTGTGATTGCGGGCACTTTCGCCTTGTTGATGTTTAACGTGTGGCAGGGGGCTGGTTTACAACAATCTGGTCTGGCATTGATTATTTTACTATCTGCGGCAGTGGGTTATGGATTAGGTGGGCGCCTAGCGAAAACCTTGGGCGGATGGCAAACCATTTGTTGGTTATGTGCGGCTTATTTGCCATTCAGTTTACTGGGGGCAGGGTACGGTATCGGGTTGGATGCGAAGGCACTTGCGGGTTCGGGCAAGAGTGCTTTCGAGGCTAATGCAATTTGGGCGCTGTTGTATTTAGCGGT
Organism: Pseudomonadales bacterium; assembly: GCA_041589295.1. Classification (GTDB taxonomy): domain Bacteria; phylum Pseudomonadota; class Gammaproteobacteria; order Pseudomonadales; family Oceanobacteraceae; genus Bermanella. The sequence continues at coordinate 2,457 of JBFHVZ010000348.1, forward strand.
AATTAGTCAATGGATGGGCTTTTACTTTTGGTATGGTGCCATGGCCAATGTCAGCATCGCAAAAGTTGTGCAAATTCAATTGCTGCAACCCTTTTTTACCTTGCTGTTTTGCGCATGGCTATTGGGCGAAGCCTTGCAGCCTCAACAATGGGTGTTCGCGGTT
>JBFHVZ010000349.1:0-2569 GCA_041589295.1 Pseudomonadales bacterium
ACCACTTGGCTGTTGTCACACAATCAAAGTGAAATCGAATTGGTGTTGGACGAAGGCCACATCAGCCGAGACGATCGACATACAGCCTTGTGCGAAATCGAATTAGAGCTTAAAGCGGGTCAAGCCAGTGATTTGTTTGACTTAGCATTGGAGCTGGCGCAACGCTTTCCGCTGGTACCGTGTGATGTCAACAAAGCCGAACGCGGCTACCAATTAATGAACCCCAAGCTCAGTTTCTTCCAGCCTTACACCTGCACATTAAATCAGCTCGACACCCAAGCATTGCTAAACGACGCGCTAACTCGCATCAGCCGTCGTTGGGATGACTTTGTGTACAGCCGCAATTGGTGGCTGTTGGTGGTGATTCAACGAGAGGTCAGTGCAGTACAACTATTACTAAAAGCAGTTCAAGCCGATACCGGTTTACAAACCCGCTGGGCTGACGTTTGGCAAGCGCTACACAACATCATTCAACCCGCACAGCTACCAGTAGGCTTATTTGTCGACCGCAATAACAACAGCCTAGGTTTAAGCCAGCGAATCTTACGCAGCATCGACAAGCACATCGAAAGTCAATTGCATCAATTGGTGCAATCCAACGTGCTGGGATTAGCCATACTAGGTTTGGGTAAACATTTATTTTTACACACCTACGACACCACCAGTGCCGACCAGGTACGCGCTGCGTTGGTCGAAACCGCAGACCAATTACAGACCCTAGACGCCACCAGCATAGATGCACAGCTAAGCCATCTTGGAGACATGCAAGCGCTGGCCTATGTGTATCGCCGCTGTCAATGCGACACCTATAATGCCATCAACGACTACATAGACCAGCTTCTCATTGTGGCTGCCATGCGACAGGCCAACCAAGTGTTACCCAGTCTGCAAGATCAGGACAGCCGCGCCAAACTGGCTAGCTGGACCCGACGAATCACGGTAGAGTTGAGAGCTCTTCAAGATGCTCACCGTGGTCTAGGTAAGCAGAATTAGCGGCAGGATGAGCGGGATTACATTGTGGTTGCGGTACAAGATTTAAAAATCAGCTTACAAGGACTTTGCCAGCAACTGGTGCAGGCCGGACATTTACTTCAGGCCCAAGCCAACGAGGTATTAGCTAAAGGCCTGCAAGCATACAAACACCCAGCACAAGCTGTAGCCGCCATGAACCTTACCGACCAACTTCGCCCCGAAGGCCATGTGTCGGAAGAACTCATCATGGCGTTGCTGGCCAAGGAAACCAATCTCGAGCTTATCCACATCGACCCGCTGAAAATCAAAGTCAGCGAAGTCACGCCCACCATGTCCTACGCCTTTGCGCAGCGTCATGGCCTACTGCCCGTTAAATTGAATCGCGATGAAGTAGTAGTCGCCACGGCGCAGCCGTTCGACCGCAAATGGATTCAGGACATTGAGCACATTAACCGCCGCCAAGTAAAACTGGTGGTGGCCAAGCCCAGTGACATTCAACGCTACCAAGTGGAGTTTTTCTCGCTGGCGGCGTCCGTCAGTGGTGCCAGCGCGCTGCACCAAAGTCAAAACCAAGTGAATAACTTGGAATCCTTGGTCGAACTAGGCAAAGCAGGTAATCCCGACGCTAACGATGAACACATAGTCAATATTGTGGATTGGCTATTCCAATACGCGTTTGAACAACGGGCCAGTGATATTCACATCGAACCCCGCCGCGAGATCAGTCGCGTGCGCTTTCGCATCGACGGCGTGTTGCATCCCGTATACGAACTGCCAGCCACGGTCTCTAATGCCGTCACCAGCCGCATTAAATCCTTGGGGCGTATGAACATCGCGGAAAAACGCAAACCTCAAGACAGCCGACTCAAAACCCTTACGCCAGCGGGTCACGAAGTGGAACTGCGCTTATCCACCATGCCCACCGCCTTTGGCGAAAAGCTGGTCATGCGGATTTTTGACCCCGATGTGCTGCTGCGAAATTTCACCGAGCTGGGTTTTAGCAAAGAAGATTTTAAACACTGGGAACGCATGACCCATAGTCGCAGCGGTATTGTGTTAGTAACCGGCCCCACCGGTTCCGGTAAGACCACCACGCTGTACAGCACACTAAAACAATTGGCCACCGACCAAGTGAATGTCTGCACCATCGAAGACCCCATCGAAATGGTGGAGTCCACCTTTAACCAGATGCAGGTGAATAACAACATAGACTTAAGCTTTGCCAGCGGCGTGCGCGCGCTGTTGCGTCAGGACCCAGACATCATCATGGTGGGTGAGATTCGCGATAAAGAAACCGCCGACATGGCGGTGCAAAGTGCTTTGACCGGCCACTTAGTGTTATCCACGCTTCACACCAACGATGCTCCCACTGCCATCTCACGGTTGCTCGATATCGGTGTACCGTATTACCTAATTAAAAATGCGCTGGTGGGCGTCATGGCGCAGCGACTGGTGCGGACCCTATGCCCACATTGCAAAGCTAAAGAAGCCAATGACCATGACGCATGGAACGCACTGGTCAGTCCATGGAGCGCGAAAGCACCCGAATTTGTTTATCGACCCGTGGGTTGTTTGGAATGTCGAAACACTGGGTACC
>JBFHVZ010000350.1:0-2527 GCA_041589295.1 Pseudomonadales bacterium
AAAAAAAGACTAATAACGAGGACACACACATGAAAACCTTTTTTAGCAAAGCATTACTTTTACTTCTAACACTGGGATTGTCGTTTACAGTATTTGCCCATGACCCTAGCGAGCACATGAAAGAAAACGTGAAACCGAATTGCAAAGCCATGGACAAAATGGAGAAAAAAGAAGGTGCCGAGAATGATCCCGTCATGCAAGCCATGATGCAACAGTGTGCCAATCAAGAAGCCACTCAGAGTCAGCATAATCACGATCATGACACGGGTAGAATGAAACTTGACCATAGCGAACACCAACACGCACATTAATCAAGCGTTACAAAGCAGTTAAAAGAGGTCGTCATGCTACTGTTAAAAACACCAGCAAAAATTATCTTTCTGTTCACCCTAGTCGGCGGTTTCGGTGGCGGCCTTTTCTTGTACTCGGGCATTTACCCAATGGGTGCTGATGTACCACATAACGCATTTACCTATTGGGTATTAGAAACATTAAGAGAACAGTCCATTAAACGAGCCTCGAATGATATCTTGGTGCCTGAAAATTTAAACACGTCGAAAAGACTGCTCGCAGGTGGGGCTGACTACAACGACATGTGCGTCTCTTGCCATCTAAAACCAGGAAAAATTGAAAGTGATTTTACTCTTGGCCTTTACCCTAGCCCACCTAATTTGGCTAAACCAGAAATCTTAGAACTTGCCGAAGAAAAGCAATTAGCTGCACTACAGCGCCAATTTTGGATTATCAAACATGGTATCAAAGCGTCCGGTATGCCCGCTTGGGGGAAAACCCATGATGATGAACGCATTTGGAATATGGTTGCGTTTCTACAGCGTTTACCCAGCTTAACTGAAGACCAGTACCAAATTATTACCGCCAGAAAAAACAACAAAATGCATCATTAATCAAGGTACTGTTTGGGTTGAGCCATAAAGCGTTGCTGACACCGCTCTGAACAAAATGCGTAACGTGTTCCTTCAACCGTGGCCACAAAAGAGGCTCGCCACTCATCGACTTTCATGCCGCATACTGGGTCTTTTACCCAGTTATGGGTTTCTTGTTTACGATCGACAATCTTTCCATCTTCAAGCCATAAAATCCGATCCGCAATCTCTTCTACGCGTGAATCATGGGTCACAATTAAAACCGCCACACCGTGATCACGGGCGATGTCATGCAACAGCATCAGCACTTCTTGACCAGATTGTGAATCCAAATTACCGGTTGGTTCATCGGCCAAGATCACTTTAGGTTGATTTATTAATGCGCGGGCAATGGCAACCCTTTGTTTTTCACCCCCTGATAAGGTTTTGGGGTAAGCATCAAGTCGATGGGCAAGTCCTAGCTGGTTAACCAGATGCACACATCGTTGTATCACCTGCGAACGATCTTGTTTAATCAAGGTAGTTGGCAACAGGATATTTTCTTTTACCGTCAGCGCCTCAAGTAAATTAAAGGCTTGATAGACGAAGCCTAGCTTAGTTGCTCTTATGTTCGCTAGAGCGGACTGGCTAAGTTCGGTGAGTTCCTCGCCATCCAGTAAAATTTGGCCGCTATCAACTTTGAGTAATCCTCCAAGCATGGACAAAAATGTTGTCTTGCCCGAGCCCGACGGCCCCATGATGAGCAAGATTTCACTCGGCTCAACCGTTAAACAGATCTTGTCCACGGCTTTAACTAAATTAGCCTCTTCGCCAAAGGTTTTGACAAGGTCTTTCACGACGATGGGGTTAGTCTTTAGATTAGTTACTGGCATAAGCAAGAGCCGGGTCAAGTTTTAGAATTTTGATCATAGGGTAACTGGCACCAAGGAGAGCAAGACCCAAAACATAAGGCAACGGCGTTACTAATAAGTCGTAACTCAATGTCAATATAATTTGGGGAGCCAGAATGGGCAGAATAAAACTCAGTATCAGTAACAAAACAACAGCAATAAAATATCCAAATAACGCGATAACCAATGCCTGAACCAGCAACACTACACTCAATAGTCGCTGAGTTCCGCCAATCGCTTTGATAATGGCGATTTCTTTACGTTTTCTATCAACCATGGAGTAGCTACTAAAGCCGATTAAAATAGCACTGAGCGCACTGCATATTAACATCATGATCAAGATCGTATCCGCGCCCATTTGGCTAGCCATATCGCGATCATTTTCAATGAACTCATCGTTTGTTAGTACGTTGAGGTTATCCACGTTGGACAAAATTCTGTCCTTTACTTGATTTACTTCGTCGCTGCTTTCTGTTTTAACAATGAGATAGGATAAGGTTCCTTCAGCAGACAAAGACTTTTGCAACTTTGGCTTTAAAACAAAAAACACAGGATTAGCCGAAGAGTACAACCCAGCAGAAAAACCAACCACTTTATAATCTTGATCAATTACCTGAACACGATCATGTAAACTAACCCCATAAAGTGACTGTGTTTGCGAGGGTTTCCGGGTTTTCCTCATGTCATTTTCGTTGTCACCCGCGGAAACGCCGTGGTACCTTTCCAGCGAGCCGAGGTGATACGAGTCGAGCC
>JBFHVZ010000351.1:0-2486 GCA_041589295.1 Pseudomonadales bacterium
GCATAACCGACGTCGAGGTATTCGGACAGCATGTAGTAAGGCGCACGAATTCGACCGATTTTAGTGGACAGGTTTGGGGTAAAGGCATGTTTAAAATACGCCCACTCCATTTTGGTTTCGAAATCATTGGTGCCCCGTGAAACAAGTTGGGTAACAACCGAAGATTGTTCATCCAAATTGAACGTCATTTGCACGCCAGCTTTCGTGTTGCGACGAAAATTGGATTCATTATTGATTTCGTTATAGGCAAGTTCTTCATCACTTTGAGTTAAACCCAAGGTGGCAAAACCGTTTACCTTAAAACGAGTTTCGTAGGAAGACAGTCTGTCGTTTAGGCCTTTAATTTGGCGACCAACGGAATCCGTGGTAGCGGCCATCGCGCTGCTGGCGACGGTGGCCGCCAGCACAGACACGCCCAAACCTAATATAGGATTGGATTTCATGTGAGTTCCCTCTGATTATTGTTGGTAAATCACTTTCACGCTGCCATCAACGGCGCCAGCATCAATGTAGCCAATGAGGTTAGGGTTGGACGCGACCATCCCTTTCACATCGGCATCGCCGCCCACCACCTGAGGTGCTTGGCCTTTACCTGTAAAAATCAGACGGGACCAATAAGACTTCAATTGTGCTTCAGATTTTTTCACCACATTGGTGTAAAACTCATTACGGGCACCATTGCCTTCGGCTTGATCGATGGGCACCACTGGGCTGCCATCAATGTCTTTCTTTTTACCTAAAAATATTTTTACCACGTCACCTTCAGGTGCTGCGGCAAGAGGGCTGTTAGCGCCGACCACAATGGCGACACCCGCATTTGCGAATTGAGCTGCACCGATTAACGCGAGAGCAGCCACTAAAGATTTGAATGATTTTTTCATGGCTATCCCTCCCATTAAAATACAGTGTCGATGGTGAAGCTGATAATGTTGGCACTGTCTTTAGTCGGTACTGAGTCGAACTCACCGGCAGTGTCACCCACGTCCACCATGTCGTATTGTAGTTTCATGGCCACACCGGGTTTGTAGTCGTAACGTACACCGACGGCAGTACGCGTTTGCTCGACGTTCAGGCCCGAAAGGTTGGCATTAATTGCAGCTATAGTTGCAGCATCGCCAGCCGAGGAGCCGGTGGATACAAGCAGCGAAGATACTTCGCGATCATCATCATCGGTTGTTTCTTCATGTGCGTAGGTTAGATACGGCATCCATTGACCAAAGCGGTAACCGCCCATGGCGTAGTAGCCATCTTGGTCGGCGAAAACACTTTCAATGGATAGGGTTGTGTATTCGGCAATGGTTAATAGGCTGCCGTTGTCATACATCACGGCTAAACCGGCAAAGGTGCCTTTTAACAAAGAGCCTGCCTGCTCACCTGATTTATCTGTGTTGGCTAATGCTGCGTTGATGGCTGCAGCCTGAGTGGCAGTTGAACTGCCCGCTACGATGGAAACATCGGCTTGCGAGTAACCAGCCCGCAAGGTCAGGCTGCCATTGTTCATGGAGTAGTTAAATGCCATTAAGTCTTCTGAAATGGTGTCTGTGCCGACAGCGCGACCGTATTGGAACTGAAAGTTAGCGGTCCAATCACCCAATTCCATGTCGTAGCTAAGGTCCATGGCTTCGTAGTTAGCCGTGCTTTCCAGTACGCCGTATACCTCCACCGGCGCATTGGTCCATGGCATGGCATAACCCACATCAAAATATTCTGACAATAAGTAGTTAGGTTTACGCAGGCGACCCATTTTAAATGTCAGCTGATTATTGAGCTGATGTTTGAAATAAGCCCATTCCGCTTTAACGTCAAAGTCGTTTTCACCGCGCGCAACAAACTGCGTAACCACAGATGTTTGTGCGTCCATGTTAAACGTCATTTGTACGCCCGCTTTGGTGTAGCGGCGGAAGTTGGTTTCGTTGCTGATGCCGCGATGGTAGGTATCGGCTGTCTCTTCAACGTCAGATTGCACAATACCGAACGTGGCAAAGCCGTTTACACGAAAGCGCTGTTCTTGAGCACTTAATCGTTGATTCAAGCTTTGCACTTGTCGCTCAAGTTGCTCCACAGTCGCACCTTGAACCATCATGGGTAGCAGTGCCAATGGCGTGGCAGCTGCTATGAGCTTTTTCATTGCCATAGATAGATCCTTTTATTTCATGCTGGGTTATGATCAGCCGAGCTGGCGGAACGGACCGAATACACGAACAGGTTCGTTGGCCAAGGCACAATCGGCTATACATTGGGTATAGCAGATATATGGAAATGTGCTAAAAATGGGCGTTTTAATTTTTGCTTTTTTTTGTTTCATTGGTAAACGCACGCTAATAGCGCAAACAAATAACGATAAGGCGGTTTATGCATATTCATATATTGGGTATTTGTGGGACATTCATGGGCAGTTTGGCTCAACTTGCCAAGGCGCAAGGTCATCGAGTGACTGGGTCCGACGAACATGTGTATCCACCTATGAGTACCCAGCTAGAAAATGC
>JBFHVZ010000352.1:0-2399 GCA_041589295.1 Pseudomonadales bacterium
AACGCTGGTTGGCGGGCTGGCAACCGCAACAGCTCAAAGTGGGCGACGTTACCGTTCACTACCTCGACAACCAAAATACCGACGCGCAGCACACACTGGTATTTGTACACGGTTATACCGGCAACAAAGACATGTGGAATCGACTGGCCACCCGTATTCCCAGTCAATATCGTCTCATTGCGCTGGATTTACTCGGTCACGGCAATACCGACAACGCACCCGACAATCGTTATTTATTAATGCAACAAGCGGAGTTGCTAAATCAATTTTTGCGCAGCCTGCAATTAGATCAAGTGCATTTAGTGGGCAGTTCCATGGGCGGAGCGACCGCCTTACTATTTGCTCTTCACCATCCAGATGTTATCGATACGCTAACACTGATGAACAGTGCCGGTGTGCATGGCATGCAAGAAAGTCCATTTGAATTAGCCGTTAAAGCCGGTAAAAACCCCATGGCCATTCAAACGGTCAGCGACTTTGATCGCATGATGGCGCTGATTTTTCATGAATCGCCCTGGGTTCCCGAAGGCTTCAAACAGGTGATCAGTCAGCGCGCCAGTACCCGCTATCAACACTATCAATATGTGCTTAGTGAGGTCATGTTAAGTTCGCACATTTGGCGTGACAGTGGTCGCTTATATGGACTCATGCCCACATTCAAAAAACCTGTGTTGATTATTTGGGGTGATGACGACCGCGTGTTAGACCCGTCGTCGGTGGCCGTTTTTAAAGAACACATGCCACATGCCGAGACACATATTTTTGCCGAAACCGGTCACGTCCCCATGTTGGAACAACCTGCAAAAACCGCCAATACGTTGATGTCCTTTCTCGCGCAGCATGCTGAGTCCGGTTGACGGCTCAAACAAACAATCATTAAACACATAAAATAAAAAGAATAAAAAAATGAGCATGACCCCAGCCGATTACCTTCAACATGACGCAACGGCTTTGGCCGCATTAGTAAAAGCTAAAAGCGTCAGCGCGGACGAGCTACTCGATATTGCCTTGCAACTGGCCGCGCAGTGGAACCCACATATCAATGCGATCATTTCACCGCTACACGGTTATGCTCGCCAGCTCATTAAAACCTGCGACCCGCAAGCGCCACTCTATGGCGTGCCATTTTTGGTAAAAGATTTATGCACGCAATTGGCCGGTACACCGTATAGCGCAGGTTCAAACGCATTAAAAAACCATTGCAGTGAACACGACAGTGTATTGGGTGCGCGCTTTAAACAAGCAGGATTAATCATCTTTGGTAAAACCAATACACCCGAACTGGGTTTAATGGGCACCACAGAACCAAAAGCGTTTGGTGCTACCCACAACCCTTGGCAAACCAAGACCAGCTGCGGTGGCTCCAGCGGAGGCAGTGGTGCAGCCGTGGCCGCTGGTATTGTTCCCATGGCCAGTGGTGGCGATGGCGGTGGTTCCATTCGTATTCCTGCCAGTGCCTGTGGTTTATTCGGTTTAAAACCTTCTCGATATCGTATTTCGAGCGGCCCGCAAGCGGCGGAATTTTGGGATGGCGCAGCCGTCGAGCATGTTATTACGCGTAGCGTACGGGATAGCGCGTTGATGCTCGACATATGCAATGGTCCGGCTGCGGGTGAACCTTCCCCCACTCAAAAACAAACAGATTTTATGGCGGCCCTTAACGAGCCGCCGAAAAAACTGCGCATAGCTTTCAGTGATGAATCCCCCATTGGCGGATTCGTATCCGCCGAAGCCAAAGCAGCCCTACACCACACCATCAAGTTGCTTACCGACTTGGGCCATGATGTCGTCGAAGCCAAACCCAACATAGACGGTAATGCCGTCGCCCGCTGTTACCTGACCATGTACTTTGGCCATGTAGCGGCAGACTTAATGGACATGAGCGCGCTCACAGGTGTCTCTTGGAAAAAGCTCAACGTGGAGCAAGCCACCCACACCCTCGCGCGCTTCGGCATGGCGCTTCCGGCAGCCGAGTTTGTAAAAGCCAAGCGGCTGTGGAATCAGTTTGGGCGCAGCTTAGGTACGTTTTTCCAAAACTATGATTTGTACTTAACACCGACACTGGCCGACGTTCCGCAACCCCATGGCACGTTTGCACCTTCCACTTTGGACGTCATGTCCATGCACTTGGTGAACACATTAGGGTTACACAAGCTCGCGCTGAAAACGTCCATTGTGGAAGATATGGCCTACAAGAGTTTAGAAAAACTGCCGTTTACCCAGCTCGCAAATTTAACCGGAGTACCGGCCATGTCGGTGCCTTTGTACTGGGCTGATACGCCCAGTGGTCACAATCTACCCGTGGGCAGCCAGTTCATGGCCCCTATGGACGCAGAAACGCAGTTACTGGCATTAGCGGCCCAGCTAGAAGCGGCACAGCCTTGGTTTCACAAACGACC
>JBFHVZ010000353.1:0-2380 GCA_041589295.1 Pseudomonadales bacterium
CATTGTTTTGCAGCAATTGATAGCGATCTAACCTTAGGGTTTCAATCAGTGTTGTTACATTTTCAGCAAAATGATTAACCGACTCTAATCCAGCATGAATAAATAAATCATCTTGGGCTTGTTGTTGAAACACATGACGCTCAGCACGTAAAAAGTGATACAAACGATTAAGGCGCAGCGCGTTCCACAACACAGGGATGGACAACAAACCCAAAATCAGGTTTACCCCTTTAAACCACCACATCCCGTAAGCCAGTAGTAAGTATGATGCCAGCACAACTGCGCCGGCTAATCCAAGAGTAACGACCAGTTGGTAATAGCCCGATAACTTCGGAATCGCGAACAACGCAATCAACAGCACCAAACTATTGCTCAAGATCAGTAACCACACGGGCACGTCAGAAATAAGATTACCCTGACGTATGGCCTGAAACACATTGGCGTTTATTTCCACCGCTGGCATTTGAAATCCCGATTCCGTCAGTGGGGTTGGCAAAGGATCGCCCATGGATGTCGCCGTCATGCCCACAAACACAATTTTGTCTTTAAAAAAATGCGCCGGAATCGTGCCGCTTAAAACATCAACAAACGACACCCGTTGAAACTGGCCCACGTCCCCAACATAAGGGTACGCGTAACGATGCTTGCGCACATATTCGGTTAAGTGAGAAGTCACTTGTGGTGCTAATACTGATCTAGGTAACGCAGCCGCTAAATGAGCAGTTGTAAGTGAGAAATGCGGCCAGTAATCGCTGCCTAAACCTTCCCGTAGAAACACACTGCGTGCAACACCGTCGTCGTCCAAATGCATGTTTACATGCCCCAGTGCAGCATGTTGAGCGAACATGGCGGCGGGCAGCACTTCAAGCAATTGACCGCCCTGTGTCAATCGGTCGATATAAACCGGTAGCACCACACGCCCACTGTCTTTTATGGCTTCACTTAGGGCAATATCACCGGACTGGTTGGGAGAGGCATGGGAAAAAATAACGTTATAGGCAATGGCCGTTGCACCGCCTGTGGTCAGGGTGCTGACCATTTCAGCATGGTAATGACGATTCCACGGCCATGCGCCTAACAAGGTTAAACTGGTTTCATCAATTTCGACGATCACCACATCGTCGGGCGCGGGCTGCTGCATGTAATTAATGAGCCAGTCGTACAGACCATACTCCCAATTACGAGCCCAATTTTGCACAACGCTTATGTTCACCGCCAGCAGCAACCAAACTACCAACAACAATAAAATGGTGTCGGATCGCAGAAGTTTGTTCGCGCTTTTTACCAATAAATTCACATTGGACTCGATGATGGCTAACGAAATACTGAGGAAAACGAACTCGAAGGCCCGAGTCTAACGGTCTTCAATAGTCAGTGTAAAACGACGGTCACGCCCTTCAAACCCTTGTGGGTCGATGCCGCGCACCAATAAATCATATTGACCACCGTCTAACTCACCCAGGGTAATACTGGGCGAATCCACTAGAGTTTCCTGTAACTGCTCATCACCGCGATAAATGCTGACGCGATAACGAACTGCGCCTTGGATCGCTTGCCAACGAAACGTATGAGGGAATTGCAAAGTTTGTTGATTGTTTTCTTCAACCAATGGGCGTCTAAGCATTGCAACAGGTTCTGACAATGGTTCCCCCGCGACGGCGCGCAGTGCATAACCCGCACCTAGAACAAACTCTTGCTCACCATTGCTGACTGCCACAGAACCCTCGCTTACCTCGGTTAACATTGCAGGCGGCGTTTCTTCGGTCATGGTGACACGGAAATCTGTTCCTCGAACCGCTGCAACGGCAGCCGGTGTAGACACTTCGTAACTTGAATTAAGTGTTTGCTGTTTTTCAATCAGGTTGCGCAGTCGGCCTCGGTCGAGTCGAATGCGAGTGTTCGATGTAGCGTCCGCTTGATCGTAACTTAATCCCTCCAATTGAATTTGCGTATTAGAGGTTAGAAACAGTTTCGAGCCATCGGCAAACTGCAGTGTGGCACTGCTGTTATCTTGGCTACGCACTTCATCATTTTGAGTTAGCACGTCACCCACTTTTAGTGGGCTACGCTCTTGTGTTTGCACTTCAAGCTTATGCACAACACCCTTAACCGCAATGGCTTCTGCAGAGGCTGAAGTATCTTTTAACCATACTTGAGGAATACGAATACGCGTTCCGGGGGGAATATCTTTGGGCGTTTTAAGGTTGTTGTACTTAACCAACTTAAGCCAGCAATCCGGCTCTTTTGAATAAGTACGGCATAAGGCCCAAAGCGAGTCATTGGGCCGAATGGTGTAGATCCAATCTGATTTAGCATCCTTAGGCTCAGCCCCATGCACATTTGCGTTTGGTGTCATCCACAGAGTAACAACAACAAACGA
>JBFHVZ010000354.1:0-2321 GCA_041589295.1 Pseudomonadales bacterium
CGTATTCCCAAGACGGAAATGTGATTGAGTCTTATTATGAAGGCGTTGAGATATCGATAGCTCTGGAAATGATATTCGGGTACTAAACATCTATAAAATGTAGTGAAAAAGGCCAATTTTTATTGGCCTTTTTTTTTGCTTAAAATGATTTTTTGTAATCTTTCTGTCACTTACTTTTCCAATAATTAGCGCGACTTAAATATGAATGTCAAAACGAGGAATACAAAATGACTTTCAATAAAGCCGCATTGGCAATGGCTGTTTCAGCATCAGTATTAGTTGGCTGTGGCAGTGATAGCAGCAGTAGTGATTCAGCGCCTAAACAAGACTTTGTTACTTGTAATGACGCGACTAACGTATGTACTTTAGAGGGTACAATCACTTCTGATTTCACCATGACCGCTGATAAAGAGTGGCGTCTAGCTGGTTTTACTACAGTTGGTACTGGCGGCAAAACGCTGTCAACTGCTGCTGACGTAGCCGCAGTAAAAGAAGCTGGTGTGACTTTGACCATTGAGCCTGGTGTGCATGTTCGCGCATTGAATACAGGTGCATTGTTAGTTACGCGTGGTTCAAAAATTATCGCCAACGGTGAAAAACCTGATGGTAGCATTGCACCAATTACCTTCTCTTCTCTTGAAGATGAAAACTTTGACGGCGAAGGTGAATGGGGTGGCGTGATCATTCAAGGTTTTGCGCCACAAGTTGGACCAGGTGAACCACGTAAAACTATTTCTTGCGGAGACGTGGTTTGTAACGTTAAAGGTGAAGGCGGTGACGACATCGGTAACTACGGTGGTACGGACGCTGCGGACAATAGCGGTGTATTCCGTTATGTACGTATTGCTGAAGGCGGTAAAGTTGCCGGTCCAAACAACGAAATCAACGGCCTGACACTACAAGGTGTTGGTCACGGTACTACCATTGAATACGTACAAGTTCACAATAACTTGGACGACGGTATCGAGTGGTTTGGTGGTACTGTAAACGTTAAGTACGCGGTATTAACAAATAACGATGATGACGATCTGGATTTCGATGAAGGCTACAAAGGTAACATCCAGCACGTCTTGATTCGTAAGCACCCTACAAAAACGGGTCCTACCGGTTCAAACGATCCGCGTGGTATTGAAGGTAACAGCGACCTAGAGTTGGAACCAACTGAGGAAGATCCAAACGGTGCTGTTAAAGATACCAATGCAGCCTTAGCAAACATCACAATTTTGGGTTCTGCTGTAAGCAACAATGCTGACTCAAGCAAAGGTCAGCAACCAGGTGTTAAACTGCGCGGCATGATCAACACGACAGTTGATAAAATCGCTGTTAGTAACTTTACAAAGGGTTGTTTGGAGGTTAAAGACTCTCAAGAAGTAAACGTTTCTGTTTCTAACTTCATTTGTGATACCAAAGCATTGAAGAACGATGCACCACAGGAAGGTACGGTAGAATTGGTTGCAGCTGATGCAATCACGTTCAATGCGAACTGGGCTGTTACTAACCCTGAAGCGGCATTAACGACTTCTGCTGCGATTGAAGCGGTAGATAATGGTTCAAACTTTGTATTCGATCCTACTGATTACATTGGTGCGGTAGACCCAGACGCCACTACTCCTTGGTACGCTGGCTGGATCATCGAAGGTTCGTTGGATCAGTAACCTCACCTTACAATTAGTAAACCCCTTAAAAACAGCACCTTCGGGTGCTGTTTTTTTTCGCCCCTAAAAAATTAAACCCCATATAGCTTCTTCTTTCCCGCACATGTTCTTCACATATATTTCACTAATTTTTCAATATTGTTTCAGCTTTATTTCGAAAGTTTTGATCTAACCAATCTACTCCAGCAAAGCGAACAAAGTGTCTTTTTTCTATCGGTTTTGGCGCTTGCCTGTCACAGACCTGTCACAAAATTGAAGTATCTTGCACCCATCGAAATACAGGTGCTTTGGTTGCTTCAACCAAGGCGAATGAATACACAGCAAGGTACTGTTTCATGTCATTTAAACGATCCGTTTTGGCAAGTGCCCTACTGGCAAGTGGCTTGGCCTTTCAGGCGTCCGCAACCAGTATTGATACTGCTTTAGATAAAGGGGTGACTCGTGCTGAGAAGGCACAGCAAGCCCAGCAAAAAATAGATTCTGTCGATGGTGATATTCGTTCTGCAGAGCGTGAATATCGCGGCGTTGCAAAAGAAGTTGAAGGCCTAGAAGTCTATATCCAGCAGCTGGAAAAACAGATCGCTGCTCAAAATGCTGAGATGACCACCATCGAGGAAAGCATCCGTCAGGTAACGCTAATAGAGCGTCAAATCACACCGCTTATGC
>JBFHVZ010000355.1:0-2315 GCA_041589295.1 Pseudomonadales bacterium
CCATCAGCCTCATAGGACACGCACTACCGTCATAGGGTAGCCAGCGCTTAATGACCATTAAATCCCAAGGCCAGTTGTTCGATGGCGCGCCAGTCGCGCTTGCGTACTAAGTTAGTCGGGCACACCCAACTACCGCCCACCATGGGTACATTAGAAAGTTGTAAGAATTGATCGGCATTGCTGGCGTCTATGCCACCCGTGGGACAAAACCACGCTGCCGAAAACGGCCCAGCAAAGGCTTTGAGCATGTCCACACCACCTGCAGCGGTGGCCGGATAAAACTTAAACCCCTGAAAGCCATGGGCCATACCCAACAAGATGTCAGATGGTGTCATCACACCGGGTAAAAACGGTAACTTGAGCGTTTTAGCTTGTTCGCATAAGGCATCGGTAATACCCGGACTAATGGCAAACTGCGCCCCTGCTTGCTGAGCACGATCTAAATCCGCCGGTTCGGTCACCGTCCCCACCCCCACAATGGCTTGAGGCACATGCTGACGAATTTCGCGAATGGCGTCCAAGGCGGCATCCGTACGCAATGTCACTTCCATAAAGTGCACACCACCGGCTAACAAGGCATTGGCCAGAGGCACGGCGTCTTGCACGCGATCCACGACAATCACAGGCATGACGGGTTTGGTTTTGCTTAACCATGCATCAAACGACATTTATGCTTCCTCTGACCAGTCAATGGAAATTGCGCCCTTGTCTGCCGGACTCACGTTACGGCGAAACACGCTGAATAGTTCCCGGCCGACACCATATTGGCGCGGCGCAGGCTGTTGGTATTGGCGTGCTTGCCATGCGGCGTCATCGACACCTTCGACGGCCAGCAAGCCTTGCTGCGCGTCGATGACAATCACATCGCCCTCTTCAATTTTACCAATGGCACCTTGGTTTAACGCTTCTGGCACGCAGTGGATCGCCGCCAGTACCTTGCCCGAAGCCCCTGATAAACGTCCATCTGTTAGCAGTGCCACCGCAAAACCTTGGTCTTGCAAACTGGCCATGATAGGCATGAGTTTATGCAGCTCGGGCATGCCATTGGCTTTTGGCCCTTGCCCTTGTAACACGATGACGCAGTCTTGGTTTAACGCGCCTTGTTTAAACGCGGCTATGACTTGGGCTTGATCAGTAAACACTTTGGCCGGTGCACGAATCACTTGTTTGTCCGCCGCCACCGCCGAGACTTTAACCACCGCCTTACCCAAATTGCCTTGCACTAAGGCCAAACCACCATTGACCGAAAACGGTTTGGCCACACTGGCTAACACGGCGTCGTTGGTGTTTTCGGCGGCGACATTTTGCACGTCGCCGCTCGCAGTCATTTGGTAACGCTCAGCATAGGCCGCCATGTCTGTGCCGTTGACGGTAAACGGTTTTTGAAACATGAGCCCAGCCGCTAACAACTGCGAAAAAATCCACGCCGTACCGCCCGCTTGATGAAACCCGTTTATGTCGGCGCTGCCATTGGGGTAAACCCGCGCAAGCAAAGGCACGACTTTCGACAATGCATCCATGTCGTCCCATGTGAGCTCAATGCCCGCGGCTTTGGCAATGGCGATCCAATGAATGGTTAAATTGGTCGAACCGCCTGTGGCCAATAACACCACGATGGCGTTGACGATGCTTTCTTCATTAACCATGCGTCCCAGTTGCGTTTGCCCCCATTGCGCTTGAGAGTTGCTTTCACCGTAACGGCATAGCTCGGCTAATTTGCTGCACGCCAACTGGTTGTAGTGTTTTCGTTCATCGGAATTGGGTGGCACAAACGCAGAACCGGGCAACATTAAGCCCATGGCTTCAAGCAGCATTTGATTGGAATTGGCGGTGCCGTAAAACGTACAAGTGCCCGGCGCATGATAGGCCGCTGCTTCGCTTTCAAGCAGTTTGTCGTCGCCGACCTTGCCTTCGGCATGGGCCTGACGCACCTTGGCTTTTTCGGCATTGCTGATGCCGCTGGGCATGGGGCCTGCCGGTACAAACAATGCAGGCATGTGTCCAAAGCGCAATGCACCCATGAGCATACCGGGGACAATTTTGTCGCAGATGCCTAGCAGCATCATGCCGTCGAATACTTGATGTGATAGCGACACCGCCGTGGACAAGGCAATGGTGTCTCGGCTAAACAGCGACAACTCCATGCCTGTTTGCCCTTGAGTCACGCCATCGCACATGGCGGGCACGCCACCGGCCACCTGCGCACTTAAACCATGGCGATACAATTCGCCTTTAAGCAGTTAGTGGTAACGATAATAGGGTTGATTGGCCGACAACATGTCGTTGTAAGCGGTGACGATGCCCACGTTAAAACC
>JBFHVZ010000356.1:0-2291 GCA_041589295.1 Pseudomonadales bacterium
CCCTCAGACGATTAGAAACGGTAGTGAGAGAAAGCTTTGTTGGCTTCAGCCATACGATGCACGTCTTCACGCTTCTTAACTGCAGAGCCTTTGCCTTCTGCAGCGTCTAGCAGTTCGTTAGCCAGACGTTGAGCCATGGACTTTTCACCACGACCGCGTGCTGCGTCTACGATCCAGCGCATAGCCAGCGCTAAACGACGAGCAGGACGTACTTCAACAGGAACCTGGTAAGTTGCACCACCTACACGGCGGCTCTTAACTTCAACAACAGGTTGTACAGATTCTAGAGCTTTTTCGAACAGCTCCAGTGGCTCAACTTCTTTGTTGCGTTGAGCAATAGTATCCAGCGCACCGTAAACGATTTTCTCGGCGATGGATTTTTTACCACTTTCCATAACGTGGTTCATGAACTTAGCTAGCGTGACATTGCCGAATTTTGGATCAGGCAGAATCTCGCGCTTAGCAGCGACGCGTCTTCTTGGCATCTGATAAGCCTCTTCTTCAGGAGTACCCGAGCACCTAGCAAATCGTTGCGGGCTCAGCCTTACTCTTATCTTTAAATTAAATAACGTCTAAGTAGACCAACTCATTGTGAACAATAAGTTAAGGCTTACTTAGGACGCTTAGCACCGTATTTAGAACGTGCTTGTCTACGGTCGTTTACACCTGCACAGTCAAGTGCGCCGCGAACAGTGTGGTAACGCACACCTGGCAAGTCTTTTACACGACCGCCGCGAATCAGAACAACGCTGTGCTCTTGCAGGTTGTGGCCTTCACCACCGATGTAAGAAGTAACTTCGTAGCCGTTGGTCAAGCGAACACGACATACCTTACGCAATGCTGAGTTAGGCTTCTTAGGCGTAGTGGTATATACACGAGTACATACGCCACGACGCTGAGGACAAGCCTGCAATGCTGGTACGTCAGATTTAGCCACTTGACGCTTACGAGGCTTACGAACCAACTGGTTGATCGTTGCCATTAAGCAAACTCCAATGAGTAAATGTACAAAACATCAGCCCTAATTGTGCGTTCATTTTCTCCGCAAAGGTGAGCAAACGAGGCACGCAGCTGACGCATGGGGCGCGAAGTCTAATCTTTGTCCATTTCAGAGTCAAGGTTACCTGTGCAAAGGTTGCACAAACCCGCCCCTCGAACAAAGGACCTCCCTTGAAACAAAAACCGCGTCAACACTGGGCTGACGCGGCTTTTGAGACCCCTTTCAGGGTCATGGGACAACCGCTAAAACTTAGATGTTGTCCTTTAAGGCTTCTGACAATGCTGCTTCAACATCGTCAGCGCTCACGGTTGGCGCAACCATGCCCATTGGGCCACTTAGCTTGTCAGCTTCGCGTTGGTCACGTTTACGCTTGCGCTCGCTGTGGTAAGCCAGACCAGTACCCGCTGGGATCAGTCGACCTACCACTACGTTTTCTTTCAGACCACGTAGGTAGTCTTGTTTACCGGTTACTGCACCTTCGGTCAGTACGCGCGTCGTTTCTTGGAACGATGCGGCAGAGATGAAGGACTCAGTAGCCAAGGACGCTTTGGTGATACCCAGTAGCAGACGTTGACCCTTCGCAGGCATCTTGTCTTCACCGGCCATTTGAGCATTCACTTCAACGAAGTCTGAGTACTCAACCTGATCGCCTTGGATAAAGTCAGAGTCACCAGAGTCTAGGATCTCAACCTTACGCAGCATCTGACGGATGATGGTCTCGATGTGCTTATCGTTAATGCCTACACCTTGCAGACGGTAAACTTCTTGTACTTCGTTGGTAATGTAGACAGCCAACTGACCAACGCCCAATAGACGCAGGATGTCGTGTGGGTTCAACGGACCATCGGAGATGACCTCGCCCTTCTCTACGCTTTCACCTTCGAACACGTTCATGTGACGCCATTTCGGGATCAACTCTTCATATGGCTCGCCGCCATCTTTAGGAGTAATCACCAGACGCTTCTTACCTTTGGTTTCTTTACCGAAGCCAACGGTACCTGAGATTTCAGCCAAAATCGCAGGCTCTTTAGGTTTACGCGCTTCGAACAAGTCAGCAACGCGTGGCAGACCACCCGTGATGTCTTTGTTACCAGACGATTCTTGTGGAATACGAGCGATTACGTCACCCACTTTCACTTCTGAGCCGTCTTCGTGGTTAACCAGTGCATTCGCTGGCAACAGGTATTGTGCCGGCGTGTTGGTGCCAGGGAAGTTAATGTCTTCACCTTTCGCATCCACCAATTTAACCATTGGGCGAATGTCTTTACCCGCTGCTGGACGAGCAGCTGGA
>JBFHVZ010000357.1:0-2258 GCA_041589295.1 Pseudomonadales bacterium
AAATGCATTGTATTCAGTGGTCGTTGTACCGGCTGTATCGGTTTTATAGGACTGTGCTTCGAACATGACGTGTAAGTTGTCGTTCAATTTTTTATGAGCAAATACCATGGCTAAGGTATTTTCTATTTCTGGATTTGCGCCCTCTTCGTCTTGATCACCAATACCATAGCTTGCGCCGTAGGTGACTTTGCCCGCGTTGAAGGTTGTTTCTACGTACGCTTGTGTGCCTTCGACGTTCATTTGGTTATCGCCATATACGCCATCCGCACCCACACCATCTGTGATGGTATAAGCCAGTGTTAAACCAAATGGCCCTGCTTGAACGTGTCCACCTACATCAAACGCTTGAATGGTGTAGTCTTCGACGGTTGAATCAACTTGCTGATGCATAAAGCCAGCCCACGCTTTATGTGTGCCAAACATCATGGTCACTTGGCCTTCAAAACGAGGTAACGGTGTTTCGGTATTTGGGCTTGCACCACCTGGTTCTACCGGATCGAAGATACCCACTTTGTACGACAGGCTTTCACCGCCAGAACCTGTGTACATGATTCGTGGGCTGAAGTTAGAGTAAACGTAACCGGTACCAATGTGTCCACCTGTAGCACTGGATACATCAGCCCCGCCCAAAGCACCAACACCTTTGCCACTGCCCACATCACCTATGGCATTACTGTTAAAAATACCAAAGCCTTTACCAATATTAAGCTGACCAAAGCCGCCCACAATTTTGATGTCTGCAACGCGGCTTTAAAACGCACCACTGTTGTGTTGCTTAGGGCCTTGTAAGTGGTGGGTGATTTGTAAAGTCGCCGACACTTGATAACCATCTTTTTCGGGTGCCATCCCCGTAATGGTCATATTGGCTGGGTTAAAACCCGACATGATTCGAGCGGCTTGTTCACCTTCATTTTCGTCAATGATGGTGAAAAAAACCGGAAAGGATCCGCTCACATCATGGCTCCATTTTTCAGCATGGGAAAAACCAGAGACCATGGTGATTGCGATTAGAACTAGCAGCGAGTACTTCATAGAGAACCTCCATCGTTTTAAAACCAGTGTAGGAGTGGCTCTCAGGAACGCTTAAAAAATAGGTTGCACGTAACAAAGTATTATCGAACCACCACTCGATAGTTGATAAACGTATTAAAAACGTGACTCTAATATCTGACTACAAAGGCAACTTGAAGGCAGAAAACCCATCACGCCCTCAAGTCCTCAGGTATTGGGAATGGCGGTTGTTTCGGTTTAGGTCCAAGCCCTTTCATGTATTGATCAAGCTGATATACATACGCCAAGACTTGCGCAATGGCGACGTAAAGACCTTCGGGAATTTCTTTCCCTATGGGGGTATGAAAGTACACAGCACGGGCCAATGCGGGACTTTCGATCACAGGGACCTTGTATTCTTGAGCGATCTCCCGAATCTTTAACGCCACTTCGTCAACACCCTTAGCTACTAACAAAGGTGCTTGCATGGTGTCAGACTGATATTTAAGCGCGACCGCATAGTGGGTAGGGTTGGTGATGACAACATCGGCATCGGGAACATCTTGCATCATGCGCCGTTGAGTGGCTTCGTACTGCAAACGACGAATACGTTGTTTAACTTCGGGTTTACCTTCAGTGTCTTTATGTTCGTCTTTCACCTCTTGCAAACTCATGCGCATTTTTTTGGTGAAATCATAAATTTGAAAGGGCACATCAATCACACTAATCAATAGCGTACTCAGTGCCAGTGCCACAGCACCGATCATGACCATTTGCGCACCGTGGGCAATCGCAGCTTCGGTAGGTTCGGCGTTCAACCCCATAATGGGATGCTGCAACCAGTTGAATAAGAGTATGGTGCAACCAAACAACACCAACACTTTAGCCCACGACTTTGCCAGCTCGACCAACGACTTCATACCAAACATGCGCTTAAACCCAGCCACAGGATCAATGCGACTGTACTTAGGTGCAAGGGATTTAGAGCTAAACATCCAACCACCTAGCGCCAACGGCCCAATGATGGCTGCTAATAAAATGAGAATCATGATAGGCACAATAAACCAAACTGTGTTGGCGACCGTGGCCGTTAAATGAATAATCATTTTTTTGGTGTCGAATAGATCAGCACGGTCCAACACAAAATTGTATTGGAATGCTTCCTGCGCGGCTTGATATAAAAAACCAGAGAACATCCAAATAGACAGCGCACCTACAATCAACACTAGACTGGTGCTCAGCTCTTTGGAACGGGGAATTTGCCCTTC
>JBFHVZ010000358.1:0-2247 GCA_041589295.1 Pseudomonadales bacterium
ACTGGCAGCCAACCTGTCTGGCGAACAAGCTGAGCTAGCCAACGCACTGAAAAACAGCAAAGCGCCTACCGTGTTAGTGGTATTGGAAAGCGACGAGCAAGCCTCTAGCACGCCAGAGGTTTACCTAAAGCTGCAACTGATCTCTCACCGTCTGGTTAAGCCTCACGGCATCAACCTAGCTGGTATCTTTGGCCTACTGCCAAACGTAGCTTGGACCAACCAAGGTGCCATCGACCTAGCCGAACTGCCACAAAAGCAATTGGAAGCCCGCATGAACGGCGAATTGCTGGAAGTAATTTCTGTGGATAAATTCCCGAAAATGACCGACTACGTAGTACCAAGCGGCGTGCGCATTGCCGACACCGCTCGCGTACGTCTGGGCGCATACGTGGGCGAAGGCACCACAATCATGCACGAAGGCTTCATCAACTTTAATGCCGGTACCGCAGGTACTTCCATGATCGAAGGTCGTATTTCAGCAGGCGTATTCGTGGGCGAAGGTTCGGACTTGGGTGGTGGCTGTTCCACCATGGGTACCCTGTCTGGCGGCGGCAACATCATCATCTCTGTGGGCGAAAACTCTCTGATCGGCGCTAACGCTGGTATCGGTATCCCACTGGGCGACCGCTGCACTGTGGAGTCTGGTCTGTACATCACAGCCGGCACCAAGGTAAACGTACTGGACGGCAACAAAGAAGTCGTCGAAGTGGTTAAAGCACGCGACTTGGCGGGTAAAGCAGACCTGTTGTTCCGTCGTAACTCACTGAGCGGTGCCATTGAGTGTGTGACCAATAAAACAGCGATTGAGTTGAATCACGAGTTGCACGCAAACAACTAGTAAAAACTAGCTGCGTTGGCATTGCGTTGTTAAAAATCTTTTCAGATTGCTCATGTACCAAAAACGTACACTGCGCATCTTCAAAAATTATTAGCTTCGCAGCTCTAAAGAGTGCCTAGCACTGCCTGCCTCGCATACGTTTTTACAGATTTAAGCTAATTGCGTAAGTGATTAGCCCCAAAAGGCCTGTTTCAAAAAAAGCAGGCCTTTTTTATTGCCGCCTGCCTTATACATTCCCGCTACTAAGCCAGACATGGTTACGCAATTACGTCATAACCACTGGGCTTATTCCGCAACCTGCATCCAAATCAGCTATTACTTATAAAGCGCTGCGTGCGTGCGCGTTACTTTGCCGTGTCCGTTGATACGCAAACAAAGCGCGCCCCGCTTGGTAGGGATGTCAGAGAAGTCAGAATGAATTCAACAACTTGGGTATTTGCCCTGATTTGCACTTGGGCCTGCTTTTGCTCAAACCTTTACGCCCAGCAAGATAAACCGATTTACATTGGCCTAAATGCCGACCTAAAAGGCGGCTCCGCCGAAAGTGGTCATGCCATAAAGCTCGGTCTTGAGTTCGCACTAGAGGACATCAACCGCGCTAACAAACTGCAAGGTCGCCAGCTCGTGCTTACCACACGAGACCATAGGGGGAATCCCGCACGCGGTGCGGACAATGTGCGAGAACTTGCTGCCAACCCCGACGTGCTGGCCATTATCGGTGGCTTACATACTCCTGTGATCATGCACGAACTGCCCATCATTCACGAACTGGGTGTGCCCTATTTGGTACCTTGGGCGGCGGGCACACCAATCGTCAGTAATGGCTACGAACCCAACTATGTATTTCGCTTATCGGTGAGGGACGAATATGCCGCCGAGGTGCTCGTGCGCCACGCGCAACAAAGCGGCTTCACCCGCATTGGCTTACTGTTAGAGCGCACCGGCTGGGGCCGTTCCAACGAAAAATCCATGCACGCCGCTGCTAAGGCGCTTGCCCTGAACGTCACTGAAACCCATTGGTTTAACTGGGGCGAAGAAAACTTTGCACAAACCCTAAAGCAACTTAAGGCCAGCGGAGCTCAAGCCATTATGTTAGTGGGCAACGCGCCCGAAGGGGCCAACGTCGTCAAAGCCATGTCCGCCATGAGCGAAGCCGAACAACTGCCGATTATTTCCCATTGGGGCATCACAGGTGGACGCTTTGTCAAAATGGTGGGGCTACCAACATTGCGCAAAGTCGATCTTAGGGTGCTACAAACCTATTTATTTAACGACGCCGATCGCAATGCGTTAGCGCAATCAGTGTTACAGCGCTATCAAGTGGCGTTCAATCAAGACCACCATTTCGTCGACGCCGCACCGGGGTTGGTACATAGCTATGACCTTATGCACTTGTTGGCGCTCGCCAT
>JBFHVZ010000359.1:0-2241 GCA_041589295.1 Pseudomonadales bacterium
AGCGCGCCCTGTCGCCAACAGCGGCACAGGTGAAAGCGTTAGAATTAACTTAAAGTTAGGGTTGTGACGTTTTACCGAATGGAAAAACGCCAAAATGTTATCCACATTCTCTTGCACCGTGAGTGTTTTGTGTTGAATTAAATGGTGTAGTCCACGGCGAGGATTACGCGAGATCACAGTGCCGTCCTGCAACTGCCAGCATTCGTTTAAGCCAGCGGTAAAAATAAACACCTCACTTTGTAGCAACGCTTGGCGTACAGCCTCAATGTGTTTGGGGTAGTCACGCAAGAATGAGGCTTCGTCTTTGAAGTAGACGTTTTCACGATAAGGGTCCATATACAGACCGTTATTAGCCGACACCAAGTACTTGGTAAAACTGCGTTCGCCAAAGGCCTTTTCCGCTAATTGGCGCAGACTCGGCGTATTAAACAAAATACCAAAGTTAGCAGAATACATGGCCTTACCACTGCCCACCGTGTAGCCGTCAATAATGGCTTCTTCTTGTGGGTTGTCGCCCAATTCGGTAATCACATAGTTAAAGCCTTCTTCTTGCAATACATCGGCAATTTCAACCGCAAAGCACGAACCAGCAGAGCCAATAGGTGTGCCTTTGTCCATGATTTTATGGGGTTGAACAAACGGCAGCATGTCGTATTTGCATCTTGGGTGCTGCTCGTGGTTGGGAATGGGCCACATGATGGCGTCTGGGTTAGGTTTGCCTTCACCAGAGAATCTTAACAGTGATGATAAAAAGGCTTTCTCGAAATCGAGTAAGTCTGAAAATCGACTGATGTCTGTTGTATTAAAACCTTGATCCCACTTTAAGCCTTGTTGAAAGGAATTTTTTAAAATGGTGATGAGCTCACCTATAGTTAACACTGAATAGTTAATCAGATTTAGATGGAAATCATCGTAAATTTTTTGTGCAAAAGCCTCATCCTTGAAGATGCTTTTAAGATGAAACAAAAGTGAATCATCATTAACAATGCCGCCGTTTTCTTCAATACGAATGACGTGGCCTTGTCCTTCGACTTTTAGGCCTATCTTGTTAAGCAAGTTAACTGCTTGACCTTTAAAACCGCTTTGCTTGTTATCTGGGATAAAACCCGCTTCTAAGGTTTTTTCCCAAGGGACGGGGCTGGGGATTAAGCAAACATCTAAACTATAGCGCTTGCCACCTGGTTTTGGCGGTTCGGCTCTATGGGCCAGTTCAGTCGGTGCGAATACCACAGCTTCGCCTGCTTTAAACTCGTGTCGTTCTACGTGGTTAGGCAACTGACAGGCATTGATGAGTGGGGTTATGTCGTCACTTCTATGTTTAAGATCATTGTAAATGTAGCCAACCTGTTTTAACCCATTGGTTGTCTGTAACGGTAAAAACAGTGTGGATGATTGATGTTCGCTGGTGTCATTTAGGTAGCAGATCAACATCATTGAATGTCGAGGTGAGCCGTCACAATGCCATTTTGTCGATGGGTTGTGGGCGCCTGTGTCGCCATCGAGTTCGCGCAGTGCATAAAATAGAACCGTGTAGTGACTTTGAAAGTAGTTTTTGATGGCCGCATCGACACTGGGTGTGAATAAGGATTGCAAAACGTGATAGGTGTCCACATTCCAAGGAATGGGCTGCTGTCGCCTTTCCATTAACCACTTTATGTTTTCGGGTGACAAGCATTGATGATAGGACAACAATTCACGTTTGGCTGGCGTCGATAGATTGGAATGCTCGCGGGAAACTTGACCTAGGTAAGCGTATAGGTGGTCCTGTTCAAAGTCTCGCTCTACGTTTAAGTGATTATTGGGAGCCAGGCCAAACGTTTGCTGCAGTTGTTGTTGAGTCATTTGCTGCTGGTTCATCGTCGGTGTCCTTTTTATTTACTGGCTCGTCACAAACATCTGTTTAAACATATCCACCACACGTTTTACCGTGTCCCGTGTGACATGGCGGTGGTCCGGCTCCCATGGTTGTTCGGTGCACTCGGTGACCAGCTCATAGCTTGGCAGGTAGTAAATGTCTGGATGGGCTTTAACCACTTCATCCAAGGCGACTCGCAATACCGCTTTAGAATGGGTATTGGCTTCAATAATGTGATGATCGTCAGCGCGCCCTGTCGCCAACAGCGGCACAGGTGAAAGCGTTAGAATTAACTTAAAGTTAGGGTTGTGACGTTTTACCGAATGGAAAAACGCCAAAATGTTATCCACATTCTCTTGCACCGTGAGTGTTTTGTGTTGAATTAA
>JBFHVZ010000360.1:0-2197 GCA_041589295.1 Pseudomonadales bacterium
AAATTCGGTTCGCTTTCGTACGCACTGAGCATGCGGTGTAAACCTTGTAGATACACATAGTCTTTTGTATAGCCACCGCCACGATAAACCCGCGCACAAATGGTAAAAGCTTCATCAGCATCGGCTTGGTAGTGTTCGCGCAGTAACGAAAAGGTGCGCTTAAAGCTGCGATCACGAATCATGGAATCCACCGCAATGACGCGCAGCGCTAACCGCTTCAAGCGTTTTACACTTAAACAGCCCGCTAAATATTCACACAAAATCGCCAAGCCTTCTTGGGTTAGTGTGTTCATGGGTAAACCCAAGGACATGATTTTTAACGGCTGAGCACGGGCATTCAATGTTGTTAATAAGTGCACGCCAAGTTCGTGATGCGCCAGCGCTTTGGCTTCGGTTTTATCCAACTTAGCTTGCTGGTTAATTTTAACTTTTAAGCCAGATACCAGTGCGTTGGCGACCATGCCTTCGGTGACGACAATATTGTGTTCGTAACCTTCTTGCTTGGCAAAATCCGCTAGGTAAGTTTTGATGGCTTGGGCGTCCATGTTGGCTTCTTCCACCGGTCCGTGATCGGGCAGGTGCAAAATAAACATGGCGTTACGAATGTCTTTATCGGTAGGTTCGCCGTAGTAACGCAGTGAATCGTATAAGAACTCACCGGAGCCAATGTTTTTAAACTGGTCGATTTTATCTATGTAGGAATCAATGACTTGCTCGTAAATGTATTGCAGGTCTTTGTCCTGAATTTTGTCTACGGGTAAGTTAAATAAATCACGCTTCACCGCAAACGCATTTACACCGTGTTGCGCGTAGGTAAACGCAGGTTCGATGGAAAAGTTGCTGGCAAAAAAGCGTTCTTTTTGCTGCTGAAAATTGGTGGGGTTTACCGCATCTAAAATATTTACGCCGATCACTAAAGAGTGAAGCTTTTCGTCAATGCTCAGAGTCTCGGCTCCGATCATGTCGCGTAAATCGTTAGTGGTATTTTTCAATGTCGATTCCTAGTTCTGATAAAAGCTGGCTACCCAGTTGCTTAATGGCACTGGCGTTATCCAGACAAAGCGCCTCATTAACAAAGTTTTCCATTTTTTCGATTGGGCATTGGGCAATGATCCATTTCATTAACGGAATCTTGGCCGAGCTCATACTCAAATGGCGTATACCCATGCCCAACAGCAGCATAACCGCGATGGGGTTTGCGGCCATTTCGCCGCATAAACTGATTTTCAAACCGCTCTTACTGGCCAGCTTCACAATGCGTTGAATCTCGTGAATCACGGCCGGGTTCAATACATTATAGTACTCCGCCACCAAAGAGCTGGTGCGATCCACCGCCAGCAAGTACTGAGATAAGTCGTTGCTGCCAATGGAAATATAGTCGATCTTGCTGGCCCAAAACGGCAGCAGCGAGATCGCCGCAGGCACTTCCACCATGACGCCCAGCTTGGGCATCACCACGTCGAGACCTTCATTTTTAAGCTGCTGATAGGCTTCGTTTAACAGCGCCTTAGCGCGGTCTAAATCTTCTGTGGTGCTGACCATGGGTAAGGTCATGTGCACAGAATCTCGGCCTTTTGCGGCGCGTAAAATCGCGCGCATCTGCGTCAGCTGCAGTTGGTAGTTGTCTAGGGTAAAGCGAATACCGCGCAAGCCGAGCGCAGGATTAAGCTCCTGCACCAAGGGCAAGTACGGCAGGGGTTTATCCGAGCCAACATCCAGTGTGCGAATGTAGACGGGCTTAGGGTGGTAAGCGGCCACAACTTGTTCGTAAACTTCTACTTGTTCGTCTTCGGACGGCAAACCGCTGCGAATCATGAAGGGAATTTCGGTGCGATACAGGCCAATGCCTTCTGCGCCGTTAGCCAAGCCCGGTTTTAAATCTGCCTGCAAACCAGAGTTTGCCATCAGACACACGGGTTGACCGTCTGCAGAAATTGTAGGTGCACTGGCAAATTGTTTTAAACGGCTTTGAATCTCGCGCTGATCTTTAATCAGGCGTTTGTATTCGCTTTTTAAAGAGCGACTTGGGCGCAAGATGACTTCGGCGTTTACGCCATCAACGATCAACAAATCCCCTTGGTAAATGGGTAAACGTCCCACACCCAACACAGCGGGAATGCCCAAGGCGTTGGCTAAAACCGCAGAGTGCGAAAGCGCTGCACCCTGATAGCTGACGATGGCCAGTATGTTTTCGGTG
>JBFHVZ010000361.1:0-2192 GCA_041589295.1 Pseudomonadales bacterium
CACGAAATCCGTAGTTCGTAACTTTCGATATTGAATGGAATACGCAAGACACGATTTATCTCTCGTGCTAAATCGCGGGCTTCGTCTTTGGTTTGCAGATGCCGCATAAGCACCACAAATTCATCACCACCCATGCGACCCAAAAAGTGTTTGTGTTTAACAATTTTACGCAGGCGCTCACTGACTTCACGTAACAGGCGATCACCTAATTGGTGGCCAAGCGAATCATTTATGTTTTTGAAACGATCAAGGTCGATGAACAACATAGCAAAGTGTTCTTCTTGCCGTTTGGTTTCGTCAACGGCACTGACCAGCTCGTCATTGAATTTATAACGGTTATACAGTTCGGTCAGCGGATCTTGAATGGCTAGGTATTCGATTTGTTGCCGCACGAGTTCGCGTTCGGTGATGTCCAGTATGACGCCTTCGACATAGTATTCGCCGTCGGCATCTAAATAACAGTTGCCGCGATCTATTACCCACTTAAGCTCACCGTGCAAGGTACGCACGCGATATACCAATTCAAATGGTTTCAACGATTGATGGGCCAGTCGGATTTGATTGTATAAGCGCTCTTTGTCTTCCTCTTCGATGATGTCCATGGGTGAGACTTTTTGTTCGATAAATTGCTCTGGATGATAGCCTACCAGTGGTAGCGACCCTGGGCTCATGTACACCACTTTTTTACTGCGCGCATTCATGCGGTAAATAAGGCCGGGAAGGTTGCGCAATAAACGTCGAAACTCAGACTCTTGTTTTTCAACCTTGGTGGCTAAGTGACCTTGTGTCAGTTTTGATTTGTGATAACGCAGAGTAATTAGCAAATGTAAGGCTAATAAGAGTAAGAGTGTGAGCACAGCTAAAGAAACAATCCACCAACGGTTTTCTAACCATTGGCTCATGACTTGGGTTTGAGTCAGCGACAGCAGTAGGGTTTGTTGGGTGTCGCTGATGCGAATGGCACACAAATAACAGTGGCTTTCTGGGTAGCCGGCTACGGTGACAAAACATTGGCTTTTGGTTGTGTCTAATGTGGCATTTAAAAACCGTGCCGTTTCGTGCAGGCCGAGGGTGTCGGTGGGCAGCAGCGTACTGATAAGTGGCTGACCGCTCTGGTCGATGACGCTTAAATCAAAGTGAATACCTGTGGTCTGCTGCCAATGTTGAATCTGGGTGAGTCCGGCTTGTTGGCTTAGGTTTTCGGCACCACCTGGTCGTTGCGCAATGTCGGCCGACAATGTGTAAATAAGGGAGTTCAAGCGCTCGTGTGCGAGGTTGCGCTCTTGTTGATAGCTGTTATGAATCACAAGGACAGTCAGTCCCGTCCACAGCGTCAATGCCAGTGTGAATAATCCAGATCGCGAAAGCGACATCAATGCGGACACGTTGGGCCCCGTCCTTTATTTCCCTGAGTCGGCAGTTTTGCCGAGCTAATGCTTTTGAGTATAGCCGTGTCACGACGGGGATTAAGAGCGTTTCGCTATGACCAGATTGGCCAATGTGACGGGAGCGCTGTTACAGGCGACCTTACAGGCGTCCTTCATACAAGCTTACAAGTCGAAACTCATCCAGCTCGTCTAAGTCTGGCACGGTGAAGGAGTCCACTTTAGTCAGGGCTTGATAGTGGGGGTGCTGAAAATTTTTGATGCGCGAGTCCGCTAACAACACTTCTGGGGCGTAATCAAAAAACGTATCGAGGAAGCTGAGATTAGCGCGGTCATACAACACATCGGCGGCAATCAACAGGTCGAAGCTGTGGTGGGGCAGGCTGAACAAGTCATCGCTCAGCGTCACCGACACACCATTTAACGCGGCGTTGGCTTGGGTGCTGACCAAGGCATCGGCGTCGATGTCGCAGGCGACCACGGAGGTCGCGCCCGCCATTTTGGCGGCGATGGCCACCACGCCTGAACCCGTGCCGAAGTCCAATACGGTTTTGCCGCGTACGGTCTCGGGGTGATCCAAAATATACTTCGCCAGCACCTGCCCGCTGGCCCAGCAAAAGGCCCAGTAGGCTGTGTGTTCCCAAATGCTGCGGATTTCATCCAGTGTGAACGGGCGCTGCATGGTGCAGGGGTCTACCAACCACAGTTTAATGGCTTCGCACTGCGGCAAGGGTTGCGCACTGACAAAGGCGTCTTTAAGCATGGTTTGGATAAGTTGATCCAGCTGGGGTTGTGTCTTCATTAGCA
>JBFHVZ010000362.1:0-2156 GCA_041589295.1 Pseudomonadales bacterium
AATGGCCCTATGATTGTTTGCCCATGCAGTACCGGCACCTTGTCGGCCATTGCTACGGGGGCCAGCAATAACCTCATCGAACGTGCAGCTGACGTGGCCTTAAAAGAACAACGCAAGTTGATTCTGGTGGTGCGAGAGTCGCCGTTTAGCGCGATTCACCTAGAAAACATGCTCAAATTGGCCCAATTAGGGGTCACTATTATGCCCGCCAGCCCAGGCTTTTATCATGAGCCCAAATCCATTGAAGATTTAATCGATTTCATGGTGGCGCGAATGCTGACCCATCTTGGTATGGAGCAATCTCTCATGCCTTTCTGGGGCCAAAAAAACTAGCTGCGTTTGCCAATTCGGCGTTAACTTCTCGCGAACCTTTCTCAGGTATTATTTATACATTCTGGGTGTTCGCTCAAAGTTGCCTTGCCTTGGCTTCCTCGCCTACGTTTTTTCCTATCAGCCTTTTTATTGGTGCCATCGCCATGATGCGAGCTGCGTTATGTAAGCTTCGTGTTAGAATCCGCGGCCAAAGCATTTTATTGATAGTTAGTAAGTTGGAGTAATCATGTTGTCGTTTACCGAACGTGATATCAAAGTGGCTATTGCCGCCGCTGTGGTGGCTGTTATTACATCCGTGGTGATGCTGGATATGAACGGTTACATTAATCACAGTGATAAAAACAGTGCAAAATTGGTGGACGAATTCCGCCTAATTCGAATTGTGCCGGGCGAAGCGCTGAAAATTTCTCCGAAGGATGCAAATAAAGAGGCGTTTTGTGTCGATGGCTACCTGCTAATTCGTCCACAAAAGAACCAGTCTAAAGAGGAAGTTGCTGGAATTTTGATCGATGATAAGGACCGAGGTATCCGTTGCTCGCAATCTTTACCAGCCCCTAGGTCGCAAATGTAATGACATTTTGTCGTAGATCAGATTTTTGTACGCGCAACAAACTGGTCACGATTCTGTAGTGGATTTATCACACGGGGACGCCTAAACTCGCGCCCCGTTAGAAATCAACACAGAAATACACATAATAAGAAGCAGCCCATGGACAAGAATCAAGAGCTGACGCAAAAACTGGAACGGGAAATCTGGCTATTTGAGCAGTGGCTAACGTCACTGGATGGACAGCAAGGTGAAACGCAAGAGCGCATCCGCGAAGCCTACGAAGACTGTATCCAAACGCGTCGTAAACAATTAAACGAACTGCAAAACCAAGGTCGCTATACCGAATCCGCCTGACAAGACGGTTGATTGGCGGCATACTAGCGGCCTTCGCTGGTAGAACAAAATAATAATAACAATATGAAGACACTAAACTGGTGGCCGCTGCTGGGTGGCTTGATCCTATCTGTGCCGTTGGCGGCGCAGGCAAATCCCAATGATCCTGATTCCGACGGCGATGGCATTGCAGATCGCTATGAGCGCATGTTGTCGACGAATCCAAACGACCCTAAAAGCAAGCCTTCTGACCTAGACGGTGACGGTATTCCCGATGAGTACGATCTGGATATCGATGGCGATGGGGTAAACAACTGGCAGGACCCGTTTCCTAGAAACCCACAAGAATTCGCTGATCGCGATGGCGATGGGGTTGGCGACGCCAAAGATGGCGACAGCGATGGTGATGGCTTTTCAAATGCCGAAGAAAAAGCCGCTGGTACCAATCCATACAGCAAAAACAGCTTTCCCGATGATCAAGGCCCTGTGGTCGACCTAATTGATATCCCCGACGTTGTGGCCGAGCGCATCATTGATATTCGCGGTATGGCTTTAGATACCGGCATGGGCATTGATAAAGTACATGTGATTAACGAAGACGGTGAAGTGTTTAAGGGTCACTTTCTGTATACCACGCACTTTGCGGTAAAAGTGCGCCTGAACAAGGGGATGAATACCTTGCAACTGGCGGTAACCGATAAGGCAAACAACCTATCGCGACGCTTGGTTGAGGTGGAATACAAGCCTTAAGGCTTCGTACTGTCTTTGTTTTAACTGCCTTGGCTGAGGCGTTAAGAAAACGCCATCAGCTTTAGCGCCGTTTGCTGCTGCTTGTGTACATGCAGCGACGCGCGTTGCAAAAAACTTTCAGCTTGTTCATTTTCATTTAACGTCGCAATGCCTGTACTGAGCTGAAGTTCATCGGCAATGGGCCACTGAC
>JBFHVZ010000363.1:0-2152 GCA_041589295.1 Pseudomonadales bacterium
GAACACAGGTTCAACCGGTACATCACGCATGCCTTTGGAAACGCCTGTTGGGGTGGCGCCAATCGCATCGACTACTTCCATGCCAGCAATCACTTTACCAAATACAGCGTAACCGAAATCGCGATAACCGTTGTTTAAGAAGTAATTGTTTTTCAGGTTAATGAAAAACTGGCTGGTGGCGCTGTTTACTTCAGCCGTGCGGGCCATCGCAATGGTACCGCGATTATTAAACAAACCATTATCGGCTTCGTTTTTAATTGGGTCTTGGGTCGGTTTACGGGCAAGCTCTTGAGTAAAGCCACCGCCTTGAATCATAAAGTCACGAATTACGCGGTGAAAAATGGTGTTGTTATAAGCACCGGATTCTACGTATTGTAGGAAGTTAGCCACAGAGATAGGAGCTTTGTCTGGGTTTAATTCCAGCACGATGTTGCCGTGGTTGGTGGTTAGAGTGACATAAGGTGTGGCAATGGCCGCAGCAGGGGTTGACTCACTTGCATTAGCAGGGTGATTGTCAGCCGTGGCCAACTGGGCAAATAGCAGGGTGAATGCACAAAAAATAGCACGAATCATGGAACATCCTGATAAAAAGAGTTAAACAAATTGGTTTAAGTGCGAAATATATAAGAACTGAAAAGCAGATGCGAGGGGAAAGGAGTCTGTGGTGTGTTCACCAAACCAAAGGGTTGGTTTGGCGAACAAGTGGTTAAGGTTAACCCCAGCCGTCAGAGCGTTTGCTGGTCAGTTTAGGCAGTAACCAACCTAAAATAATGCCCAGTAAAATCAACGCGCCACCGGCAATCAAATAGTTTAAGTCTTGATTTGTGCGTAGGCGTTCGTTGTCGGCTTTAAGCGTGTCTAAGGCGATCTTCATGCTTTCGTTACGTTCCATTAGCTCTTGGTTTTTCTTGTCCAAGTTTATGGCGTTAGCGGAAATCTTCTTGATGTGCTCTAGTTCTTTTTCCATTTCGGACTCAGAACCAGACAGTTGGCTGTTTTCGCGTTTGATACCCGCTAAATCAGTTTTCACTTCAGAGTGTTTGGCTTGCAAGGCTGCCAAATCGGCTTTGGTTTTTTCCAGTTCGCGTTGGGTCAAAATCAGTTTTTCAAACGCGATAGGCTCGTTTACCAAAAAGCGGGTGAGCACCCAACCTTCTAAACCTTTGTCGGTACGAACCTTGGTATGGCCAGAGGCTTCGTCTTCTTCGATAAACTCAAGGTGAGTGCCACTTTTAAGGGCTTTAAGAATACGGAAGTCGCTGCCTGGGCCAGAGCGAAGTTGTAACCAAAGCTCGTCAGTGACGTAGCGCTTTTCTGCGAAGGCAGGCGCGATCATGATCAAGCCAAGAATAAGTGCAGTAATGCGTTTCACAATGAATTTCCTGTTGCAATTGTTAGTCGTTATTAAAATGCGTTAGGGCTAAGTTTAGCCGTTCAAGGCAAGACTTTCTTGAACGGCTTCACGATTACCTTTTCATAGACGCCTGCCGCCATGTAAGGGTCGGCGTCCGCCCAAGCTTGGGCAACCTGCAAAGATTCAAATTCGGCTACCACTAAGCTGCCAGTAAAACCGGCTTCACCTGGGTCTTCGGCATCAACCGCTGGGTGAGGGCCTGCAATCAATAAGCGGCCTTCATTTTTAAGCTGTTCCAGTCGTGCTAAATGATCTGGGCGGGCTTGTTTGCGTTTAGGCAGGCTGTTGGGTACATCTTGGGAAATGATGGCGTAGTACATATGAGACAATCAGCTTAAAAACGGGCGAATTAGTAAAAGCCCACATCCTACCCTGATTGGAAGTGATTACCAATATGCCTTGGGGTAGAATGGCCAAACCTCTAATGTGATTCTGTTAATTTGTTTATGTCTCAAGTGTCTGGTGATGCCGGTACCCGTACCGAGCCGAAGAAAGAAAGCATGTTCATTAATTTGTTACTGAACATTCTGTTGCCCACCTTCATTTTAATGAAAGGCAGCGAAAGCCCATGGGTGGCAGCCCAACTATTGTCCATAGACGGCGCATTGGGTACTGCGTTGGCGCCAAGTTATGACCTGCACGGCACCAAGTGGGCCATCATAGTCGCGCTGTCGTTTCCTATTCTTTATGGCTTGCATGATTTTAAACGGGCAAAAAAAGTAAACGTATTTTCTGCCC
>JBFHVZ010000364.1:0-2144 GCA_041589295.1 Pseudomonadales bacterium
CAGACTCCTGACGCCCGACTGACATTACAAACCGCTTACGAAAAAACGACTAGCGCCAGACACCAGACTCCTGACGTCCGACTGACATTGCAAACCGCTATCGGAAAAACGTTATCGAGGCCGTCAATGCAAGGCAAAAATCGACGAGAACGCGGAGTTTATATTAATAAATGAGCATTTCGAGTCGATTTTTAACGCAGCAGTGGCAACGCAGATAGTTTTTCAGCAGCGGTTAATCGTCCTTGCGTAACACCTCTATCGAACTCACATTCTGATACCCACGCGGTAGTTTATTACCGCGACGACCACGCTCACCTTGGTAATGTTCAAGGTCAGCAAACTTGAGTTTCATGTGTCGCTTACCGGCGTAGACCACAAGAATGTCACCTTCTTTCAGCAGTTGTGCGCCCACCATAATTTCGGTGCCGCCTGTGCCTAGATTGATAATCTTGTTGCCTTTACCTTTTGACATCACAGGTAAATCCGCCACTGGGAACATCAGCAAGCGACCTTCGTTGCTTACCGCAACCACCCAGTCGTTTTGAATATCCTGTACTTTCACTGGGTTAAACAAAGCGCGATCCGCAGGTTTGTTTAACAGCGCTTTACCAGATTTGTTTTTCGACAACATTTCTTCGAAGGTAGTGATAAAGCCATAACCGGCTTCGCTGGCCATCAAGTATTGCTCTTTATTGGCACCGACAATCATACCTTGCAAGCTCGCGCCTGCTGGCAAGCTAATGGAGCCCGTCACCGGCTCGCCGTAACCACGCGCGCCCGGTAAGCCATGGATATTAATGCTGTAACTGCGCCCTGTGCTGTCGAGGAACACAGCCTGCTGATTGGTTTTGGCGTTGGCCTGAATCAGGAATTTATCCCCTGATTTATAAGTCAGGGTATTACCGTCAACGTCATGACCTTTAGCAGCGCGAATCCAACCTTTGGCAGACAATACTACCGTCACTGGGTCTGCACCCATGAGATCGGTTTCGGATAATGCTTGTGCTTCTTGGCGTGTCACAATTGGCGAGCGACGATCATCACCAAAGGCTTCTGCGTCGGCCATGATTTCCTTTTTAATCAAGGTTTTCATGCGACGTTCACTGCCTAAGGTTTTTTCTAGCTGATCGCGTTCTTTGGCCAAGTCATCTTGCTCGCCGCGAATTTTCATTTCTTCTAGCTTGGCTAAGTGACACAGTTTTAATTCCAAAATGGCTTCTGCTTGTTTGTCACTTAAACCGAAACGGGACATCAATTCGGCTTTAGGTTCGTCGAAGGTACGAATGATTTCGATGACTTCGTCGATGTTTAAAAACGCCACCAACAAACCGTCTAAAATGTGCAAACGTGCAATCACTTTATCTAAACGGTATTGCAAACGTCGGGTGACAGTTTCGGTTCGGTACAACAACCATTCGCTGATGATTTCGCTTAGGTTTTTCACCTGTGGCAAACCATCAATACCGATCATGTTCATGTTGACGCGATAGTTTTTCTCAAGATCCGTGGTAGCGAATAAGTGATTCATTAGCTGATTCACGTCCACACGGTTTGATTTAGGCACAATTACCAAACGGGTTGGGTTTTCGTGGTCCGATTCGTCACGCAGGTCTGCCACCATAGGCAGTTTTTTCTTCTGCATTTGGTCGGCAATTTGTTCCAACACTTTTGCACCACTGCACTGATGAGGCAGCGCAGTAATAATAATGTCGCCATCTTCTTTGGTGTACACAGCGCGCATCTTGATGCTGCCGCGTCCACTTTCATACATTTTTTGCAAATCGTCTTTTGGTGTAATGATTTCCGCTTCGGTCGGAAAGTCTGGCCCAGGGACAAATTGCATTAAGTCTTGCGTGGTGGCTTTTGGATTATCAATGGAATAGATACATGCATTGGCCACTTCTTTTAAATTGTGCGGCGGAATGTCTGTGGCCATACCTACGGCGATACCCGTGGTGCCGTTTAATAACAAGTTTGGCAAACGGGACGGCAAGGTCACCGGTTCGTCTAACGAGCCATCAAAGTTAGGCTGCCAATCTACCGTGCCCTGCCCTAATTCACCCAGCAGCACATCGGCATATTTGGTTAAACGGGATTCGGTGTAACGCATGGCGGCGAAGGATTTTGGATCGTCCGCGCTACCC
>JBFHVZ010000365.1:0-2103 GCA_041589295.1 Pseudomonadales bacterium
ATCAAGTGCGCGAGACATTGACTCAGCTAGGCACGTATCAAGGCTTAATTCGCACATACCACCAGCCCTTTGTCGATCACGAAGCATTGGACGCCAGCGATTACCAGATCGCTCGATACAATGCCTTAGGGTATATCGTGCCTTGGGAGCCCTGATATGGAACGTTGGCTTAACCGGTTAACCGGCTATCTAACCGTTCGCATGCTGCCCATCGTGGCGATCATCTTAATCGCCTTTGGTGTCGCCGCCAGTTACCTCAGCAGCATCATCACCGAACGCTTGCAACAAGATGAGCACAGCGCGGTGGCAAGCTCGTTTGCCAAAATGATTGACGACACCATCCGCAACACGCAAAACCAAATTCACACCATCGCCAGTAACGATCTCATTATTAATGGTCTGATTGATACCCAAGAGCGAGAACGCTACCTACCCACTTTTTTTCGTTCGTGGCGCGTCGCCGGTAGCGACAAAGGGCAAATAGCCTTGCTCGATTACAAAGGGCGTGTCATCACCTCTAACACTCAAAACAGCGTACCCGTACCAGACGACGTACTAGTGGACGTGCTCGACCAAGGCAATACGGTGATTCGCCTTAACGAACAAGGGTTGTCCGTTGTCGAACCCATCTATTATCAAAACAGTGTTGAAGGTGCAGTGGCTTTTTTTAAGCCACACGAAGGCATTAACGAACTCTTTAAATTTACCTCGGGGAAATTTTTTGTACGTTTGAAATCGCCCGACGGGGAACGCCTATACATTCAAACGACGTCGGCAATTGATGAGCTCCCCGCACAAGCCAGCACACTCTTTAGCCACCCTAGTCAATACGGCACCATAGACACCATGGTGTCGGCGGCGTTGTCGGGGCAATTACAAAATCAAGCTAATGTGGTGTTGCTATCCAGCCTTGTATTAATTGTCATCATCAGCCTTGGGCTGTCCACCTTAACTGCCCGTTTGGCCACCAGCACGGTAAGCACCTTGTCAGATCAAATTCATGATCTCTACGAAACCATGAATTTCTCCATGCGCATTGATCAAACCGACAAACCCGAAGAGCTTCAGCGGGTGGCTGAAAACTTCAATAATGTACTTAAAAAACTTGAAGAAAGTACGCTGTCAAAAAAGCGCACCTACGCCATGTTGGATTCCATTTCGGTCTATTTTGTGGTGTTTGGATTACAGGGGCACATTTTTCACCGCAATAAGTCTTTCGAATATTTAAGCGGTGGCTTCAGCGAAGAAAGCGACCGTGATTACACCCGTATTTTCGGCAAAAGCGCTGCGCAACTGCTTAGCCCCAATCAAGATGAAACCACTTGGCATCACGGCACAGATAATCTTACTCTCGAATGGGTCCGCAGCAACTACTTCGACGACGGTGGCAATCATATTGGGTATATTTTTGTCGGCTCGAATATTACCGAGCGTCTGCGTGAGCAGCGTGAATTAATAAACGCAAAAGACGAAGCCGAAAAAGCCAACCAAACCAAAAGTGAATTTCTAGCAAACATGAGCCATGAAATTCGCACCCCTATGAATGCCATTATTGGCATGAACGATTTATTGCTTTCAACCGAGCTGCAACCGCGCCAACACGACTACGTCACCAAGTCGCAACGCTCAGCCAAAAACTTGTTGGGCCTACTCAACGATATTTTGGATTTTTCTAAAATTGAAGCTGGCAAGTTAGAAATCGAATCCATCGACTTTGACTTGTACGAACTGGTGGAATCCATTAGCGATTTGATGGCCGTCAAACTAAATGGACTAAAAGCCTACATAGAAGTCGCACCCAATATCCCACAAAAACTGAACGGCGACCCACTTCGCATCAATCAAATTTTAATCAACTTAATTAGTAATGCACTTAAGTTCACCGAAGCAGGTCACGTAGAGCTGGATATTCGTATGCTTAAAAAGCACCAAGGCCAAGTAACGCTGTCGTTTCTTGTGCGCGATACCGGCATTGGTATTTCCGAAGAGAACCAAAAGCGCTTATTTACCCCGTTTACCCAAGCCGACGGTTCAACTACGCGCCGCTTTGGGGGCACAGGCTTAGGACTTTCAATTAGTAAGGTGCTCGCCGAACTTATGGGG
>JBFHVZ010000366.1:0-2102 GCA_041589295.1 Pseudomonadales bacterium
AACCTCCGACCGCCTGGTTCGTAGCCAGGTACTCTATCCAGCTGAGCTACGAGCGCGTCGTGTCGTATGGGGCGGTGAATTATAGGTAAACTTTAGAATTAGTCAACCATCGCCTTCAACTTCTTGAGAAGATTGAAAAGTGGCGGAGAGAGAGGGATTCGAACCCTCGATAAGATTTCTCCTATACACCCTTAGCAGGGGTGCGCCTTCAGCCTCTCGGCCATCTCTCCAGCACGGCGCGCATGATACCACTTTATAGGAAAATGAAAAGCAAAATCTTCAATAAAATGAATGCACTAGGACCAGTTTGGTCTCACAATCAGTCTTGAGGAGTTTGCTCTTTTTCTTTTTGAATTCGCTGGTAAATTTCTTCGCGGTGTACCGCAACCTCTTTTGGCGCATTCACTCCAATGCGAACTTGGTTACCCTTTACACCTAAAACAGTCACGGTGACTTCATCACCAATCATTAGCGTTTCGCCAACTCGACGCGTCAAAATGAGCATTTCTTTCTCCTGAAACACGGCTTTGCCCACCACAAGGTGAGCTACCACAAACCCCGCAACGCAAGGGAACGGGCATCCTTCAAATTAATTATTGACCAGCTTTGGCAAATTGACAGGGTATGTCCAAGCCTATCCAGAACATTTTGTTATGGATAAGCAGCGGAGGCACGCTGATTTGTCAGTCGCTGGTTGTTAGACCTAGGGTGCGCTGGTATTCCAACGCGATTTTGTGAATAACGAGTCAATCCCTGAACATTATTCAATGCAACCAATCTTTGTCGATCAGTTGCGCCGAAGCTCGCTTAACTAGATGAAGAAACATCTGGGTTTAGCACATGGGTGCAGTAAGGCCAAACCCAAACCTTTCGCAAGGATCACCATTGTGAAGCCAGCTTCAGAATTGCTTATTCGGCATCAAGACCAAATGCGGTATGCAGTGCGCGTACAGCCAGTTCTAGATACTTTTCGTCGATGACAACAGAGATCTTAATCTCTGAAGTGGAGATCATCTGAATATTGATGTTTTCGTTTGCCAAGGTGTCAAACATTTTGCTCGCCACACCAGCATGTGAACGCATACCCACGCCGACCAAAGACACTTTAGCAATTTTGCTATCGCCTTTTACTTCGCGTGCGCCCAGTTCTTCTGCGATCTTCTTCAAAACGGTTTCAGTTTTGCTGTAATCGTTGCGGTGCACAGTGAAGGTAAAATCAGTGGTTTTATCTGCAGCCACGTTTTGAACGATCATATCGACTTCAATATTGGCTGCGCCCACAGGGCCAAGAATTTTGGAAGCCACGCCAGGAATATCGGGTACACCTTGTACGGTTAACTTGGCTTCATCACGGTTGAATGCGATTCCCGAAATGACTGGTTGTTCCACGGCTGTATCATCCTCTGTGGTGATTAGGGTGCCAGACCCTTCTTGAAAACTGTGTAGTACACGCAGGGGGACATTGTATTTGCCTGCGAATTCCACCGAACGAATCTGTAGTACTTTTGAACCCAAGCTGGCCATTTCCAGCATTTCTTCAAAGGTAATTTTTTCCATGCGACGGGCTTTTTCAACAACACGTGGGTCGGTTGTGTAAACACCATCAACATCGGTATAGATATGACATTCGTCTGCTTTTAGTGCAGCCGCTAACGCAACACCTGTGGTGTCCGAGCCACCACGACCCAGCGTGGTGATGTTGCCTTGGTCATCAACACCTTGGAAAC
This sequence comes from Pseudomonadales bacterium, assembly GCA_041589295.1. GTDB lineage: Bacteria > Pseudomonadota > Gammaproteobacteria > Pseudomonadales > Oceanobacteraceae > Bermanella. Next base: position 1,728 of record JBFHVZ010000366.1, read on the forward strand.
CCGCCACAATGACAATGCGACCTTCATTTAAATCGGCACGCATTTTTTCAGTATCAATTTCTTGAATACGGGCTTTAGTGTGACTGTCGTCGGTCAGAATTCGAACCTGACTACCCGTGTAAGAGCGTGCGGGAATCCCACGCTTGTGCAAAGCCATGCTTAAAAGCGCAATGGTCACTTGCTCACCGGTAGAGACCAACACATCCAGCTCACGCGGATTAGGCTGATCGGTAATTTCTTTAGCCAGTCCAATCAAGCGATTGGTTTCACCACTCATGGCGGAAACCACCACGACCAGATCATGACCTTCGTCTTTAAACTTTTTCAGTTTGTCTGCGACACCTTCGATACGCTCAATAGTACCGACTGAGGTGC
>JBFHVZ010000367.1:0-2101 GCA_041589295.1 Pseudomonadales bacterium
CGGCAGGCTACCTACCGGTTTCTGCGGATTTAAACCTTGTTGCTGGGCGAAACTTAGAACTGGGTAATGTGCATTTAGAAGCCGTTTCAACACAGGCGGTTTTACAGGGTACTGTATTGTCAGCAGAAGACGGGCAGGTCTTACCCAATGTTGTGGTTTCAGCAGGTGGTGCAAGCGTGAATACCGACCAATCGGGCTTTTATCGTTTAACACTTGCACCGGGTGATGTGGCTATCGAAGTCAGCTTGGCTGGTTATCAAACGGTTACGGCTTCGGCTACCTTGGCTGCTGGATCGGTCAGCACCTTTTCACCTAGCTTGTACTTAGAAGGTTCGCAAACACCACAACAAACGCATTTAACCGGTCGTGTTTTAGATCTTGATTCGTTGCAGCCACTTGCGGGCGTTGTCATTTCTTTAAATGGTGTCGAAGTCGCAACCTCCAATAACGAAGGTGTATTTGTTGCGCAAGACGTAGCGGCGGGTGCTGCGACTATTACGCTGACAAGTGCGGGTTACTTAACGGCCAGTTTCAACGGCATGCTGCAAGAAAATGCGACTAACCAACTAGGTGATTTGACCTTGCAGCAGCAAGCGACAAATCCATTAACCAGTGTGATGGGTTTAATTCGTGATGCTCACGACGAAGCGCCCATCGACGGTGCTGAAATTCGTATCCCTGAACTGTCACTAACGGCTATGACCGATGACGAAGGTCGATTCCGTATCGAAGGCATTAGCGAAACCCAATTTACGGTTGAAATTAATGCTGTGGGTTATTTCGGTGCAAGCAGCCAGGTGGATGTGGCATTGGGTACCACTGTCGTGGCCAATGCCGACTTGCATCGCGCGGCAGCTACGGGCATTGAAATTAACGAAATGCGTGCAGCCACCGGTGAAGTTTACGAAGCCTATGCCGAAGTCGAGTTAGACGTTGGCTTTTTAAATACAGGGAATGAAGCGCGTGATGTGCGATTGTTTCTAAAAGTCGTCAATAGCCAAGGTCTGGTGGTCGAGCAATACCCTGTGGTTTCCATTCCTATGGGTGGTACGTTGGCAGACGCATTAATGACATTAGAACCTGGTGTGCAAACCGAGGCCGAAGTTGAATGGCATATTACCGATCACGCTGCCGACTACTATAACTTGATCGTGCAAGCGTATAGCGCCGAAGGCCAATTGTTAGTTGAGCGTGGTGAGCTTATTCAAGTGCGTCCAACGCGTCGTATCGGCGGGCACGCAGGGTTTTCACCACCAATTACTCAGCTTGCGGGCAATCGTCCTGTTGCCATTGAAGCCACCATCGCTAACCGTGGTAACACCAATCTGCCACCTCAGCAATTAACTGCACGTGTCGCGTTGAAAACGAAAGGCTTTGGTCCAGAGCGTATGGATACCAGTCTTGCGGATTTAATATCGTCAGACGATATGTATCGCAACTACGGAGCAACCTTGGATGAGCAAGGTAATCTGTACTATTTAAATAAATCCGGCACAGAAATTAAAAAACGTGCAGCGGATGGCAGTTTTTCGGTTTTATTAAGTGGTTTTAATAATGGTCGCGCCATCATTGCCGACAACCAAGGCAAGGTTTTCGTATTGACCTCAAATACCATTATCGAAGTCAACGCAAATGGTGACCAAACCATACATGCGTTGGACTTCTCTGGTGCTTCAAGATTCTCGCTGATTGATACAAATAAATTCTTTGTATGGGGTGGAACCAGCTTACGCCGTGTTGAAATTGGGCAACCCAGTGAATTGATCGTTCAATCTGGCCTATCGAACGCTTATGCCGCTGCGCAAATGCAGAATGGTGATATCTATATCGCGGATAGCAGCAATGTTGTGTTTATTTACCGTGACACTGTGCTAACACAATTCCACCGTTACTCAACCCCGTTCACTCGCCTTGTTGCCTTTGGTGGCACGCGCTTGCTAGCCGTTGATTACAGAAAAACCAGTATTTACGAATTATTAGCCGATGGCAGCACACAGTTAATAGCCGATGGTTTTGGCTCCATTTTCGATATTAAAGAACGGGATGGCGGGTTAATCGTTTCTGACTACAGTAATCATCAAATTGTACAAGTAGGCTTGGA
>JBFHVZ010000368.1:0-2098 GCA_041589295.1 Pseudomonadales bacterium
CGAAATGTACTCGCCATTAAACAAGCGGTGATCAGTAATGCGCGCCCAATTGTGCTGACCAGTGTGACGACAGCTGTGGGTTTTATGACGCTGAACTTCAGTGATTCGCCACCGTTTAATCACCTCGGTACGCTGTCAGCCATTGGCGTCTTGGCGGCGATGTGTTTGGCGCTAACGTTTTTGCCTGCGTTTTTAACCCTAACCAAAATGAAGCCCACCGCCAACAAGGTACACGGCAGTGTGGCGTTGCACCGCGTGGCTGACTTTGTAATCAACCATGAAAAAACCTTGCTGTTTTTAGGTATTCCATTGGTGTTGGGCTTAACGCTGTTCATCGCTAAAAACGAAATAGACGATCAGTACATCAATTATTTTTCTGACGAAATTGAATTCCGCCGCGATACCGATTTCGCCGTAAATAATTTAACGGGCATGTACTACATCGACTATCACTTAAAAGCGGGGGAAGAAGGCGGCATAAGCAATCCAAAATACCTGCAAGAAGTAGAAGCCTTTGCCAATTGGTTTCGCCAGCAACCGGGTGTTTTACACGTGTTTTCCATTGCGGATGTCATAAAAAAGCTTAATCGCAATTTTAATAGCGAAGACGCTGATTTTTACCGCATCCCAGACGAAAAAGAGCTGATATCGCAATACGTGTTTATGTATGAGATGTCATTACCGAAAGGTTTGGACCTGCGTGACCGAATTGATACGGGTAAGTCATCTTCGCGTATGACCATTATTTTAGACAAGCTCACCACCAATCAAATCCTTGGCTTAGAAAAGCGTGCCGCTCAATGGGCACAAGAGCACACCGATATTCTGGGTGCCACTCAAGGGGTGGGGACCACCATCATGTTTTCTAACATTGGTATCACCAATATTAAATCCATGTTGTTCGGCACGTTTGTCGGCTTGTTGGTCATTTCGCTTATTCTGACGCTGATATTTAAATCGGTAAAAGTGGGTATGGCCATAACCTTTACTAATTTAATGCCAGCGTTAACGGCGTTGGGTGCGTGGGGGCTATTAGTCAGTGAAGTCGGCTTAGCGGTTTCTGTTTTGGCCGCCATGACACTGGGCATAGTGGTAGATGACACCATTCACTTTATCGAACGGTTTATGGAAGGGCGTCGAAAACAGCTGTTAAGTCCCGAAGACGCGGTGCGTTACGCCTTTCAAAGTTCAGGTACCGCGCTAATGACCACAACAGTGGTATTGGCCTGCGGATTTTTGGTCTTGGCCCTGTCATCGTTTCAAGTAAACGCATGGATGGGACTGATGACTACCATCACGATTTTGATCGCTCTGGTGATCGACTTTTTATTACTACCACCATTACTCATGAGGATAGAAAAATGAATAACAAAACCTCGTACTCTGCATTCTTAACTTTGATGTTAACCACATCGTTCTTTGTTGGTTTGTCGGTATTGTCACACGCTACTGTAGATGTAACTAAAACTCCCGAACAAATCGGCATGGACATCGCGCTGGAAACCGAACGTCGTGACAGCGGCTTTGGTGACTATGTGACAGACGCTAAACTCACCCTTATCAATGAAGATAACGAAGAATTTATCCGCATATTCAAAATGACCACGGTCGAAGTACCTGGCGACGGCGATAAGCGTATTTCGGTGTTTTCATTGCCCAAGGACATTCGAGGCACTGCCACACTGACCTTCTCACATGCGTTAGAAGCCGATGATCAATGGATATTTCTACCTGCGGTTAAACGCACTAAGCGTATTGCAGCAAAGAACAAAACCGGCCCGTTCGTGGGCAGTGAATTCTCATACGAAGATATCGCCAGCTGGGAAGTTAAAAAGTACAGCTACCGCTACATTGAAGATTCAGAACGAAATGGCCACCCCTGTTTTTTAGTGGAAAACATTCCAAACTACGAATACTCAGGTTACAGCCGTCAGTTAGAGTGTGTAGACAAAGAAATCTACCAGCCACGGGAACTGCTGTACTTTGATAAGCAAGGTCGCGAATACAAAAAGCTAGAGCTGTTCGACTATCAACAGTTTGCGGGTCAGTACTGGCGTCCGGGTAAAATCATCATGACAAACCTGCAAAACGGTCGTAA
>JBFHVZ010000369.1:0-2083 GCA_041589295.1 Pseudomonadales bacterium
AAAGACCGTGCTAACCCAACAGTTTCACAAGAGTTTTTACAAGATGGTGTTTGGACACTTACTTTCTGTCAAGACTAAGTCTTAAGACTCATCAAAACCCAGCCTAGGCTGGGTTTTTTCGCTTAGTAGGAGGTTTCCAATGAAACGTAACTCTGGCTTTTCAATCATTGAGCTCATGATAGCCGTCGCTATCATCGGTATCTTAGCATCCTTCGCGATACCTGCGTATCAGGATTATATACACTCAACACGACTACAAGTCGCTAATGATCATCTTGCTTCAATACAGCTGTTTCAAGAAGCCTATCGCCTAAATAATGATACCTATATTGAAGGTACTATGAACTTCGCAACATTGGGAACAAGTGTCTTGTGGACAGATCTTGGTTTCCAACCTGGTCCGGAGGGAGAGCAGTTTATTTATACAGTAGAAGCATGCGGCGCCAGCACTATCCAAGATTGTTATCACGCGATTGTTGCCTGGGCAGATGATCCAGCTAACGTATTTGTTGAGGTTACAGTTGTGAGATAAATTTCTTTATTTCAAGAAAGCAGCTATTTTATAACGTATTGATTATGGATGACTAAAGAGTATACGAATGACTGAAAGGCGCTTATCTGGTTTAGCAAAACGCTTTTGCGAAGATGGAATTATCACTGAAGAACTTGCAGAGTCTGCTTCTTTAAGCGCCAGCGAGCAAGGTATTTCTTTAATTCAATATCTGGTCAATAATCAATTGGCTCCCCCCAGAAAAGTAGTGGTTTCTGCTGCAGAAGAATTTGGCTTACCTGTTTTTGACCTGAGTTCATACCATAGAGGCGTTATACCTAAAGAAATAGTCAAAGACTCATTAATACAGAAGCACCTTGTCTTACCTCTGCAAAAGCGAGGCAATACTCTTTTCATCGCTGTCTCAGACCCAACCAATATTAACGCTCTGGATGAAATTAAGTTCAACACAGGCTTAACAGTGGAAGCTGTATTGTGTGAAGCAGATAAACTACAAAGCTTTGTAGAGAGCTATCTAAGCTCAAAAGATTTATCAGCCTTGAATGATAGTGACGGTGATGAAGACTTTGGTGATTTAGAACTCGACTCTACGGAAGATGAAGAACAAGACGTCACTCAATCTGAAGCGGACGATGCACCTGTAGTAAAATTCATTAATAAGATGCTGCTAACAGCAATTAAAACTGGCGCGTCAGACCTGCACTTCGAACCCTACGAAAAACGTTATCGTGTCCGATTTCGCACAGACGGAGTACTTCATGAAGTTTCCTCCCCACCCAACCAAATTGCGGGTAAAATTTCGGCACGCTTAAAAGTAATGTCTCGAATGGATATTGCCGAGCGTCGAGTGCCTCAAGATGGACGAATTAAGCTCAAGATATCTAAAACCAAATCCATCGACTTCCGCGTAAACACTCTACCCTGTCTTTTTGGCGAAAAAATTGTTCTACGAATTCTTGACTCCAGCTCTGCCCAAATGGGTATTGATGCACTGGGTTACGAAGAAGACCAAAAAGAAATGTATATGAATGCTCTTGAACAACCTCAGGGCATGATTCTGGTAACAGGGCCAACAGGCTCTGGAAAAACGGTATCTCTTTACACTGGGTTAAATATCTTAAATACCCCCGAACGAAATATCTCTACTGCAGAAGACCCCGTTGAGATTAACCTGGAAGGCATCAACCAGTGTAATGTAAACAATAAGGTTGGTCTGACCTTTGCCGAAGCCTTACGATCATTTCTTCGGCAAGACCCGGACATCATCATGGTGGGTGAGATTCGCGATCTGGATACGGCTAATATGGCCATCCAGGCGGCTCTAACCGGCCATTTGGTGATTTCCACTCTGCACACCAACGATGCCCCTTCCGCCATTGTGCGATTGATGGATTTGGGGGTGCCACCCTATATGATTTCGGCAACTTTGCTGGGGGTGATGGCGCAGCGTTTGGTGCGAACCTTGTGCCCGCATTGCAAAGAGGAAGTGCCCCTGGATGTGGATGCCTGGAAAGGGCTTACCGCACCGTGGAAAGTGAATGCGCCGAAAACTATGTTCCAACCGGTGGGCTG
>JBFHVZ010000370.1:0-2079 GCA_041589295.1 Pseudomonadales bacterium
ATGGAAAAAGGCTTCGCACTAATGGAACGCTGCGAACTGGATGCCCTATTGGTCACGCGCAGCGAAAAAGGCATGACCCTGTTTCAAAAAGACCAGCAGCCGCTGCACTTGCCCGCCACCGCGCGCGAAGTGTATGACGTCACCGGCGCAGGCGACACCGTGATCTCAGTACTGGGTGCATCCATTGCCGCAGGCGCAAGCTTTGCCGAAGCCACCGCGCTGGCTAACACTGCCGCCGCCTTGGTCGTCGCCAAACTGGGGACCGCCACCGTCAGCTTGGCAGAACTGCGTCGCGAAGTGCGCGCCGACCAACAAGCCCACAGCGGCATCATGGACGAAGACCAATTACTGCAACTGGTGGAAGAAGCCAAAGAACACGGCGAAACCATCGTCATGACCAACGGCTGTTTTGATATTTTGCATCCGGGCCACGTTAGCTACATGCGCAACGCCAAAAAACTCGGCGACCGTTTAATTGTCGCGGTAAACACCGACGAATCCGTGCGCCGCTTAAAAGGGCCAGACCGCCCGATAAACAACACAGCACACCGCATGGATGTATTAAGCGGTTTAGAAAGCGTGGATTGGGTGGTGCCGTTTGAAGAAGACACACCTCAGCGTTTAATCGCGAAAATTTTGCCGGACATTTTAGTTAAAGGCGGCGACTACAAGGTCGAAGACATCGCTGGCGCGAAAGAAGTCATGGCCAACGGCGGGCAAGTAAAAATTCTCAACTTTGAAGATGGCTACTCCACCACTAACATAGTGGAAAGCATCAAAAAACATTCGAAGTAAATTGTAGGAGCGACGCCCTCGTCGCGATTTGAAAACAACGCAATCGCAATCGGTTCGGGGCGAACCTCTTACAAACAGGTTAACAAAATAATTCGGTGGGAAAGCGCGGGCACCCCGTACTCGCGCCCTCCCACAACACGTATTTGAAGCAGGTAACAAACATGATCATAGTCACAGGCGGTGCCGGTTTTATCGGCTCAAACATTGTTAAAACCCTAAACCAACAAGGTCGCACCGACATACTCGTGGTGGACGACCTCACCGACGGCAAAAAATTCGTTAACCTTGCCGACTGCGAAATCGCCGACTACCTAGACAAAGACGACTTCCTCGACATGATCGAAGCCGGTCATGACTTTGGCAACATCGACGCTATCTTCCACGAAGGCGCATGTTCGGCCACCACAGAGTGGGACGGCCAATTCATGATGAAAAACAACTACGAATACAGCAAATCTTTGCTGCACTACTGTTTAGATCGTCGCATTCCCTTCTTATACGCCTCCAGCGCATCGGTTTACGGCGGCGGCCAAATCTTTAAAGAAATTCGCGAACACGAAGAACCACTTAACGTATACGGCTATTCAAAATTTTTGTTCGACCAATACGTGCGCCGCGTACTGCCAAGCGCACACAGCCAAGTGGTAGGCTTCCGTTACTTCAACGTCTATGGCCCCCGTGAACAACACAAAGGCAGCATGTCCTCTGTAGCCTTCCACTTTAACAACCAAATTCCAGAACAAGGCCAAGTGAATTTATTTGCAGGTAGTGGCGGTTATGGCGACGGTGAACAACGTCGTGACTTTGTTTACGTCGGCGACGTGGTATCTGTAAACCTATGGTTTATGGAAAACCCACAAGTCAGCGGCATCTTTAACTTAGGCACAGGACGCAGCCAAGCGTTTAACGACGTTGCCAACGCCGTCATCAACTGGCACGGCAAAGGCAAAATTAATTACGTGCCGTTCCCAGAACATTTAAAAGGCGCTTACCAAAGCTTCACCGAAGCCGACATTTCTAACCTGCGCAAAGTGGGCTACGACAAACCATTTAAAACGGTAGAAGAAGGCGTGAAAGCGTATTTGGATACGATTAATGGGTAAGTGTTAAACGCAAGCGATGCTTTGACGTAATGCCAATCGCGCCTGCAATAAAAACCCCAACCAATGATGAATTGGTTGGGGTTTTTTAATGGGCTTGATTTTTGGGTATTAGGCCAACTATAACTGGAAATAGTCCAACTCCGAAAAAGTAGTTTACGCCATAACAAGACAACTGGGGCAC
>JBFHVZ010000371.1:0-1982 GCA_041589295.1 Pseudomonadales bacterium
CACGGCAGCATCGCCCTAGACGCCGCCCGAGAAAATAAACTGCAACTATCCATATACAGCTCAGATATCGACCCCTACAGTGAGCGACGCTTAGGCTTAATGAGTGAACTAAGACGGGCATTACAATGTGACGAGCTAACACTGTATTACCAACCTATATTTGATGTTAAAGCTCAAACATTACGCGGTGCAGAAGCGCTCATACGCTGGCCCCATCCAAGTCATGGCCTCATCATGCCCGATGAGTTCATCAGCATTGCTGAACAAACAGGCTTGATCCACGACTTAAGCATCTGGGTTTTTCAAACGGCTCTACGTCAACTAGAACTATGGCTTCCTAAACACGAAAACTTTTTGCTATCCATAAACGTCAGTGCCACCAACTTATTAGAAAAACACTTCATCGAAATCGTGAACCGTGAACTGCGCGCAAAACCCCACCTAGCTGAAAACATCATTCTCGAATTAACCGAGAGCCAAATGATGAAGGAAGCAAAATTCGCCTTAGAAAATCTGTGGGCGCTTAGCGAGCTAGGCGTGCAAATCGCCATAGATGACTTCGGCACAGGCTATAGCTCTCTGTCTTATTTAAGAAAACTTCCAGCCAACAAGCTGAAGATTGATAAATCCTTTATCCTTAACCTTGAAAACGACCCACAAAACCAAGTACTGGTTCAAACGGCTATCGACATGGCTCACAACCTCGGCTTGCAAGTGGTGGCAGAGGGTGTTGAGTCCGAACAGGCACGTAAAACATTGGCTTCCATGCGCTGCGATCTTTGCCAAGGGTTTTACTTCAGCCGTCCCATACCTTTGGCTGATTTCGAAGAGCAACTAATTCGCCACACTCGCCGTAACAAATAAACCGTACAAAGCCTCAACAGAATTCAGTACAATCCGCGCCGAATTCAGCAGTATCCCGCGTTTGTTATGACTCAACCCTTAGACCGCACCTTTTGTACCGCTCCCATGATGGAGTGGTCAGATAAGCATTGTCGTTACTTCTGGCGCAAGCTAAGTAAGAACGCCGTGCTGTATACCGAGATGGTTACCTCTGGGGCAATCATCCATGGTCAAGGTGGCGCGGGCCGTTTCCTTAACTTCAACGAAGAAGAACATCCTGTGGCACTTCAGCTCGGTGGCAGCAAGCCGGACGAACTGGCGCAGTGCGTAAAAATCGCTGAAGAATTCGGCTATGACGAAGTCAACTTAAACGTCGGCTGTCCATCCGACCGCGTTCAAAACAACATGATTGGTGCCTGCCTCATGGCACATCCACAACTGGTTGCTGATTGCATTAAAGCCATGCAAGACGCCACCAAACTCCCCGTTACCATCAAGCATCGAATCGGCATTGATGATCAAGACAGCTACCAGCAGCTAGTGGACTTTGTCGGCACAGTGGCCGATACAGGTTGTAACACCTTCATCATTCATGCTCGAAAGGCCATCTTGCAAGGGCTATCCCCCAAGGAGAACCGCGAGATTCCGCCACTAAAATACGACGTCGTACACAACATCAAAAAAGACTTCCCTCAACTGGAAGTCATCATCAACGGCGGTTTAAGCGATTTGGATACCATGAAGGAACAACTCAACCACCTTGATGGTGTCATGGTCGGACGCGAGGCCTATCACAATCCCTCGCTGCTAATGGGTGTAGACGAAGCCTTTTATCAGCACAGCGCACAAATTGATTCTCTAGCGCAGCGTAAAGCAGTGATACGCGATTTGTATCCCTACATAGAAACCGTACTTAGCCAAGGCGGTAAACTGAACTATGTTACCCGCCATCTCTTAGGTTTGTTTAATGGCATGCCCGGGGCACGCAAATTTCGCCGCCACCTAAGTGAAAACGCCTACGGCCGAGAAGCTGGCATTGAGACATTGGAACAGGCACTCGCGCTGATTCCAGATGCGGTTTAGCCAACCCGTCCTTGAGACCCGCGTTTTACAACCGCGTTCTGCAACCGCGTTCTGCA
>JBFHVZ010000372.1:0-1980 GCA_041589295.1 Pseudomonadales bacterium
CACCTATTTAAGAAGGATTTCTGCCGATACACTAAAAATTGATCAATCCTTCGTCATAAACATGCTCACAAACCCGCAAGACGCCGCGATTGTCGAAGGTGTAATAGGTTTAGCGCAGTCCTTTAGACGTAAAGTAATCGCCGAGGGAGTGGAAACAATAGAACATGCTGAAGTATTACTTGAAAAAGGTTGCGAGGTGATGCAAGGGTATGGAATCGCGCGGCCAATGCCTGCCGAAGACGTGAAAGACTGGGTAAATGAATGGAGCTCTTCTTCGACGTAAACGCGTCTAAATGCGATATTAATTAGTCGCCCGTTAAAAAGTCATCAAAGCCAGGTGTCATAAAGCACTTGGCTGTCTTAGTCGTAATTCAAATTGCAAGATTTGTTGGATATAGTACTCAAAACCTTGCAATTTGAGATACGGAAATCATGAAATCCAACTCCCCTGAAACGGCATCTGATGATTTATTTCGAGCCCGGCTGGATCAAATTATCAACATGCGACACGAATTGGTGTTACTGGCTGAACACATCAACTGGGAATCCCTGAACAATGAGATGGAACCACTGTATTCGCACACCGGAAGGCCAGCGATTCCGGGTAGATTGATGGTGGGTTTGCATCTGCTTAAACAGATGTACAGTTTGTCCGATGAAGAGGTTTGTACCCGCTGGGTGAACGACCCGTATTTCCAATATTTTTGTGGTGAGACGTTCTTTCAGCATCGCTTCCCCATTGAGCGGTCCTCAATGACACACTGGCGAAATCGAGTCGGTGAAGCATTTTGCACGCGGCTGTTGCAAGAGAGCCTTCGGGTGGCGTTTGATAGCAAAGCGCTTCAGGTTAAGCATCTTAAGCGCGTCGTGGTGGATACCACTGTTCAACCGAAAGCCGTCAGCTTTCCTACCGATGTAAAGCTGCGCTATCGTGCCTTATTGGCATTGGTGAAACTCGCAAAACAGCATCATCTTCCGCTCAGGCAGACCTATGTTCGTGTTGCCAAAAAGGCACTGATGATGTCGGGGCGTTACCGACATGCCAAGCAACTAAAACGCGCACGTAAGCAAGAGAAGTTCATTAAGGTTCGTCTAGGTCGCGTGCTTCGAGATGTCCGAAGACAACTCAGGAAACCAGAATATCAGTCACTTCGCTCATACTTCGCAGAAGCTATCCGAAAGGCCTGGATAGCGTTCCGTCAAAAACGAAATTCGAAGATCAAGCTCTACAGCTGGCATGCGCCAGAAGTGGAATGCATAGGCAAAGGTAAAGCGGACAAGCCGTATGAGTTTGGCTGTAAAGTTTCGGTCACCACCAACATTAATCGTGCACCTGGCGGTCACTTTGTGCTGCATACATCAGCCCTACATGGTCGCCCTTATGATGGTCATACGCTGAGGCCGGTACTGGAAGAAATGAAAGATATCACCGGAGCCACACCGGAGCGAGTGTATGTGGATAGAGGTTATCGGGGGCATGATTACCCGAATAAGCATCGCGTCTTCCGCTCGGGGCAAAAGCGTGGCGTGAACGGCGCTATCAAAAAAGAACTCAGAAAACGCAGTCTGGTTGAACCAATCATAGGGCACCTGAAGTCAGATGGGCATCTTGGGCGAAATTATCTGAAGGGTGAATTGGGCGACAAGCAGAACGCCATGTTAACTGCTGTGGGTTACAACTTCCGCCTGCTCCTAAAGTGGTTCAGGCATGTTTTTTTACCCTCAAAATACGTCCCTATATTGTCATTCATGGTGATGTTTTCGAACATGGGAGACGAAAGCCTTGAAATGGTGTGTTAGGCTGCAGTGCAATAATGCTTGCTTGCAGCCCTTAGTTGGTTTTTAACGGGCGACTACTTAGGCAATAGTAACGCCTAGAAAGCGCCTATTAGGGCGCTTGAATTATAACCGTTTCCGGAAGAGAAATAAGCTAGAAACGGAATACGATTGAAGCCCCAAACAACATATAATTTGAGTCAC
>JBFHVZ010000373.1:0-1956 GCA_041589295.1 Pseudomonadales bacterium
ATTTTTGCTTTTTTTTGTTTCATTGGTAAACGCACGCTAATAGCGCAAACAAATAACGATAAGGCGGTTTATGCATATTCATATATTGGGTATTTGTGGGACATTCATGGGCAGCTTGGCTCAACTTGCCAAAGCACAAGGTCATCGTGTGACTGGGTCCGATGAGCATGTGTACCCCCCTATGAGTACTCAGCTGGAAAATGCGGGCATTGAAATTATGCAAGGGTTCGACGAGTCCCACTTGCAGCCTGCGCCCGATTTAGTCGTTATTGGTAACGCAATGAGTCGAGGTAATGTCGCGGTGGAGTATGTACTTAATCGTCAGTTGCCTTACACCAGTGGCCCGCAATGGTTGGCAGACCATGTGTTAAAAAATAAATGGGTAATGGCGGTCGCGGGCACCCATGGTAAAACGACGACCACCAGCATGCTGACTTGGGTATTGGAAGACTGTGGATTTAAACCCGGCTTTTTAATTGGTGGCGTTCCGAAAAATTTTGGTGTGTCTGCGCGACTGGGCGAAAGCGATTTTTTTGTCGTAGAAGCCGATGAATATGACAGCGCCTTTTTTGATAAGCGCTCGAAGTTCGTGCATTACCATGGCCGCACCGTGATTCTGAATAATCTCGAATTTGATCACGCGGATATTTTTGCGGACATCGAAGCCATTAAAACCCAGTTTCATCATTTGGTGCGTACCGTGCCGCAACAAGGCTTGATTATTTACCCAGCCCAAGAAGCCGAAATTGCCGATACCTTGAAAAAAGGATGTTGGACGCCGACAGCCGTGTTGGCTGATGCCGCCGACAAATCCGCCGACGCACAATGGCAATTCAAACTGATTGATGAAGCCGGTACTCAGTTTGAGGTTCTCCATCAAGGCAGCACAGTGGGCGAGGTCAGTTGGACGCAAACCGGTTTGCATAACGTGAATAATGCGTTGGCTACCATTGCGGCTGCGCACCATGTGGGTATTTTGCCAAAAGACAGTATTGCCGCGCTGAATCGATTCGAAGGGGTTAAGCGCCGTATGGAGCTGATTGCAGATGCTCACGGCATTTGTGCGTATGATGATTTTGCCCATCACCCGACGGCTATTGCCACCACGCTAGACGGTATGAAGAGCAGTGGGCGCTTTAAACGAGTCATCGCTGTGATTGAACCGAGATCCAATACCATGCGTATGGGGGTTCATAAAGCGAAATTACCCGAGTCCATTTGTGCGGCTGATGAAGTAATTTGGTTTCAGCCCAAAGGGTTAGATTGGGATATGAAGGGTGTCGTGGAGTCTTGTCAGTCTCGAGGGCACAAAAGCGAGCTGTTTGATGACATTGAGGCTATAATCGCCCACCTTTTGGCCACGGCCGAATCCGGAGATGGCATCGTTTTAATGAGTAATGGCGGCTTTCAAGGGATTCACCAAAAGTTGGCGGAAGCTTTGAAAGCAAAACGCTAGACGAAAGACGTTAAACCAATGTGGTATGGCGCTACCTGTAGCTTGAATCTAGCGAACGATTTTTAGATAAGTTTATGCAAGACCAGAATAGACCCATCACAGTTGCCATTACCGGTGCATCAGGTGTGCAGTATGCTTTGCGCTTGTTGCAGTGCTTGGTGGCGGCTGAGCGCACTGTATATGTCATGGTCAGTAAAGCCGCTCAGGTGGTCATGGCCACCGAGACAGACTGGAAAGTGCCCGGTACGCCCGAGAAGATGCAGGCCTACCTAACGGAGCGCCTGAATGCCAAACCAGACCAAATTCAGGTTTTTGGCCGCGAGCAGTGGTTTGCGCCAGTGGCGTCTGGATCGGGTAAAAATGGCCCTATGATTGTTTGCCCATGCAGTACCGGCACCTTGTCGGCCATTGCTACGGGGGCCAGCAATAACCTCATCGAACGTGCAGCTGACGTGGCCTTAAAAGAACAACGCAAGTTGATTCTGGTGGTGCGAGAGTCG
>JBFHVZ010000374.1:0-1946 GCA_041589295.1 Pseudomonadales bacterium
CCAAAATCCCAGCCGAAACAGAGTGCCGTCCAATAAAGGAGCCGTGTCGATACATTCTTGAATAGGTTTTAGTTTGATCGGGTCAATTTGTGGATTCTGATGTATATCCACAATCACACCGATAAGCAGGCGACCGCCGAAAGGCACTTTAACGCGCAAGCCTGCCTGATATTGGCTCATGGCTGCACCAGCTTGAGGCAAATAATCAAACACCCTGGGCAATGGCGCGGGAACGGCTACGCTAAGGTAGTAAGGCGACATGCTGCTCGCTTTTTATACTTGTTAGCTTGGAAGAGCGCTTGTGTAGCCCTCAAAAGCTGGTATTATGCGCGTCCCCTAGAAATCTGTATAGCAATCTAGTTGCGTGGTATCTGTGAGGCTCGTTGATCCCGGTCGTTTGACCGAGTACGGAGAAAAGAGAACAGACGGCGACGTAAACAAAGTTGAGGTCATTATGAAAGACGGTATCCACCCAGAATACGACGTACTGGAAGCATCTTGTTCTTGCGGTAACGTAGTTAAAACCAAGTCTACTAAGACTGGTACCATGCACTTAGACGTATGTTCTGCATGTCACCCATTCTACACTGGTAAGCAGAAAGTTCTGGACACCGGTGGTCGTATCGATCGCTTCAAGAAGCGTTTCGGTGGTCGTGGCAAGGCTTAATCGCCAGCACGACGACACTGCGCGTCAGCGCAAACAAAAAGGCACCTTTACAGGTGCCTTTTTCGTTTTTGCCTGTCCACTAACATGACATTAGTACGACGTTTTACTGATCTGCGCTCTAAAACCCCTCACAAAACCGCCAAATTATTGCTGATTTAATGTTCATCATGGGTATTCGCGGCCATGAATTTAAGTAATAATACGCGACCCATCGCCTGACGCGAGACGGCCTGGTTGGCCCCAGGTTGGTGCAAACTAACTAACGGAAATGTCAGAAATGTCAGATTTCAAACAAGACGCTCTAGATTACCATCAGTTTCCTAAGCCAGGAAAAATCAGCGTAGAACTAACAAAGCCTGCAAACTCTTCACGCGACCTGTCTTTGGCATATAGCCCAGGCGTTGCTGAGCCAGTAAAAGAGATTGCTGCTGATCCTGAAAATGCCTACAAGTACACAGCTAAAGGTAACCTGGTAGCGGTTATTTCTGACGGTACTGCCATTCTGGGTCTAGGCGACCTAGGTCCTCTGGCTTCTAAGCCAGTAATGGAAGGTAAGTCCCTGCTGTTCAAACGTTTCGCTGGCGTAGACTCCATCGACATCGAAGTTGAATCCGAAAGCCCACAAGCATTCATCGACACTGTTCGTCGCATCGCGATTACTTTCGGCGGCATCAACCTAGAAGACATCAAAGCTCCTGAATGTTTTGAAATCGAACGCACTCTGATCGAACTGTGCAACATCCCTGTATTCCACGATGACCAACACGGTACTGCTATCGTAACAGTAGCCGGTGTACTGAACGCGTTGGAAATCCAAGGCAAGAAGATTGACGAAGTAAAAATGGCGGTACTGGGTGCCGGCGCTGCTGCAATCTCTTGTTCTAAGCTGTTGATTCTGGCGGGCATGAAACCAGAAAACATCTTTATGTGTGACCGTAAAGGCGTTATCCACAGCGGTCGTGACGACCTAAACCAATATAAAGCTATGTTCGCAATCGACACTGACAAGCGCTCTTTCGACGACGCGTTAGACGGTGCGGACATCTTCTTGGGTCTGTCTGGCCCAGACATGGTGACTGGCGAACAGATCAAAACCATGGCTCCAAACCCAATCGTGTTTGCCTGTGCAAACCCAGTTCCAGAAATCATGCCTGAAGTGGTTGCCGCTGCACGCGACGACGCCATCATGGCCACTGGTCGTTCTGACTTCCCGAACCAAGTTAACAACGTACTGGGCTTCCCATTCATCTTCCGTGGTGCATTAGACGTTCGTGCTACC
>JBFHVZ010000375.1:0-1888 GCA_041589295.1 Pseudomonadales bacterium
GCCTGCCCGAAGAAGTGTATACAGCCATTCGCTACCAGAATGAACCCAGCTATGGCGATAAACATTGCGTGTTAAGCCAGATGCTGTACGTAGCAGCGCGGATGCTCAGCAATAGTGGTTTAGGCGACGCACCGATGGAAGACATGCCCAGTACCGTCGTGGCGGCACTGGGACTGGATCAGGCTAAGGCTGAAAAGGGGATTGAGAAGGTGTTGGAGTCCATGGACGACTTGAAGGAAATGGCTCGTCAGATGGGCTCTGCATAGGTTGCTCGGCCAACGCTTGTTGCAGCAATTGGGCACGTAATTGGGCAAAGTGCTGTTGAATGCCGCTGACCATGGCTTCCGTCCAAGGGGCGATGTCCAATTGCATTTGGGCAAACTGCTGCAACTCTTCGTTGGCAATTTGGCGATAGCTATAAAAATAAAAAGCAGCCAATTCTTGTTTAAGTTGTGACGCTACTTTCGCGCTTTGTTTTTGCCAGCGGTTTTCGACTGCAGCTTCCATTTGTTCTTCGGCCATGCCGTAGAGGCCTGTAGCCTGACAGGTTTTCCAGATACCCTCACGTAACGCCATATTTAAGTTCAGCGCCGTTTGCAGCAGTTCTTCAATTAAGGCTTCCCGCGTTGGGTTGGGCGTATTGACCTGTAATTTAAAAAAGTACTCACGCAGATTTTCCCGCTCTGATTGGGCTACGGCGTCGCTTTCCAGCTGTTGCATGCGACGCCATGCGGGTTTTTGCCAGACTGCGGTCAGCACCGGAGCACCCACTTGTTGTAGCGCGTCTTTAAGGTTGCCGGCCTGCATTTGGCCATCTAACCACGCCAATCTAGGACCGAGACGTAGCTGCAGATCGGCGGGTTGGGCCATGCGACACACAGGGCGATAGTTGCGCCAAAGTGGCTGTACTTGCGAGCTTAGGTGTTCTAAAAAACGCTGACCATTCGCCTGCACAGACGTGGTCACCAGCACAGAGCCCAATACCACGCAAACGGCAGCGGTGCGGCTCAGTAACGACATCACAGCGGCACCAGAAATTGAACTTAGCATCAGGACTCGCGCTCCACTGCACCCGCATTGGGGTCGTTAAAAGTTTCTAAATTTAATTGCCCTTCAGATTTGGCCACGATGCAGGACACGGCGGCATCGCCCGTCACGTTCACTGCGGTGCGCATCATATCCAGCAAGCGATCCACGCCTATGATTAACGCAATGCCTTCTGGGCTGAGGTTCACTTGCGTTAATACCATGGACAGCGTAATCAAGCCTACGCCCGGTACGCCGGCTGTGCCTATGGTGGCTAAGGTGGCCATGGCGATGACCGTTAACGCTGAAGTCAGACCAAAATCTGCGCCATAGGCTTGAGCGATGAACACAGTGGCCACGCCTTGCATGATGGC
This sequence comes from Pseudomonadales bacterium, assembly GCA_041589295.1. Lineage (GTDB taxonomy): Bacteria > Pseudomonadota > Gammaproteobacteria > Pseudomonadales > Oceanobacteraceae > Bermanella. Next base: position 1,401 of record JBFHVZ010000375.1, read on the forward strand.
GGTGCCGTCCATGTTTAATGTCGCGCCGAGGGGGGTGGTAAACGAGGCAATGCGGTTATCGACGCCCAAGCGTTTTTCAACCGTGCGCATGGTGACTGGTAAGGTGGCGCTGCTACTGGCAGTGCTAAAGGCAAACAATTGCGCATTGCGCATCTTGTTTAAAAAAATACGTGGGCTGATGTGACTTAACATCAGCAGCAAACCTGGGTACACCACCAAGGCTTGAATGACGAGAACCAGAACCACGGTGAAGAAATACGCGGCCAGTTCGCCAATGGTGTCGAAACCCTTTTCGGCAAACACATTGAACAGTAATGCAAACACACCGTATGGAGCCAGCTTCATCAACATGGTGATGAGCTTCATGATCACTTCGTTCCAATCTTCAAAATTGTTTTTGATGCGTGCACCGGCGTCACCGGCGTGGTTCAACGCCACACCCAACAACAAAGCAAACACGATGATTTGCAGCATGTTGCCATCGGCCA
>JBFHVZ010000376.1:0-1880 GCA_041589295.1 Pseudomonadales bacterium
GACAAAGCCTGAATTCCTTATTATTAGATGTTTTCTTGACAATCACATTCTAACAATTTGGATTCAGGCTTTCTCGTTTCCCAAACTGTGGGACAGCAGTGGCATTCCGCCCTTTTTTATTGACTTCAGTTTTATTTAGCTTTTTTACGATTTCGATGTGCGCTGCAAATACACAAAGTACAACAGCGGGATCACCACGAGCGTCAGCAAGGTGGAAATTAAAATACCAAAGATCAAACTGATCGCCAGTCCGTTGAAGATAGGGTCGTCCAAAATAAAGAACGCACCAATCATGGCGGCTACCGCCGTTAGCATGATGGGTTTTGCTCGAATGGCCGCAGCGCGAACCACGGCGTCTTCTAAGCGACGACCTTCACCCACTTCTTGGTTGATAAAGTCCACCAATAAAATTGAGTTGCGTACGATAATGCCCGCCAACGCGATCATGCCAATCATGGAGGTGGCGGTAAATTGTGCGCCGAACAAGGCATGGCCCGGCATGACGCCAATGATGGTCAGCGGAATCGGTGCCATGATAATTAACGGCACTAAATAGGATTTAAACTGCGCTACCACCAACAGGTAAATTAAAATCATCCCCACCGCGTAGGCGATGCCCATGTCGCGGAAAGTTTCATAGGTGATTTGCCATTCGCCGTCCCACTTTAAACTCACGTCAAAGTTCACGTCCGGCTGGTTGATAAAATACTGCTCTATGTTGCCTAAGTCGGTTTTTTCCATGCCCATTGCCATGGAAAACAAACCATATAGCGGGCTGTCTAGCTCGCCTGCCATATCGGCATTTACAAAAACAACCGGCAACAAGTTTTTGTGATAAATAGTTTTTTCAATTTCAGTTTCTTGTACCGATACAAATTCAGACAATGGCACCATTTGGTTTTGACGGTTACGCACGCTCATTTGCAAAACCTTATGTAGTTGCGCTTTATCCGCTTCGGAAAACTCTAAGCGAATGGGTATTGGATATTTTTGTTGTGGTAAATGCAGGTAGCTCACATCCTCACCAGCCAACGCCGCATCAATAGCACTGACAATATCCTGATACACAACTTGGTGCAGCGCCGCTTTTTGACGGTCTATTTTCAGCATCCATTGAGTTTGCGCATGCTCAACACTGGTATCAATGTCGATGATGTCCTGTGTGTTTGCAAACAATTTACTTAAAGATTGCGCGGCGGCTATTTGCTGGTCGTAATGGGCGCCGTAAATTTCCGCGACGATGGGGGCCATCACAGGCGGGCCCGGCGGCACTTCCACCACTTTGACATTGGCGTTATATCGTTGACCAATAGCTTGCAGTGGTTCGCGCACAGCAAGGGCAATGTCGTGGCTTTGGCGATCACGTTGTGACTTATCCACCAAGTTCACTTGAATGTCGCCTTGGTTGGGTAACTGGCGTAAATAATACTGGCGCACTAATCCATTAAAATTAATGGGTGCCGCTGTGCCTGCGTACAGTTGATAGTGTTCAACTTCTTTCACAGTTTGTAGATGACGACCTAGTTCTTCCAGCACCGCTAAGGTTTCTTCCATAGGCGTGCCTTCTGGCATATCCACAATGACTTGGAATTCTGACTTGTTATCAAAGGGCAGCATTTTCATAACCACGGCCGTGGTTACGGGTAGCAGCATGGCTAAACCAATCAACGCCAATACACCGGCAAATAAAAACAAACGGTTTCTTGCTGCACGAGTGCCTTCTATAAAAGGACGCATGGTGCGGTTAAACAGTTTATACAAACTGCCACGCTCAACGTTTTTTTCATCGTGAGCAGATTCACCACTGGGTGTGTGCTTGTTGAGCAGCTTAAAGCTCAGCCAAGGTGTGACGACAAAGGCAACGACGAGTGAGATCAACA
>JBFHVZ010000377.1:0-1857 GCA_041589295.1 Pseudomonadales bacterium
AAGTACGGCTGGTTGGCCGAAGAAGCCGTGGAAACCGGTCGCCGTCATCTTGCTAAATTAATCGCTGCCGATGCTCGCGAAATCGTCTGGACATCGGGCGCAACCGAAGCGGACAACCTTGCCATTATTGGTGCCGTTGAGCATATCACTGGCAACAACCCAGCCCCAGGCAAACACATTATTACCAGCGCCATTGAACACAAGGCCGTGTTGGATACCTGCGCCTTTCTCGCGACGCAAGGTTATGAGGTGACGTATTTAACACCGCAAGCCGATGGCCGTATTTTGCCCGCGCAGGTGGCCGAGGCTTTGCGCGACGATACCGTGCTAGTCAGCCTGATGTACGTAAACAACGAGTTAGGCAGCATCAACCCGGTTGCGGAAATTGGTCAGCTTTTGCGTGAAAAAGGTGTGCTATTCCATGTGGACGCCGCGCAAGCGGTGGGCAAACTGGTCGTGAACGTCGAGCAAGACAACATCGACCTGATGTCGATCAGTGCTCACAAAATGTATGGCCCTAAAGGTATCGGGGCCTTGTATGTGAAACGCGGTGTAAAAATCGCGGAACAAATTCACGGTGGTGGTCATGAGCGCGGCATGCGCAGCGGTACGTTACCGACTCACCAGATAGCAGGTTTTGGCAAAGCAGCAGAGCTGGCCAGTCAATTGTTGGTTGAAGAAGAGTCGAAACTTGCGGCATTAAAAACCCGTTTGTGGCAGGGCCTAAGTCAGCTTGATGGCGTTGCCCGCAATGGTTCTGCTGAGCAAGGTGTCGCAGGAATTTTGAATGTGAGTTTTGCTGGGGTCGACGGCGAGTCGTTGTTGCTGTCGTTACCCGAAATCGCCGTTAGCAGCGGCAGTGCTTGTAACAGTGCCACCATGGCACCGTCGTATGTATTGAAAGCCGTGGGCCTCAACGATGAGCTGGCCCATGCTTCTATACGGTTTTCCATCGGTCGTTTCAGCACGGAAGAAGAAATCGACCACGCAGTGCAGCACGTGAGCACTGCCATAAAAAGACTGAAGGGATTAGCCGCCTAAGCGTATCGCTGATCCGGAGAGCAGTTTGATGAGTGAAGAAATAAACCAGTACATTAAGAGCGAATATCAGGCCGGTTTCGTAACCAATATTGAGTCTGATACTTTGCCCCCAGGTCTGAACGAAGACGTTATTCGTTTCATTAGTGGTAAGAAAAACGAACCACAATGGTTGCTCGATTGGCGTTTAAAAGCGTTTCACGCGTGGAGCGAAATGGCTGAGCCAAAATGGGCGCACGTTAAATACCCAGAGCCAGACTTCCAAGCGTTGTCTTACTACAGTGCGCCAAAAAGCATGAAGGACGGCCCTAAGTCGTTGGACGAAGTGGATCCTGAACTGTTGGCCACTTACGAAAAACTGGGCATTCCATTGCATGAACAAGCGGTATTGGTCGGTGTACAAAACGTCGCCATGGACGTTGTGTTTGACTCGGTTTCGGTAGCCACCACGTTTAAAGAAAAGCTGAAAGAAGCGGGCGTTATTTTCATGCCCATCAGCGAAGCCGTACACGAATACCCAGAGCTGGTGCAAAAATACCTCGGCACCGTGGTGCCGCAAAAAGATAACTTTTATGCCGCGCTAAACAGCGCGGTGTTTTCCGACGGCAGCTTTGTGTACATTCCAAAAGGCGTGCGTTGCCCCATGGAGTTGTCCACCTACTTCCGTATTAACGAACAAAACACAGGTCAGTTTGAGCGTACCTTGATTGTTGCGGACGAAGGCTCCTACGTCAGCTATTTAGAAGGCTGTACCGCACCCATGCGTGATGAAAACCAATTGCATGCAGCGGTTGTAGAACTGGTTGCGCTGGATAACGC
>JBFHVZ010000378.1:0-1846 GCA_041589295.1 Pseudomonadales bacterium
CATTGTGCACAACGGCATCATCGAAAACCACGAAGCCCTGCGCACCGAATTAAAAGCCGCCGGTTATGAGTTTCTGTCTGAAACTGATACCGAGGTGATTGTTCACTTAATTCACCAAAACCTACAAAAAACCTCATCGTTGACCGACGCAGTAAAAGAAACCATTTTGCGCTTAGACGGCGCTTATGCGTTGGGTGTTATCAGCGCCGATCATCCGGGCGAACTTGTGGCAGCGCGTCATGGTTCGCCTTTGGTGATTGGCGTGGGCAGCGGCGAACATTTTATCGCCTCTGACCAACTGGCACTGTTGCAGGTGACGGATCGCTTTATCTTCTTAAACGAGGGTGACGTAGCCGAACTAACCACAGACCATGTGCGCGTGTGGGACAAACACAACGCCGAAGTGGTGCACGACGTAAACGTGTTTGAGCACAAAATGGACTCCGCCGACAAAGGCGAGTTCAAACATTACATGCTCAAAGAAATTTACGAACAGCCAGACGTGATTCGTAATTGTCTTGAAGGCCGCATCAGTAAAAACCATTTATTGGAACAAGCCTTCGGCATCAAAGCCAAGGACGTATTTGATCAAACCCAAGCGGTGCAGATCATCGCCTGTGGTACGTCCTACCATTCGGGTTTGGTGGCCAAATACTGGATCGAAAACCTCGTGGGCATTCCGTGTTTAATCGAAGTGGCCAGCGAATACCGTTACCGCAAAACCGTCGCGTTGCCGAACAGCTTGTTTATCACCATTTCTCAGTCGGGCGAAACCGCTGACACCTTGGCCGCCCTGCGCAAAGCCAAAGACTTAGGATTCACTGCCAGCTTAACCGTGTGCAACGTGCCCGGTTCATCACTGGTACGTGAATCTGATTTGGCCATCATGACCAATGCGGGTCCTGAAATCGGCGTGGCTTCCACCAAGGCATTCACCTCGCAGCTCACCGCTTTAATGATGCTGACCATCGCATTGGGTCGTCGCCATGGCATGGTGCCGCAAGTGGAACAAGAAATCGTAGCCGACCTAGTGAAAATGCCCGAGCTGATCGAGCGCGCCATCGCCATGGATAAAGACATCGAAAAAATGTCCCAAGCGTTTGCCGAAAAACACCACAGCTTGTTCCTTGGTCGTGGCCCTATGTACCCCATCGCCATGGAAGGGGCACTCAAGCTAAAAGAGATTTCCTATATCCACGCTGAAGCCTACCCTGCCGGTGAGTTAAAACACGGCCCGTTGGCATTGGTAGACAAAGACATGCCCATCGTCACCGTCGCACCGCAAAACGACTTGTTGGATAAACTGAAATCTAACTTGGAAGAAGTGCGCGCGCGCGGCGGTGAACTGTTTGTGTTTGCCGACGAAAACGCACAAGTGGAATCAGGCGAAGGCATCGAAGTGCTGAAAATGCCGAGCGTAAGTGACCTGATGGAACCCCTGCTGTACATCATTCCACTGCAATTATTCAGCTACCACGTGGCAGTCTTGAAAGGCACGGATGTGGATCAGCCGAGGAACCTGGCCAAGTCTGTAACGGTGGAATAATTTGTAGGAGGCTCGCCCCGAGCCGATGGTCTCAAAAAGGATGCGATGAATAGTCTAATCGAGATAGGACGTGGGATTATTTAATACTGGTAAACAAGGAGAAAAGCCATGGAACAGCAGAAAGTCCAGTCGCTGACAGCAACATTTGAAGGCCACGCTCAGCAAACAGAAGATGGGGTGGAATACTGGTTAGCTCGTGACCTTCAGCACTTGCTTGGGTATGGCAAATGGGACAATTTTGTCAGCGTAATATCAAAGGCTAAAACTGCCTGTGAAGTCAGTGATCATAGGGTCTCCGAC
>JBFHVZ010000379.1:0-1839 GCA_041589295.1 Pseudomonadales bacterium
AGCGCATGGAGAGCCTGCCCCGCGAAGCGCTTTGGGTATGCGCTCGTAAAGCCCACAGGGATGTGCTTGTGGCGACCTGAAAAATACACTCGAAATGAAAGTGAAGGGGTTTATCAATAAGCTGAAAGCCGCATGTGCGGCTTTTTTGGTAGATCGGAGTTCGTTCGAAGATGTGTGCACTCTACGCAACGAATTGCAGCAGCTGCTAAGGGCAGCTGCGATCTTCTGTCAGCAACGCTGAATTGTTGTAACCATAACACAAAAACTTAGGCGGCTGAGTTTGCCCTTGACTGTCGTTCCCCCAGCATAAAACCCCCAAGCTCATTTCATCATTGGTTATCGGGGTGTCGCTCATCTCAACGGTACGACTACTCACACCAACCGGGTACCCAAGATACTCCACAGATGCACAGCTAAAACCTGTGCCACTTACAAGGTTATGAACCTTAGCCTGGGCGGCGGCGGGAACATCTAATTGACGATGCGTGTTGTTTCCCCAACATGTAATGGAGTTTTCATCCTGTGCACGTTTTACCGCACAGGCGTGATCATCCCCTGCGTTGATAAAATCCCAATCAGCTAATTCAGCTGGGGGTGAAACAGTCCATTTAGTATTCCCCCAACAGGTCACCTCACGCGCATCCTCCGTAACGCCGTGCAAAGCGCAACTGAAGTCCCTACCCAAAGCCAAATAATAGGCATTGATCAGGCCTGCGGGCACTTGCGTTTGTCCTGCTTGGTTTGCGCCCCAACAATGCACGGCGGTAGCAGAATCAATGACGCAGTTATGGTGCTCCGCCGAGGCAATAAACATGGGGTCAATCACCGCTGGCGCGTCTAGTTGACCGAATTCATTGTTGCCCCAACAATAAACCCCCTGCTTATCAATAACGCAGTTGTGCGAATCGCCTGAGGTCAAGAAACGTGGTTGCACTGTGTAATGACCGCGATCCACCAACTCACCAATTTTGGGGTTTTCACTTTGACCATGGTCGTTGTTGCCTTCACAGTAGATGCCCGTGCCATTGTGGCTTGTCTTGCTAACACACACGTGGCCACTGCCGAGTGAGAGGCCATTGGCTTGTGGTTCTTTATCTCGCACCAAGGTGCCATTAGCCGTTTTGCTCCCCCAACAATCCAAATACAAACCGGGAAAACCTGTTGTACCTGTCAACCGATAAGCACAAACCCGTTCACCATCAGCATCCATACTGTCGCGATCTAACAATAAATTCGTGTGAAAAAATTCCGGATAAAGTTGTGGGATGCGATCGAAGCTGGTGTGTAACACTTCCCCATCACGGGAGAAACGAATGTCGTCTTTTTCTTCTTCGCAGGCGGTCAGTCCTAACACCAAACTCACCGCGATGAGCGAACGCAATATGAGCGCATTCATAGAAGGTACCTTTTTTATTTTTATAACTTTATTTTTATATTTGAGGCGTTTCTTTTGTAGGTGAGCAAGGCTAACCAATCTCTGCTCAAATAGCCATGTGTGCTGGCTCTTACAGTTAAGACAAGCCTCAAATTGAGAACCGTTTCTGTAACCCCCAGCCCAACCCTTACTCTGCAGCCGCCAGATATCGGTACCGTCTTAACGTTAATTGCGAAATAGGCTACTAAGTCGTCAACGTGCTGCATGATACAAAGCTAGCAACACTGGTTCTATCAACTCGACTTAATAGAGAAATTCCATCTAGCAATAAGGCCCGACACACCCGCCCTGATTGAATCACCTTAGCTAGGCTTAAATGGCCAACCCCAAAAAAGGTATAGCCAAGATGGACTACAAACTAAAAGCAGGGCTGCTGTTGCTATGCTCCCTGATCTTAACTGCCT
>JBFHVZ010000380.1:0-1802 GCA_041589295.1 Pseudomonadales bacterium
ACGAGTGATTTCTAGTAGCGGCCAACTTTTGCTTGTCGCTAGGTAGTTGTGTTTTACGAAAAATGATTTTGATGTGTGAGGTTAGAAAATGTTACTTAAAAAAAGTGTAAATGGTTCAGATGTGAGCCAACCATTTACTAGAAAGGTGCTGCCAGCTTTAACGTTGGTTGCCACCTTAGTTCCCAGTTTGGCCTTCGCAGGCATGGAAGAAGCTAAAAAGTGGGTCGATTCGGAATTTATCGAATCTTCAATTAGCAAAGCGGAACAATTAAAAGAAATGGAATTCTTTGTGAATGCGGCCAAGCCCTTCACAAACCTTGAAATAAAAGTGGTATCAGAAACCATTGCAACCCATGTGTACGAGTCTGAAACCCTCGCCAAGGCCTTTACCGAAATAACCGGCATCAAGGTAAACCATGTACTGACCGGAGAAGGCGATGTTATCTAAAAAATTCAACATCAAATGTACACAGGTGAACAATTATTTGATGCCTATATAAACGACTCAGACTTAATCGGTACCCACTATCGCTATGGTGAGGTATTACCACTCAGTGACTTTATGAAAGGCGAAGGCGCCGATGTCACCTTACCGACATTGGATATTGACGACTTCATCGGCATTAAATTCACCACATCTGTGGATGGCAAGCTATACCAGTTACCCGATCAGCAGTTTGCAAACCTATATTGGTTCCGTCATGACTGGTTTGAGCGGGCCGACTTAAAGGCGCAGTTTAAAAAAGAATATGGCTACGAATTAGGTGTGCCACTTAACTGGTCTGCTTACGAAGACATCGCCGACTTCTTTACCAATAAAGTAAAAACCATTGACGGTGTCAGAGTGTATGGCCATATGGACTATGGCAAAAAAGATCCTTCACTAGGCTGGCGTTTTACCGATGCTTGGTTGTCCATGGCGGGTGCAGGGGATAAAGGGTTACCTAACGGTAAACCCGTGGATGAATGGGGCATTCGGATGGAAGGCTGTCATCCTGTTGGCTCATCCGTTGAACGGGGGGGCGCAACCAATGGCCCAGCAGCCGTGTATTCCATTGCAAAATACATCGAGTGGCTAGATAAATATGCACCACCAGGGTCACGAGAAATGGACTTTGGTCAAGCAGGCCCAATTCCAGCTAAAGGTCATATTGCACAGCAAATATTCTGGTACACCGCGTTTACCGCCGACATGGTTAAGGACGGTTTACCTGTGGTGAATGCGGATGGCACGCCCAAGTGGCGTATGGCGCCGTCGCCTTACGGTGCTTACTGGGAAGAAGGCATGAAACTGGGATACCAAGATGCAGGGTCTTGGACACTCTTGAAAAACACCCCGCTTGAGCGCCGTAAAGCCGCTTGGCTGTATGCTCAGTTCGTGGTTTCCAAAACCGTGTCATTGAAAAAAACCTTGGTTGGTTTGACGCCCATTCGTGAGTCAGACATTCAGTCCGACGCCATGACCAAAGCTGCGCCGAAGTTAGGCGGCTTGGTTGAGTTCTATCGCAGTCCTGCTCGTGTTGCATGGACGCCGACTGGGGTTAACGTACCGGATTATCCAAAACTGGCACCTTTGTGGTGGCAAAATATTGGTGATGCTTCCAGTGGTAAAAAAACTCCACAAGAAGCCATGGATGCCTTAGCGGAAGAGCAAGACAAAGTCTTGAAAAAAATCGAACGCTCCGGTGCTCAAACCGATTGCGCGCCTAAATTGGCTAAACGTAAAGACCTGAAAGGCGCAGAGTACTGGCTTGCTCAGCCCGGTGCGCCTAAAGCAAAACTGGCTAACGAGAAGCCTCAGG
>JBFHVZ010000381.1:0-1798 GCA_041589295.1 Pseudomonadales bacterium
ACCCGAGTTCGTACAACAGGCACAGGAGCTGGGCGAGGCCATGACGACGGCGCTGGCCGAAGGCATGATCTAAGCTTTGAGCTATGACGTTTAAAAAGCTCATAGCAAGGCTCACGGATGGCCACACTCAGTGCACGCTTCTCCCTTAAACGGGCCACGCAAGTTGCCCATGATCAATTAGAGTCGCTCGACTGCCACGCTCGCTTGTTCAGTCCCGACTATTCGCTGGGTGAATACCAAGAGTTACTTGCGGCTTACTGCCGCGTGCTGACCCCCTACGACAACTGGCTGTGCCACATTGAAACCTCCGCACTCGCGGTCGATGCTTCCTGTGATGCTCACTATTTTGATGCCCTCTATGAAGTGCCCTACGTGAGTCGGCGCAGCGCCTTGTTAGCGGATTTGACCGCCATAGCGCAGCGAACCGGACGTGAGGTGGGTTCACTGAGTGGGCAGCCTCTTTCAATACCCCAACCAAAGCAACCAGCAGCACAGGCCGACGGTGCCTATTGGGGCATTCGCTATGTGCTGGAAGGCATGTCCCTAGGTGGCAAAGCCATATTGGCGCAGGCGCCATTATTTCGAAGAGCAAACCTAGAGGACTGCACCGACTTTTTTGCCATGGACAGTCGCCCATGGCCGGCCTTTTGTCGGCAGCTAGAGCGCGTACTGGTCACCGACCAAGCCCAAACTCAAGCAGAATCGGCGGCAAATGCTTTACTAAAACACATGATCAGCGAATTGGACGCGCTGTCGTTTCCTGCCGTCCCCCATCGTCCCTAAAGGAAAGGGTTATCTATGAGTGAGGTAAACACCAGTAAGACGGTGCCGGTGCAGCAATGTACTGACATACCAGTGCTAACCCCAGGTTATGTGCAAGCCATGGGAGCCCTGATTGTGGTGGATAAAAACACCCACAAGGTGCTGCAGATCTCAGCGAACTGCGCCGACTTTTTAGCGTCTGCCGACGAAACCTGGTTGGGTCGAGACGCCCGCGAGTGCTTTCCTCAGCTGTATGGCCAGATCAGCGAGCACTTGACCGACAACAACACCAACCCGAGTGGTCATTTGGTTGATCATGGCAGTGAAGTGCATTTTTTGTTGGCCGCTGATTCGCTATATATCGAATTTATCAACGCCGCTGCCGTGCAGCAGCAAGGGGAAAGCGCGCTGGGCAGTGCCTTTCATCAACTGGCGGGTACAACCGACCTCGACAGCTTGCATCACAGTGCGCTGCAAGCGTTGCACGGGTTAATCGGCTACGACCACATCATGGTGTATCGCTTTGATGAGCAATGGAACGGCGAAGTCATCGCAGAATGGATAAACCCCGAACAAGCGCAGCATTACACCGCGTATTTGAATTTGCACTTTCCTGAACGAGACATTCCTGAACAGGCCCGTGACCTGTATGCCAAACATTGGGTACGCTACACCGCCGATGTTCATTCCACCCCTGTACCATTAAAAGGGCTGCCCAATCTCACCGCTGCACAAGCCAACATTGGCCCAGCCTACGTGCGCGGCATTGCCCCCAGTCACGTGCAATACCTTAAAAACATGGGTGTGACCGCCACCTACTCGGCGTCCATTATGGTGGACGGCAAACTCTGGGGCCTGTTAGCCGCTCATCACCATTCAGCCAAGCCCATTAGCTTTGCCGTACTGGACGCCAGCGAAGAATTCGCCAAGTTGTATTCTGCGTTGTTGTCGGCCAAACAGCAGGATGCCTTGGTGCAAGGATTACAGCGACACAAACCCTTGCTTGCGACCTTTGCCAACGCTTCGGCCAAGGGCC
>JBFHVZ010000382.1:0-1734 GCA_041589295.1 Pseudomonadales bacterium
CAGATAAACAGTTTATGGCGCGTATTCGCGAGGCTGATCCTTACACCTTGGGCGAAATGGAATGCGGTTTTCAAGATCGCCGGTTAGAAGAAATGCTCTTTCGCTATCGCGCGCGCAACTATCCAGATAGCCTGAGCGGCGACGAGCACGAGCGTTGGGAGCAGTTCCGCATGCAGCGCTTGATGGACTCTAACAGCCCAGTGCTGACGTTTGAAAAGTTTGCCCAAGTCTTTAACGAGCTATACCAAAATGCGGACGAACGTCAGCAATTGGTGCTGGAAGACCTAAAACTGTACGCCGAAAGTATTTACCCTTACTAACCATTTAGCTAATAGCATCCAGTTAAAAGCACCCAGTTAAAAGCCCAATTCACTTTAGCGAATCCTGTCCTGTGGATTCCGGTCAGCTCCCCTGAACAGGTGAGGGGAGCTGAGCCAAACGCCTACAACCTGACCCAGTTGTGTATTTTTAGCTTATTGATCTGCGGCCACACTTTTACTCCCCCAGTAATTAAACAACCGACGCAGGAAAAAAATAATCACAATGAACTTGCTCACTCGTGCATTAAAACAACTCGGTGGTGCTGTCTGTTTAACATTCAGTACCGTGTCTCTCACACTGGCCATGAGCGCCACACCAAAAGTCCAAGCGGACAGTATTACCAACTTCCAAAACAGTTGGGCCGGTAAAGCCATGGCTCACCAACGACAGTTGGACCGCTACAGCCCGCTGATTCACAACAATATTCAAGGTACGCACAACAGCTACAACTCAGAGGCTTATCGTGATGTAGACAGTTACATCGACCCGCAGCAAAAAGTCAGCATTTACGACCAGCTAAGATTGGGCGCACGGTTTATCGAGCTGGATGTGCACTGGTCTACCTATGCGGATGGTTGGCCGTGGAATTGGCGTCAGCAATTATTGCTGTGCCACGGCACACAGACCAATGGTTACGACATAGGTTGTGGATTAACCGACCGCAAACTGACCAGTGGTATGGATGAAGTGAAGCGTTGGTTAAACGAAAACCCCAACGAAGTGTTAATTCTTTACATTGAAGATTACAGCGAAGGCCACCACAGAGATTTATACAATCAAATTAATGATCGTATCGGCAGTAAGATTTACAGCAGTGGTGGCTGTGTTGCCATTCCTGATTCGTTGACGAAAGACCAAATCTTAAATGCAGGTAAACAAGTTCTGTTATGGAAAGACAAAGGCTGTGCGAACTATGGACCTTTGGCGGGTATGGCGTTTAGCAGTCTAGGCAATATCAAACGTATTTGGGAAGATGCCACCACCAATGGTTGGATTGCAGGCCTGTTTAACGGCGGTGTTGACCGTTTGTCTACGGGCGAAATACGCGAAGCCTACGCCACGGGTGCCAACATCATTAACCTTGATGATATGGCCGTGAACGATGCACGCTTAATTGCAGGTATCTGGAGCTGGGGCGAAAACGAACCGAATAACGTCAACAACGAAGACTGTGCCCACATGCGCGGCGACGGCCGTTGGAATGACAACCAGTGTGGCAATCATTATTTTTATGCCTGCCAAAGCAACCAAGACAACAGCTGGGCAATTTCTACTTACACGGGGCCGTGGACCGACGGGCAACAAGCCTGTGATGTGCTAGGGGATTACCGCTTCTCTGTACCGACTAACAGTTTGCAAAACGAGCGCCTAAAAGCCGCGAAAGGCGGTATTGACGCAGTCTGGTTAAATTAC
>JBFHVZ010000383.1:0-1693 GCA_041589295.1 Pseudomonadales bacterium
AAAAATAAAAGGCTTTGACCGAGACGACGCCATTTTAACCGGCATCGAAACACGTACGTCTTCACCTGTTCGTATTACTCGCGACAAAGACAATTTCCAAAGCTTAAACACGCAGGGGTTGTATCCAGCCGGTGAAGGTGCGGGTTACGCCGGTGGTATTTTATCGGCAGGCGTGGACGGCATTAAAGTGGCCGAAGCATTAGCACAAGCCATGCTGGCGGATTTTAATGCCGAACAGGGCAGCGCATCATGAGCACTATGAAACTCGATGATGTTAAAAAACTGCATCAAAAAAAGTATCGCCAACAATTTGGTCACTATTTAGTTGAAGGCGAGCACCTAGTTTTAGAGCTAGAAAAAGCTGCGCAGCAACAATCTGCGCTCGCTTCGACACAGTTGTTCGTAACCGAAAAATATCAAGACTGGCCAACGGCATTCGAGAAAAAACTTGTCAGCGAAAAACAAATGGCGCAGCTGTCGGACACTAAAACCCCACAAGGGATTTTAGCGGTTGTACCATTGGCAAAAAATCCAGTGGGTTCTAATACCACGTCAACACATTTGCGCACCGTGTATTTACACGAAGTGCAAGACCCAGGAAATCTTGGCACGATTTTGCGCACACTGGCGTGGTTTGGTGGCTTTCGTTTAATTTTAAGCGCGAACAGTGTAGACCCATACAACCCTAAAGTTGTGCGTTCCAGCATGGGCGCGATCTTTCATGTGCCCATGGAACTGGACGTGAGTCTGCAAGACATTGCACAGCGTTTTAAAAAATTTACGTATTTAGATATGCAAGGCGAAGCGGTAAGTAGTGCAGCATTTTCAGATTTTGATTGCTATCTATTTGGTAACGAAGCCCGTGGTGTCCCACGCGATGCCTTAACTCAACTGAATGCCGAAGCGTTTACCATACCGGGTTGCGGCGCGATAGAATCGCTAAACCTAGCCAGTGCCGTTAATATGTGTGCTTATCAGTTATCTGTGACGTCACCCACTAATTAAGGATAAAAATAATGACTGAACTGCTGCTTAGTGTTTGGACAGATTTTCGCGAGTTAATCATCATAGTGGGCATTTTGCTGGTGACCATCACCATAGCAAAACTGATTAGCCGTGCATTCAATCGGTTTTTCGATAACTTTCAAGGTATCGGCAAACTTGATAAAACCAGTCTCTATTTTATTCGTCGGTTGGTTATTACCGCTGTATACGTATTGGGATTAAGTGCAGCCTTCGTTCAAATCCCCGAGTTTAAGGTGGTGGGGCATTCGTTATTGGCGGGTGCGGGTATTTTAACTGTCATGGGTGGTTTGGCATCGCAACAGATTCTTAGCAACTTACTGAGCGGTGTTTTAATTGTCTTATTTAAACCGTTCAAACTGGGCGACAAAATTACCGTGGGCACTCAATTTACCGGCGTGGTAGAAGACATTACCCTGCGCGAAACTGTACTACGCGACGCAGAAAACAACCGCGTGATTGTGCCTAACGCCATGATGAGTAGCCAAATTTTGGTCAACGCCAATCATACCGATAACCGTATCTGTAAGTTTATCGAAATTGGTGTGGGTTACTCGGCTGATATCGAACAAGCCATGGCCATCATGGCAGAGGAGGTAATGAAGCATCCTTTACACATAGACAACCGCACAGATGAACAAAAACAAAATAATGACCCCGTTGTTGCGGT
>JBFHVZ010000384.1:0-1669 GCA_041589295.1 Pseudomonadales bacterium
GCCTGTGAGCTGAAAGGCGGTGCCAGTGCGGTGAAGGCCTTGTTACCCAAGGTTAAAAGCGACAAGCAACTAAAGGCTGTGTCGGACGCCGAGTATTTGTCTTTAATCGGTTTGCGAATCTTTCGAGCTGGTTTAAAGCACAGCCTAGTGGATGCCAAGTGGCCGACTTTCGAAAAGGTTTTTGCGGGGTTTAACCCAGCATATGTGGCGGCATTGAGCGACGAAGCCCTTGAAGAGCACATGCGTCAGCCGGGACTAATTGCCCACTGGGGCAAAATGAAGGCTTTACGTCATAACGCCGCTTGGTTGCTTGAATTAGACCGCCAAGGTTCAGCAACCGGTTACGGCTTTGGTGAATGGATTACGGCTTGGCCACAAGACGATGTGGTCGGCCTTTGGTTGACCATGAAAAAGCAGGGCGCACAATTGGGCGGTCGTTCCGCGGCGTCTGTATTGCGCATGGCGGGCAAAGATACCTTCCAGTTGAGCAATGATGTCATGGTGCAATTGCGCGCCATGGGAGTCAGTGACAAAGCCGAAGCGCCTACCGCTAAGCGTGATCTCTTGCAGATTCAAGAAGCCTTCAATACTTGGTCGGTGCAAGGGGGCGGAATTCCGCTGGCGCATATCTCTCGAATGTTGTCGTTTACGTAAAGGCAATTCATAGCGCTAATTGGAAAGGTCAAAAAATACACAAAAAAGGTTGTGCAAAATATAATTTCTGGCAATATTGAGTCTGTTGTAAGTCGCTTGATGCTTGGGTCTTTGCCATTGGTTGGCAGGATGATCGGCGCAAAAGCTTAGAAAGTATCTTTTGGGAAAACAGGAATCGCTATGTCTGTGTATGACTTTTCAGCCTTGGATATTCAAGGTAAAGAACGCAATCTTGCTGAATTTAAAGGCAAGGTATTGCTGATTGTGAACACCGCCAGTAAGTGTGGTTTAACCCCGCAATACGAAGGGCTGGAAGCGCTTTATAAAAGCCACCAACCGCAGGGACTAGAGATTTTGGGCTTTCCGTGCAATCAATTTGCGCAGCAAGAAAAAGGCAGCGACAGTGAAATTGCCGGTTTCTGTTTGAAAAACTACGGCGTGAGTTTCCCTATGTTTTCCAAAATCGACGTAAACGGCGACCAAGCGCACCCGTTGTACAAGTACTTGAAAAAAGAAGCCAAGGGCATTTTAGGTACGCAAAAAATTAAGTGGAACTTCACTAAGTTTTTGGTCGATCAAAACGGCAAAGTTGTGCGCCGATATGCGCCGATGGTAAAACCGCAAGCCATTGAATGTGACATTAAGTCATTGCTTAGCGCTTAAGACATACCATTCGTAAGCCATGTAAATCGCCAAACGCAGAAACCATAAGACACACAATTAGCGCGAGCTGGTGTACTATGTGGTCTGTTTTTGTTTTGTAAAAGAGAGTCAGCATGCCCAGTAAGGCCGACGAGTTACTCAAGCTTGATAATCAGCTTTGCTTTCAGTTGTACAGCGCATCGCGTTTGATGACCAAGCTTTATCAGCCGTTATTAAAACCGCTGGAACTGACCTATCCGCAATACTTGGTCATGCTGGTTTTGTGGGAGCAACCCATAGGCCATAAGTTTACCGTGTCGGACTTGGGCGAACGTCTTTACTTAGATTCCGGCACGCTAACGCCGCTGCTCAA
>JBFHVZ010000385.1:0-1635 GCA_041589295.1 Pseudomonadales bacterium
GCGGTGGTTTAACTCTAGCGGCCATGTCCATTCCCGAAAATGAATTCGATGCCGTGGTGGAAAAAGTGAATTCCTTTCCCGAAGTGGCCCACAACTACGAGCGCAACCACAGATTAAACATGTGGTTTGTGCTGGCCACAGAAACACCGGAAGGCGTGGCGGACACCATTAAGAAAATCGAATTCAGCACTGGCTATCCGGTTTACAACATGCCCAAGCAGGAGGAATTTTATGTTGGTTTGCGATTCACTCTGTGATTCTTCTGAGCAGCGCAGCATGACAAAAAAACTATTAACAGACGAAGAATTAGACCGCCAATTAGTGTTGCTGACGCAAGCAGGTTTACCGCTAGTTGCGCAGCCATACCACGCGCTTGCCGAAAAACTAGGTGAAACACCTGCCCGTATTCAAAAACGCTTTCAACACATGTTGGATACAGAGCGTATTCGTCGCATTGCCGCTGTACCTAACCATTACAAATTAGGCTTTACCCAAAACGGCATGAGCGTTTGGCAAGTGCCGGACGAAAAAGTAAAAGAGCTTGGACAAAAAATCGGTGCATTGGATTTTGTCAGTCATTGCTATCACAGACCTAAGCATCCGCCCCATTGGAACTACAACTTATTTGCCATGGTACATGGTCGTGATCGTGCCGAAACCGATCAACAAGTTGAGATGATTTCGCAAATGTTAGGCGAGGATGATCTGGGGCACGACGTTTTGTTCAGTACACGTATATTAAAGAAAACGGGTTTGCGGATTTCGCAATCGGCGAAAAAGTAGAGCCTCGGGCTGAAAGGCTCGCCCCGAACCAAAAATCGTGTCGAGGGCGACACTCTTACAGTGAAGGGCAGATCATTAAAGCCCCAAGCCGGAAAAACTCGATTAGGAGTCACTATGTTTCGAATCAGTCAATACATGCACGCACTGCGTGACGAAAAACCCGCTGGCCCGGTGCGCAAACCAAAAGGCCCTGTGGTGATTTGGAACCTGATTCGACGTTGTAATCTTACCTGTAAACACTGCTACAGCATTTCTGCCGACGTGGACTTTCCGGGGGAGCTTTCCACCGAGCAAGTGTTCGACACCATGGATGATTTAAAAACCTTTGGTGTGCCTGTGCTGATCCTTTCAGGTGGTGAACCTTTATTGCGTCCCGATATTTTTGAAATCGGTAAACGCGCTAAAGACATGGGTTTCTACGTTGGTTTGTCATCCAACGGTACATTGATTGATGAATCCAATGTGCAAAAAATTGCCGACACGGGTTTTAGCTATGTGGGTGTCAGTTTAGATGGCTTAGAAACCAATCATGATAAATTCCGCCGCAAAAAAGGCGCGTTTAAAGCCTCAATGAAGGGCATTCAGTTATGCAAAAATCTCGGTGTAAAAGTGGGTATCCGTTGCACACTGAATCAAAGTAACTTCCAAGATTTGCCCGCCTTGTTAGATCTGCTAGACGAATACGACCTCGATAAGTTTTATCTGTCCCACTTAAATTACAGTGGTCGTGGCAAGCGCCATCGCGGTGAAGACGCGCACTTTAAAATGACCCGCGATGCCATGGATATTTTATTCGACCGCGCATGGGAAGATGCCATTAACGGCGGCAGTAAAGAATTTGTTACCGGCAAC
>JBFHVZ010000386.1:0-1410 GCA_041589295.1 Pseudomonadales bacterium
AGCTAGAAGCTAGAAGCTAGAAGCTAGAAGCTAGAAGCTAGAAGCTAGAAGCTAGAAGCTAGAAGCTAGAAGCTAGAAGCTAGAAGCTAGAAGCTAGAAGCTAGGCAGATGGTTTTGCTTCACGCTTCCGGCGTCAAGCTTCAAGCCAATTTATTTCATGCTTCCGGCGTCAAGCTTCAAGCCAGGTTAATTTCAAGCTTCAAGCCTGCTTCGCGTCCGACCCCAGACGTCCGACTCCCAACCTCAAACTTTAATCTTCTTCGTCAACCCCATAGCTTCCTGAATCAAATGATGCTTAATGGCGCTCAGCCCATTGACCTTGTTCATGCCCCAATTGCGCACCCAACGCAGCAGCGGTTGTTTAGCCGCGAACAAACGCTTAAAGCCTTCCATGGTGGCCATCATGGCCAAATTGTCTGGCATGCGGCGACGTTCAAAACGTCCCAGCACTTGATCGTGACTCAGGCGCACACCGCGGGCGCGGGCCGCTTTTAATTCGTTAGCCAGCACATAGGCATCCATTAATCCTAAGTTCACGCCTTGGCCGGCCAGTGGGTGAATGGTGTGGGCGGCGTCGCCGACCAGCACGATGCCGTCTTTGAAGTAGCGTTTGGCATGACGTTGACGCAGTGGAATGGCCGCACGGGAACCTGCCTCGGTCACCGTGCCTAAACGGTTTTCGAACGCACGACTGAGGGCCGCGCAAAAGGCCTCGTCTTCGAGGGCCAACAAGTCACTGGCCTGTGTTTCCGGACATGACCATACAATGGAGCACAAATGCGGGTCGGCCAGCGGCAGAAACGCCAGCACACCAGTTTCGGTGAAGCGTTGCCATGCAGCACTTTGATGGGGCTGTTCGGTGCGCACGGTACACACTAGGCCGTGGTGGTTGTAATCCCACTCGCGGGTTTCCAGCTCGGCCCAAGCGCGCACACGACTGCGCGCGCCGTCAGCGCCAACGACCACGGGCGCACTTAAGGTTTGGCCGTCTTCTAGTTGAACCAGCCAATCCGCCGAATCCGTGTTTGGCTGAAGGTCGCTGGTTAACGGGTCTTTTTCCAAGCCCGTCACCTTGGCGGGCGCGAATAAATGCAGATTGCCGTGCTGCTGAAAGCTTTGCATTAATGCGGCGGCGGTATGTGCGTTTTCGACGATATGGCCCAAATGAGCCTCGCCCAATTCAATGGCGTCAAACTGAATGCGGGCCGTACCTTCGCCGTCCCACACGCGCATTTTGTCGTAAGCGCTCAGGCGCGGCGCGGGAATGCGTTGCCACGCGCCGAGCTGCTCTAAAAATGATTGGCTAGCGCGGTTTAAGGCGCTCACGCGCACGTCCGCATCGCTCACCTGTGCAATGGGCGATGCGCTAGGCAGGGCAGGAATTTGCGCTTCGATTAACGCCACACGCAT
>JBFHVZ010000387.1:0-1394 GCA_041589295.1 Pseudomonadales bacterium
AGCAGAAGGCGGCACCGAAACGCGCAGCGAAACGTCTGACTTAGGCGGCACCATGCGCTTAGGTGGTCAGGAGTGTCGTTTAGAGCCCGGCTCTCTATCTGCAGAAGCCTACAGCGCAGAAGTGATTGTTGAGCGTCACCGTCACCGTTACGAAGTGAACAACAATTACCTGAAAGTGTTGCAAGAAAACGGCTTACGCATTGCCGGTCGTTCCATGGACGGCAACTTGGTTGAAGTGGTTGAAGTGGTTGATCACCCTTGGTTCGTCGCCTGTCAGTTCCACCCGGAATTTACCTCGACGCCACGTGACGGTCATGGCTTGTTCAGCGCGTTTATTGGCGCGGCCATTAAACACGCAAAATAATCGTTTTATAAAAATAGCTGCCTTCGGGCGGCTATTTTTATTATGAGTATCGAATAAACCTAGGGCATCAAATTGGGCGCAGCACTAATCGATGGCCTTAAAAAATTTAAAAGATTCATTAAAACTTACATTTTAGACACATTTGGAGAGATAAACGCGATGGCAAAGATCGTAGACATCAAAGCTCGTGAAGTTATGGACAGCCGTGGTAACCCAACCGTAGAAGCGGACGTTTACCTAGAAGGCGGCATCATGGGTACTGCTTGTGCACCATCTGGTGCGTCTACCGGTTCTCGCGAAGCACTGGAACTGCGTGACGGCGACAAAAGCCGCTACATGGGTAAAGGTGTACTAAACGCCGTTGCTAACATCAATGGCGAAATCAAAGCTGCATTGGTTGGTATGGACGCACTGGATCAACGCGCCATCGACAACAAAATGCTTGAACTAGACGGCACTGAAAACAAAGCCAAGCTGGGCGCAAACGCCATTTTGGCCGTGTCTCTGGCTAACGCTAAAGCCGCAGCGCAAGCGAAAGGCGTTGAACTGTATGTTCACATCGCTGACATCAACGGTACTGCTGGCCAGTACTCCATGCCATTGCCAATGATGAACATCCTGAACGGCGGTGAGCACGCAGATAACAACGTTGATATCCAAGAATTCATGGTACAGCCTGTTGGTTTTGAATCTTTCAGCGAAGGTCTACGCGCTGGTGCAGAAATTTTCCACAACCTGAAAAAAGTGCTGCAAGCAAAAGGCTTGAACACAGCAGTAGGTGACGAAGGTGGTTTCGCGCCTAACCTAGCGTCTAACGCAGATGCACTGGCTGTTATTAAAGAAGCTGTTGCGAATGCTGGTTTCGAACTGGGCAAAGACATTACTCTGGCTCTGGACTGTGCATCTTCTGAATTCTACAAAGACGGTAAATACGACCTGTCAGGCGAAGGCAAAGTATTTTCTCCAGAAGAATTCTCTGACTACCTAGCAGAACTGTGTGACCAGTACCCAATCATTTCTATCGAAGACG
>JBFHVZ010000388.1:0-1248 GCA_041589295.1 Pseudomonadales bacterium
ATAGCCACACTGTTCCAGTCAAACTGCTTCCCCTTTAGGTGGTGAGGTCTATAATTCGCTAATTTGCCCGCGAAGGACTTTCCCTTGTCTTTGTCATCTGCCTCCGCTTTTCAAAATAATCTGGCCGCGTTAGCGGCGGCCGATCCGGCTTGCCTTCATTTTAAACGCGGTATCGAAAAAGAAGGTCTGCGGGTGACGCCTAAACAGCGCGTCAGTCAACAGCCACACCCTCAGGCACTCGGCTCTACATTAACTCATCCAAGTATTACCACGGACTACAGTGAAGCTTTGCTGGAATTTATTACGCCGGTAGAAAATTCACCGGAAGAAGTGCTGGCTTTTTTAGAAGAAGTACACAGGTACACCAATGGCGAACTGGGCGATGAAGCGATTTGGCCAGCGTCTATGCCCTGTCCCATCGAACACGAATTAGATGTTCCCATCGCCGTGTATGGCAGCTCGAACCTAGGTCAGCTGAAACATGTTTACCGTCGCGGGTTATGGCACCGTTACGGTCGCATCATGCAGTGTATTGCAGGTTTGCATTACAACTTCTCGGTGCGTCCAGAAATGTGGGCTGTACTGGCTAAACAATGCGGACAAGCGCCTACGCAGGATTTTGTCAGCGCACGTTACTTCGGCTTGATTCGTAATTTCCGTCGTTATTCATGGTTGTTGAATTATTTATTTGGCGCGTCACCTGCGCTGGATAAAAGCTTTGTCAAAGGCAAAAAGCACGACTTAGAAACGCTAGATGCAGACACCCTGTACCGACCCTATGCCACCAGTTTACGCATGAGTGATTTGGGCTATCAGAACAATGCTCAAGCTTCGTTATTCGTGTGTTTTAACTCCCTACCGACGTATACGCAAACTCTGCGCAAAGCGGTGAAGGAACCTTACGAGCGCTACGAAAAAATCGGGGTGAGCGTAAACGGCGAGTTCAAACAGCTCAATACCCACTTGTTGCAGATCGAAAACGAATACTATGCTGACATTCGCCCTAAACGCACCAGTCAAAATGGTGAGAAGCCGCTGACGGCATTGGACCGTTACGGGGTGGAATACATCGAAGTGCGTTGTCTGGATTTAAATCCATTTGAGCCTTTGGGCGTAAACCTGCAACAAATCTATTTTATGGATTTATTCTTGGCCTACTGCCTGCTGGAAGACAGTCCAGCTTTGAGCGCAGAGGAATGCGCAGAGGTGGACGCCAACCACAGACGTGTAGTGGTTGATGGTCGCAAC
>JBFHVZ010000389.1:0-1051 GCA_041589295.1 Pseudomonadales bacterium
ACCATGAAGGAACAACTCAACCACCTTGATGGTGTCATGGTCGGACGCGAGGCATATCACAATCCCTCACTGCTAATGGGTGTAGACGAAGCCTTTTATCAGCACAGCGCACAAATTGATTCTCTAGCGCAGCGTAAAGCAGTGATACGCGATTTGTATCCCTACATAGAAACCGTACTTAGCCAAGGAGGTAAACTGAACTATGTTACCCGCCACCTCTTAGGTTTGTTTAATGGCATGCCTGGGGCGCGCAAATTTCGCCGCCACCTAAGTGAAAACGCCTACGGCCAAGAAGCTGGCCTTGAGACATTGGAGCAGGCTCTCGCGCTGATTCCAGATGCGGTTTAACTAACACGCCCCTGAGAATCGCGTTTTACAACCGTGTTCTGCAACCGCGCTTTACAACCGTGTTCTGCAACCGCGTTTGACAACAGATCGTAATTTACGGACATTAGACTGACAAAAATTCACGGAAGTCAGAAGTCTAAAATAATGAGCAAACTCGAACAGCTAAAGACCATGACCTCGGTGGTTGCCGACACCGGCGACATCGAAGCCATAAAACAGTTCTCCCCACAGGATGCCACCACCAACCCATCACTGATTTATAAGGCTGCCCAGCTCCCCCAATATCAAAGCCTTATTACCGGCGCAGTCGCATGGGCAAAGCAGCAGCAAGGTGATCTGCTTGAGAACACCATGGACAAACTGGCCGTCGCTATCGGCTGTGAAATTCTAAAAACTGTTCCCGGATACGTATCCACCGAAGTCGACGCTCGTCTGTCCTTCGACACCATCGCTACCGTGGAAAAGGCGCGTCGTATTATCAGCCTTTACGAAGAAGCAGGTGTGGATCGCAAACGCATCCTGATTAAAATCGCCTCCACATGGGAAGGTATCCAAGCGGCTAAAGTACTCGAAGAAGAAGGCATCCATTGTAATCTCACCCTTCTCTTTAGCTTTGCTCAAGCCGTTGCCTGCGCCCAAGCTGGCGTCTTTTTAATCTCGCCGTTTGTGGGTCGAATTCTTGATTGGTTCAAAAAAGCAGAAG
>JBFHVZ010000390.1:0-1025 GCA_041589295.1 Pseudomonadales bacterium
GGTAAACGAGTCTTAGCCGTACGCAATATTTGATTTTGCGCGGGCAGTGTCACTTTGCCATGGGCTCCAGCGCCGATACCTAAATAGTCACCAAACTGCCAATAGTTCAAATTGTGCTTGGCTTGCGTACCCGCTTGCTTACCCACTTGCGAATAAGCCGATATTTCATACTGGGCAAAACCGTTTTCGGCTAATAGCTTTTGTCCGGCTTCTTGAATGGCCCAAAGGGTTTCGTCTTCGGGTAATTTAGGCGGGTATTTAAAATATTCTGTATTAGGTTCGATGGTGAGTTGATACCAACTTAAATGAGTTGGTTTTAAATCAAGGGCCTGTTGAATGTCGGCCAAGGCCATGTCTAGGGTTTGATCGGGCAGCCCATGCATTAGATCTAAATTGAAATTATCAAAGCCAGCGTCGCGGGCCATTTCCACGGCGCGAATGGCTTCGTCTGCGCTGTGTATGCGGCCTAATACTTTTAATTGCTCATCGCGAAAACTTTGAATGCCAATGGACAAACGGTTGATGCCCAATTGGCGGTAGCCTTTAAACTTTTCTGCTTCAAAGGTGCCGGGGTTGGCTTCCAGCGTGATTTCAATATCGTCGTCAAAGGTAAGACGTTGTTTTAATCCTGCAAACAGGGCCTCATAGGCTTCAACGCTTAATAAGCTGGGTGTGCCGCCACCAAAAAAGATGCTGTGAATGCTACGACCTTGCACCCATTGCAAGTCACGGTCTAAGTCATCCAGCAATGCAGCGACGTACTCTTTTTCCGGCAGGTTTTCGCCAGCTTTGTGGCTGTTGAAATCGCAATACGGACATTTGCGCACACACCAAGGTATGTGAATGTATAGCGATAGTGGCGGCAGAGTTAATTGGGGCACGATTTAAACTAACGCGTTCTGAACGCAGCTTGCAGTAGGGCAACTGCTTTTCCACGATGGGAAATCTTGTTCTTTTCTTCTTTCGAAATTAACGCAGGGCACACCTGTAATTCAGGATCAAAGAACACAGGGTCATATCCAAAA